>NZ_NKHR01000004.1:21036-291085 GCF_014467285.1 Xenorhabdus sp. PB62.4 | reverse complement strand
TTTTGGCGAGGTCAATGCCAACGACTTTGATCGTATTCATGATAGGTTCTCTCCCGAAAAATTCAGTGCATCGGAAAGAAAGATGGCACTATTTGCCGCTGAAAAAGGGGCCGTCCATCACATCACTACAGTCTTGCCGGACGGGGCTATCGACATCAAAGTGACCCACCGACAGAATACCCATATGCCCGCGAGACTACAGAACCGGCGCCTCAAGTCCGTGGATGAGCAAACGTATTACACCGATGATGAACCCTGTGACTTACCCGCAGGCACTCGCTTAGATGTCCGTGTCCAGATGCCGGCAGATTCGGTGTGGAATGTGAGGCAGGGGGAGGTGGGAGTTGAATTATCTGGATAGGTGGGGTGAGAACAGGGGCGGTGTGTTCTGTGCCCCTGAAGGTTGGTGCATATTTTCGTTATTCTCGATAAAAAATCTGAATAAAATTAGCACCACGGCCATTTATTACAGTAATATGTGTCGAATTGTCAGAGAATTTGAATTCTAACCACACCCAGTAATTATTAGGACCAGCTAGTCTTTGTTCAGTTATACCATCAACAAGAGGAACTGGTAGTGCTTGATGCCGTGCATTTAATCCCTCCAATCTGACAAAAGTAATTACTTGCCCACGTAGATCAGCAGGAATAAAAATGGTTGAATTTACACCCCAAGATCCACTGACTGATTTTATAGAGCCTTTAGTTTGAGGTTTTGTTGCGTTTTGATTAGCGGTATTGGCGAGATCGTATGCTTTCTTAACGGCTTTAGAGGTTGCAACGGTTATCTCACTGTCACTGTTCACATCATTACTTAGTGTAACAAGTCCCGGTTCTGCCTGAGTTGCATAAGGGTGGTTACGGCTCTGAGCATGTTCTTCTATCGCTTTTTTGACATATTCTGGTGTTGTAACGATCACGAGATTGCTACATTCTGAGACAGGCACATCAGGTTTTTTATCTTGAATACTCATATTTATTCCCTCATTTCATCAACAATACAGATTGCTAAATAACATGAAGGCGGTGAGATACTTCTCCGCCAGTGAACATCAATAAAATAAGTTCATCCATACTGGAGAATGCGTTTTGACTAAGCTCGATTTAACGTTTAGGTGAGCTGCATGTTTTGATGACAGGATGGCATAGAATAACAAATGGAGGATCAATAAAATCAGCGCTTTTACTGACAAAACATAATGCGCCAAAGAAGATACCATTTTAACTTAACCCCTTGATATCCCTAATATCTGGTTATGTGCCGGAAATGAGCAAAATCAATTACTTAGATAAATGGGAGAATTATCCCCTTTTAACCCATTGATTTAATTGAATTCCTGCTCCATGCGGGAAATGAGTAAAATCAACAAGTTAGCTAAAAGTGGGATTTCTCGCCTTTTGGAATCCTTCCGTTTCAAACGGAGGAGTGAATTACTACAGGAATTCCTTTAGTTTAAGGAGTCACCAGTCTCGGAGGCTCCTCTTCTTTATTGAACATAATGACTACGAGACTTATTTGGAAAATTCAAAAAAAAAAAAAAAGTCGTCTGCGAGCCGAAAACCCTAATTAATGTTGTTAAATGGGATTTGAAAGCCCTTTTATGTTAAAGGGCAGATTGCTGCCCTATAGTGATAGTAACTTTGTTTCCCATTCCCACCTTGGAACCAACCTCAATTTCTTTAGTAAAAAACACTCATCTGCCAAATACCGTCAAAAAATTTGAACATTTAAAAATACTGTTTATACGTACAGAAATACACTGGTTCAGCGGGGGATTTTTTGCAGTAAATTTTTTGAATAAAATAATGATGACCGTTCTTCAATATGAATTTTAATAAGGATGAACTGAGGGGGAAATCAGGTCTAAAGCGGACAAAAATGGCATGGATTTTTGTTACACTTTTTTACAAATAGAAATACATTCGTTGCAAATAAAAACACCTCAGAGGGGGAATCTGAGGTGTCTTAAATTTAACTCCACGTGCATTTCACGTGCACTTTGAAGTCCTTTTACTGTCATGACAGTGACCAACCAACTTTGCTAACTTACTGTTTTTCAAGTTGTTGTCCCTACACTGTCCTACCAAATTTGGTGGAGCTGGCGGGAGTTGAACCCGCGTCCGAAATTCCTACATCCTCGGTACTACATGCTTAGTCTGGTCTTTACATTCGCTTGCCAGCTGCGGACAGACACGCCACTAACAAACTAGCCTGATTAGATTTAACGCTTCAACCCCAGGCAAGGCATCCACGCGATCTCTTTTGGGTTTGACCTCTCTTGATCCCCGTCCTAAGAGCGGAGGCTAGGGAGAGAGGGCTCTGCGCAGGTTATTAAGCTGCCAGTGCGTAGTTTTCGTCGTTTGCGACTATTGTTTTGCGGCTTTTTACGAGGCCAACCGCCCCTCGGCATGCACCTTGGGTTTCGCGAATCCCGTCGAATCCAGAATCAGCCCCAAAAGTGTGTTAAACGCAAGTATATCAGAATATTGAGCGAGAATGCCAGTAATTAACGCCCTGAATTCTTCATAATTCGCGCTTTGTCTAATTTCCACTCACGTTCTTTAATGTCTGAACGTTTATCGTGCGCTTTTTTACCTTTTGCAACGCCAATTTTGATTTTGCACCAAGTATTTTTCCAATACATGGAAAGCGCGACGATGGTATAACCTTCGCGATTGATTCGACCATATAATGAATCAAGTTCACGTTTGTTAAGTAGTAGTTTGCGTGACCGTGTCGGATCACAAACTACATGGGAAGAAGCAACATTCAGTGGCGTTATTGTGGCACCAAAAAGATAAGCATCGCCATCTTTGAGCAAAACGTAACTCTCACTAATGTTAGCCTTGCCAGCGCGCAGTGATTTGACTTCCCAACCTTGTAGGGATAAGCCTGCTTCGAATTCTTCTTCGATGAAGTATTCGTGGCGGGCTCGCTTATTCATGGCAATTGTTGCCGAACCGGGTTTGTGTGCTTTTTTCTTTGTCATAATGCGTTGTATTATACTGTATGCGTTAGTGAAAGAAATCTCTTCTGTATGATATTTAGCGATGAATGCACATTTATTGTTCTAAATGTCATCAGGTTTTTATTTAATCACATTTAAGTGGTATTATTCAGCGCTGTTACGTTTTACAGGAAATGATATGCCTCAGATTAGTCGCTCTGCGCTAGTGCCTTACAGCGTGGAACAAATGTATAAATTGGTCAATGATGTGACTTCTTATCCGGATTTTTTACCGGGGTGTGTGGGTAGCCGTGTAATAAGCAGCAGTAATAATGAAATGACGGCTTCGGTTGAGGTCTCTAAGGCAGGGATCAGTAAGACGTTTGTAACGCGTAATACGTTATTCGATAACGAAAGTATTAAAATGCAGCTTGTTGATGGGCCTTTCCGTAAGTTGATGGGAGGGTGGCATTTTACTCCGCTGAGTGAGGATGCTTGTAAGGTTGAGTTGCACCTCGATTTTGAATTTACCAATAAGTTGATTGAATTAGCCTTTGGTAAGGTATTCAAGGAATTGGCTGGTAATATGGTTCAGGCTTTTACCCAACGCGCACGTGAGGTTTATAGTGTCTGAGATCAATATCGAAGTCGTTTATGCTCTGCCTGAACGGCAATATCTATGTAATGTGAAAGTACCGCAGGGAGCAACGGTTGAACAAGCGATTGTTGCGTCTGGTCTTTTGACATTACGTAATGATATCGATTTGACTAAGAATAAAGTTGGCGTTTATAGCCGACCAGCCAAACTGACAGATACGCTGGAAGAGGGTGACCGTGTAGAGATTTATCGCCCTCTCATTGCTGATCCCAAAGAAATGCGGCGTAAACGAGCAGAACGCGCTAAAAATAATACTCAATAATACCCGTCAAAAGTCTATTTATTCGCCAGCCCAGTATAGTGTTGGCGAATAAATAAAGCCCACATCTTATTTATTTTCAGGCAATGATTTTTCGTTCTTGATATCGGTCAGCACGCCTTTGCCATCAAAGGTCAGTGTTAAGGTTTCCTGAGTGGCTTTTTCATGGCCCGGTTGCTGGCGGAAAATGTAATACCAAGTCTGGCTTCCAAACGGATCAGTTAGCATTGGGGTTCCCAAAGTGTAAGCGACTTGCTGCTGAGTCATCCCTTTCTGGATTTTTGATACCGCAGCCGGCGTCAGGTAATTCCCTTGATTAATATCAGGATGATAAACAATTCGCTCAAACGTAGAGCAACCCGCAGTCAGCATAACAAGTGATACGGTAGCGGCAGTCAATAATTTACAGCGCATAGTGATTACATTCCTTTAGGAGTTAAGCCGTCGATAATAATAAACATTGAAGAGATTGAAAACCTCTACGCGTTTACCTATGACTTCAATTATACAAAAAAGTTGTATTAATTTATGCCGCTAACAGCTCTTTTGCATTGGCCAGTGTATTTTTTGTCACTTCGCTCCCCGCCAAAAGCCGCGCCAGTTCTTGCAGCCGTGCTTTTTTATCCAATAGTTGCATTCGGGTTTCTGTCTCTTCTCCATCAGTCTGCTTACTAACGTAAAAGTGTTGATGCCCACATCCTGCCACTTGTGGTAGATGGGTAACGCACATAACTTGGGTTGATTCTCCCAATTCACGTAATAGACGACCGACGATTGTTGCCGTTGGGCCACTGATACCAACATCAACTTCGTCGAAGATAAGTGCAGGTGTTTCCATTTTTTTCGCGGTAATTACCTGAATAGCCAATGCAATACGGGATAGCTCACCACCCGATGCCACTTTTGCCAGTGATTGGTGAGGTTGGCCGGGGTTGGTTGTTACATTGAATTCTACTTTGCTGGCACCATCAATGTTTAAATTCCCCGGTTCAAAGGTGATATCAATCGTGAAACGACCATGAGGCATGGAAAGTTGGTGCATGCTACTTGTTATCAGATGGCTTAATTCTACAGCGTATTTCTGGCGAACCTGGTGCAGTTTTTCTGCTACGGTCAGAGCCTGCTGGTAGTGCAGGCTGACGAGTTCACTCAAATGAGCACAATCATCTTCTTGTTGGGATAACTGATGCTGTTCTTCCAGCAATTGCTGATGCAGGGCAGGCAGCTCTTCCGGTGCCACGTGGTGTTTACGTGCCATGCTGATTTGCTGGGAAATTTTCTGTTCCAGCTCGAATAAACGGTTAGGATCCAGTTCCAATTGATCACTGTAATGACGCAATTCATCGCTGACTTCATTGATTTGGATAGCCGCTTCTTCCAACATATTAAGTAAGTTACTGAGCTTGTGATCCATGCCAGCAAGTTCTGTAAGTTCACTTCGTGCATAGCTGAGAAGGCTGACAATGTTTTGCTCATCATTATCGCTTAAGATCTGGAGAATGTTCTGGCTGACTGACAGGAATTGCCCACAGTTTGCCAGCCGTTTATATTCGCTGTCTTGTTCTTGATAATCCCCTTGTTGTGGTGACAGTTCGTTCAGTTCTTTCAGATGATACTCCAGCAATTGCTGGCGTGACCGGCGCTCAAGGGCTTGTTGTTGAAATTGTGAGAGAGCCTGACAACTTTGTCTCCATTGTTGGTACGCTTGTTTCATTTCATGCTGGAGTCCAAAGTCGCCCGTATAAATATCCAGTAAACGTCTTTGATGACGGTTTTCTAACAGTAATTGATGAGCATGTTGCCCGTGAATTTGAATCAGATGTGAACCTAATTCACGTAACTGGGAAAGTGGTACGGCAGTACCGTTGATGAAACCACGAGAACGCCCATCCGCAGTAATTGTGCGACGCAGCAGGCACTCATTGTTGTCATCAAAACTTTCATCAAGCTGATGGTCTTCGAGCCACTTACGTGCAGAAGGGGCATCTGTCAGTGAAAAACGGGCACAAAGATCGGTACGGGGAGCACCGGAGCGAACCATATTGGCTTCGCCACGATTGCCAAGACATAAACCCAATGCGTCGATCGCGATGGATTTACCGGCTCCGGTTTCTCCTGTAATTGCCGTCATTCCTGAGCGGAAATCAATTTCAAGTTCGCGAACGATGGCAAAATTACTGATGGTCAACTGAGTCAGCATTGTGCTCCTCCTCATGCTTACTGTGTATAAAAACACGTTCCTGTGCATAAAAACATGTCTGTGCTTACATACAGTATAAACTGGTCTTTTATACAGTAAAGCAGGGAGCCGTGTTTTTAGAACATTTTTTTTGACCACCCCAGTTTAGTGCTCAGCGTATTGAAGTAGTTGTAATCTTTCGGGTGAATTAAATGCAGATTATATTCGCTGCGTTTGATAATGACTTCTTCACCGTCTTGGATAGGCAGAACGATTTGGCTGTCACAGCTTACTTCGTAATCATTACTGTTTTGAGAAAATTTCAATCGAATGCTACTTTCACTGCTGATCACAAGAGGGCGTGCTGAAAGTGTGTGTGGAAACATTGGCACCAGCACGATGGCATTTAAATTTGGTGTTAATATTGGCCCACCGGCAGATAAAGAGTAGGCGGTGGAACCTGTAGGGGTTGCTATGATTAAGCCATCTGAGCGTTGGGAAAAGGCAAAACGCTCATCAATATAAACTTCGAACTCAATCATATGGGCAACTTTACCCGGATGTAATACCACTTCGTTCAGGGCTGTGCTGCGCCGGGCTTTTTGTCCTTTTTTCGTGACCTGGGCTTCAAGCAGAAAACGTTTTTCGTCCCGATACTCGCCGTCCAAAACTTCAGAGAGCTGTTGTAAAGCATTATCGGGATCTAAATCGGTCAGAAAACCTAAATTACCCCGATTGATACCAATGACTTTGATATCATAGCGTGATAGCACTCTGGCAGCACCAAGCATGTTGCCATCTCCACCGACAACAATCACCAGATCGGCAATTTTGCCGATTTCTGTCAGCCCTCCGGTTTGAGCACCCTTTAAGCCAATATCTTTTGCAACCTGCCTGTCCACAATAACGCAATAACCTTTAGATACTAGCCAATGGTAAAGCATTTCATGGGTGGCCAGCGCTTCAGGATGACGTGGACGACCGACAATACCGATACATTTGAATTCATTATTCATTGCTGTTATTTCCTTCAGCATATGGTTTTGCCCTCACAATATGATGTGTTCCCTTGAATCCCGCGTATTGATCCCCATAATAAGCTGGAATGGCGAAGATAATACAAAATACGCGGAGATATTCATGAGTAGTAAAGACCAAAAAGTACCTGACGAGCAAGTCTCAGAAAATACAGAAAATGTATTAGAGGAACAAATTAGTACAGCACAGGCAGACGCGCCAGAGACTGAAAATGTTGTTGACCCGCGTGTTGCCGAACTGGAAGAACAGTTGAAACAGGCTCAGGTTAACGAACGTGATGCTATGCTGCGTGCTCGTGCTGAAGTGGAAAATATTCGCCGTCGTACCGAGCAGGATGTAGAAAAAGCACATAAGTTCGCATTGGAAAAATTTGCTAATGAACTCCTGCCTGTAATCGACAATCTGGAACGTGCGTTAGATGTTGCTGATCGTGCTAATGAATCATTACAACCTATGATTGAAGGTATTGAACTGACGCTGAAATCTTTTATTGATGCAGTGGGTAAGTTTGGTATTGAAGTTGTTGGTGACACTAATGTGCCTTTCAATCCTGAAGTACATCAGGCGATGACCATGATGGAATCTGAACAGCATGAACCGAACCATGTCATGTTGGTGATGCAGAAAGGTTATACCTTGAATGGTCGTTTACTGCGCCCTGCAATGGTTGCAGTTTCTAAATAAATTACGGTATTCCGTGATGTAATGCCGCCATCCAGAGGCGGCATTTTTGTAGGCAGAGCGCGATTATTGAGGTAATTGGGGTGTCCAATCGATTGGGGACAATCCTTGTGTTTCCAGCAAACTATTGGCTTGTGAAAAATGTCTGCAACCTAAAAAACCGCGGTGTGCTGACAATGGTGAAGGATGAGGTGCTTTCAGCACATGATGGCGTTGGGTATTAATAAAACGGCCTTTTTTCTGGGCATGAGAACCCCAAAGCAGGAAAATAACCCCGTTACGATGTTCGTTGATTGCCGCAATGACTTTATCGGTGAAAGTTTCCCATCCCAAATTTGCATGGGAATGTGCGTTGCCGCGCTCAACAGTCAACACGGTATTGAGTAATAACACCCCTTGTTTTGCCCAACTGATCAAGCAACCGTGATTAGGGCGAGTAAATCCAGCAATATCCGATTCCAGCTCTTTGTACATATTGACAAGAGAAGGTGGCGCCGGAATGCCGGGTTGTACTGAGAAAGCCAGTCCGTGGGCTTGATTCGGGCCATGATAAGGATCTTGCCCCAAAATTACCACTTTTACATCAGCCAATTCGGTATAGCGGAATGCGTTGAAAACATCCTGCTGCGGTGGATAAATGGTTTTTCCAGCCTGACGTTCGTTGGCAACATAAGCCAATGTATCAACGAAATAAGGCTGTTTCTTTTCATTGCCGATGACATCGTGCCATGTGAGAGGTGCGGACATAACCAATCCCTTTCTATATGATTATCAGATGGACTTAAGCTTACCGATTCCCTTGGCATAGGGAAACCCTAGGATTCCAATCCAAGTTTAATTTATAGAATGAAAATCTGTTTTTATAAATTATTTTGAAAATTTACAAAAATAATTTCATGTAATTTATACAAAAAAATATTTAAAAACAACAAGTTGAAATTTTTATGATAATAACCTTATAAAATTGGTTGATTTCAATCAAAGAATCTTCTCATTTGTATTGGTATACAGGAAATCAAGAATGATGGTTGATTAAGCGCCTATCCGATTAGGCTCTAAGTAATGGTTTGACTAAATAACCAAGATGATGTTGGAGGTATAAATGATTACGGGGATTCAAATTACCCAATCTGACAACGCTGCATTGATGAATTCTTTTTGGCTGTTGGATGATGAAAAAAATGAAGCACGTTGTATCTGCGCTAAAGCGGATTACGATGAAGGCCAGATTGTTGCCAAAGATGAACTGGGGCAATTTGAATATCGAGAAATTCCGCTGGAAGTGAAACCGACTGTGCGTGTAGAAGGGGGACAGCATCTGAATGTGAATGTCCTTCGTCGTGAAACGCTGGAAGATGCGGTGAAGCATCCTGAAAAATACCCTCAGCTCACTATTCGTGTTTCTGGTTATGCAGTGCGTTTTAATTCACTGACTCCAGAACAGCAGCGTGATGTTATTGCCCGTACTTTTACAGAAAGTCTGTAATTTCTGCCTAAATTCAGGCAGTTAAGGCTGCCTGATTATTTATCATTGACCACTTCCACCCGCTCTTCAATTATGCAAACCTATCCGGCGTTATCTCTGTGCGTAAAAGCATTTTTTTATTTCACTTTGTAATTTTATTTCTTTTATTCATTACAAACAAAATTGTTAATTAAAGATTAAATTTGTTATAAAGGCGTTAATTTTCCTGCCGATAGAGAGTTTGGAGTTTCGATTACCTCTAATCTGAATAATCTGTAGGAGAATTTTATGACTTTATCAGTAAATACCAGTTTTTTAAGTGAACTAGGGGTGTATTCATTAGAAGGAAATTCTCTGCAACCTCAATCCAATTCTCCAGCCGAATCATTACCAGATAAAGCTGAGCGCATTTCTGCATCATCCATTTCGCTGTCAGAAAACACCAAGCAATCTAATGCACTTTATCAATCATTGATTAACGATCTCAGTGCCCGTGCGATGGAATCGCCCATATTGACAGCCAATGATATTGCAGGAAAACAGTCTAAGTTTATTGACTATAACCTGACATTAGTTACCCGTGATGTTTACCGCGAGCAAAGTTTAGGAATTCCTAGTTTTGAA
This sequence comes from Xenorhabdus sp. PB62.4, assembly GCF_014467285.1. NCBI lineage: Bacteria > Pseudomonadati > Pseudomonadota > Gammaproteobacteria > Enterobacterales > Morganellaceae > Xenorhabdus > Xenorhabdus sp. PB62.4. The sequence continues at coordinate 281,233 of NZ_NKHR01000004.1, read as the reverse complement.
CGCTTGTCTGATGATGATTTATCACAAGCAGGCATTGACCCTAGTACGTTGAATGATTATTCAACAGGGTTTCAAGCAGGGGTATACAAACATCAGGGGCTATATATTGTTTCTTTCACTGGCTCAAACGAGTTGAAAGATTTCATGGTAAGTATTCGTCAGGGGCTTGGCTACAATGAAAAACAATATAATCAGGCGGTGGAATTAGCGCACAAGTCATTAGAGGTATTTGGTGAAAATGTCATTTTCACGGGGCATTCTTTAGGGGGCGGATTGGCAACAGTGGCTGCACTGGCAACAGGAAAACCCGCGGTTATTTATAATGCTGCTGGCGTTTCAGACCTTACGTTGAAACGTATGGGGGTATCACCTGAAGTTGCTCGTGAATTGGCCGACAGTGGTTTGGTACGCCATTATTCTGTTCAATACGACTGGTTGGGGGATTTGCAAAAAGTATTGCCGGTTCCTAAACCTATGGGTAATACAATCGAACTTAAATATAAATTAGGAAGTATATGGGATTCCATTCTGCCTCATCGATATGGGTTGCATTCATTTAAGGCACACTTTTTGGAGGCTGTATTGGAATTAATGACGAAACAGAAGCCTTGGCTAAATAATGGCGATGCCATGTTGGCGTCAACTGATGCGACAGATGAGGGGATGTTTGCATTGGACATGCCTTCTTTACAAATGCCTTCTTTGCACTCATTGGCGATGACTATGGATGAACCTGCAATTCGGGAACAATTTGAGGAAGTTTATCAGCAAATTACATCGCAAAGAAGTGGCTGAAATTAAGTGATGTAATGCCTGAATAATGTCCAAATGATGTAAGTAGAGAGGCGAAGTCAACTCATATTCAATGACTTCGCCTGTATTGAGATAATTAATCGTTGCCAGATTCAATTACTTCTGGTCTAGGTTTACCAGAAGAAGCGCGGCGTTTACCGATGTTTTTGCTGTCACGATGACGAACTTTTACTCGTTTTTTCTTCGTGTCTTCTGATTTTTTCTTCTCTTTGCGTTTTTCCAACACTTTTTTAGAAGGCTTATAACTTTTTTTCTCACTTGGCGCTTTGGTTTGCGGGCGGAGTTCATCGACAACCCGTATTTTCAAAGGCTCTTGAAGATAACGGCTAATTTTACCGAGCAGAGGATGATCGTGAGATTCAACCAGAGCAATGGCAGTCCCTTTGCGGCCGGCACGGGCTGTACGGCCAATCCGATGCAGGTAAACATCCGCAGTGCGAGGTAAATCAAAGTTAAAGACGTGGCTGACGTTTTCAATATCTAATCCACGGGAAGCGACGTCTGTTGCAACCAGAACCTTGACTTTGCCATCATTCAACCGTTTCACGGCATCTGTGCGCTTGGCCTGTACCATTTCACCTTCAAGGAAACAGGCTTGAATTCCTGCCTGACTCAGCCAGTCAACCAGTTCACGTACACGTTCACGTTTGCGTACGAAAACAATGGATTTTGTAACATCAGGCTGTTGAAGAAGGTTGCATAACAGGGCTGTCTTATGCTCTAACGTATCAGCACGATAATAAAATTGCTGGATTTTCTTGCGCTCGCGACGAGAAGGCTCTGCATCAATCTCAACAGGATCAGTTAACAGACGTTCGGCAAAATCACGGATGGATTCGCCTTCCAGTGTGGCGGAAAATAACAGTGTTTGTTTACGCCAGCGGGTTTCACCGGCAATGGTTTCGACATCATTGGCAAATCCCATATCCAGCATGCGATCAGCTTCATCAAGGATCAACGTTTCCACAGCACGGCAGTCGAAGTTTTCTTCTTTGATGTATTGCAGCAGACGTCCTGTCGTTGCGACAACAATATCCTGATTCTCACTGAATACTTCTGCGTGATTCATATAGGCAACGCCGCCAGTGATTGTGGCGATATCTAAATGAGTGTGAGCCGCTAATTCTTTTGCTTGTTCTGCAACTTGCATTGCCAGTTCACGGGTTGGAGTCAGAATCAGGATACGCGGTGGCCCTGATTTTTTACGGGGAAAATCGAGTAAATGCTGTAATGCCGGCAACAGGTAAGCGGCGGTTTTACCTGTACCGGTTGGGGCTGAACCAAGGACATCCCGCCCATCCATGGCAGCAGGAATGGCTGCCGCTTGAATTGCTGTCGGGCGTTCGTAGCCTTTATCATTCAGTGCATCAAGCAGGGATTCATCAAGTTGAAATTCAGAAAAGTTTGTCGCAGTCATCATATACCTCTGTTTGGGCCGCCGATTATAAACAGGTTGGGCACATTCTTCATCCTATAAAAACATCCTATAAGCAGGTTGCTTTTATCCGCGCGTCATAAGATTTATGCTATGAGAAACTTTTATTTCAGCAGATATAACTCATGGCATCGATAGATAAACCCGTTTTTCGCCGCGGTGGTTTTACATTTAAACAGTTTTTTGTTGGGCATGATAAATGTGCGATGAAAGTCGGAACGGATGGTGTGCTGTTGGGAGCCTGGGCGCCAGTATATAACAAGAAAAGGTGTCTGGATATTGGGTGTGGCAGTGGTCTGATTGCATTGATGTTAGCTCAGCGCACAGGAGAGCAGACTGTGATTGATGCGGTAGAACTGGACACTTCTGCTGCAATGCAGGCGATTGACAATATACAACAATCGCCGTGGTTTTCCCGTATTACGGTACATCAGCAGGATATCCATGACTTTGTGCGGCAGCATATGGAACAAAATGGGTTACAGGAACGCGGGTTGCAACAAAAACACGGTTTGCAGCAAGACAGTACCCAATATGATTTAATTGTCAGTAATCCTCCCTATTTTGAACCTTCCATTGCATGTCGAAATGAAGCTCGCAATCAGGCTCGTTATACGGAGTCATTGACACATCAGGGATTATTGACGTGTGTACGGGAATTGATTGCACCTACAGGGCTGTTTTGCGTGGTTTTGCCTTATGATATTGGTGAACAATTTGAAAAGATGGCAGCAGAGTTAGGATGGTTTACTCATTTTCGTGTCAACATTCGTGACAGACGGGATAAGCCGTTGCATCGCCTATTACTGGGATTATCCCTGCATGAACAGCAAAATCAGGTAAGTGAATTAACGATTCGTGCCTTGGATGGCGCGTATTCAGATGAGTTTCGTCAGTTAGTAACAGATTTTTATGTTTATTATTGATAGGGTTAGCAATATTAGAGTGATGAGAGGCTGATTAAAGCAATATTTTCTTTTCTCGCATTAAAATCACGTGTCCTGTGAAATAGGGACTATGATTTGTACTATATGCACTTAAGTATGATGCAATTAATATGCCCAATAGATTTCTGGTCGCTATGTAGTAATAAGTCAAAACTATAAATAAATATCAATATCAATGGGATAAAAGAAGTGAAATACGAAATGACAGGTGGTTGTAATATAAAATTACGGCCAAAGTTGAACTTCACAGTAAATTGATACTCAAAGTCATGCTTGTTCGGGAAAGCAGGACATCATATTGGTTTAAATTGGTACAAACATGTGGAGTTTTACCTCAGGAGAGTGAACCTCGGATGAGCGAGCAGTTAACGGATCAAATGCTGATTGAACGGGTCCAGAAAGGTGATCAAAAAGCATTTAATTTGCTGGTGATAAGATATCAGCACAAAGTAGCGAGCCTGATTGCTCGTTACGTACCTCAAAGTGACGTTCCTGATGTTGCTCAAGAGGTTTTTATTAAGACTTATCGGGCGCTTTCTTCTTTCCGGGGCGATAGTGCTTTTTATACTTGGCTGTACCGTATAGCCGTTAATACGGCTAAAAATTATTTGGTTGCTCAGGGGCGTCGTCCTCCATCTAATGATTTGGATGCTAACGATGCCGAAAATTATGATGCGTCAAGTTCATTGAAAGAAATTTCGAACCCTGAGAACTTAATGTTGTCTGAAGAGTTAAAGGAAGTGGTTTTCCGTACTATTGAATCGCTTCCGGAAGATTTGCGGGTAGCGATTACATTGAGGGAGTTGGAAGGGTTGAGCTATGAAGAAATAGCCGACATCATGGAATGTCCCGTAGGCACTGTACGTTCACGAATTTTCCGGGCAAGGGAAGCCATTGATAACAAAGTTCAACCACTAATCCAACAGTAGTGGGACAAAACAATTTTAAAGGTACTTTGGCATGCAAAGAGAGAAACTTTCCGCTTTAATGGATGGAGAAGCTCTTGATAGTGAAGTCGTTCATTTGGTCTCTGAAGATGCAGCCATGCAGCAGCAATGGGAAAGATACCATCTTGTCCGTGATGTCATGCGTGGCGACGTGGGGGATGTATTACATTTGGATATCGCGAGTCAAGTGGCACTGGCGCTTGAGAAAGAGCCCGTCCAGATTAATCCAGCGGCTGTTCTAGAATCTCAGCCAGAGCCTGAAACATGGGGCAGAATGCCATTCTGGAGAAAAATTCGTCCATGGGCGAGCCAGATTACACAAGTTGGTATTGCTGCATGTGTGTCTTTGACTGTGGTTATTGGCGTTCAGCAATATAATAGCAGCAGTAGTGTTGATGCAGATATTCAATCTGATACGCCAGTCTTCAATACATTGCCTGTGATGGGGTCAGCCTCCCCTGTAGGTTTGGCGACTCCTGTTGATGATGAAGCCTTCGGTGGTGATCTGAGCATGCAAGTTCGGGAAAGTAATAAGCGTATTGATGCGATGTTGCAGCAATATGAACTGACCAGACGCATCCATTCTGAAAAAAATTACGGTGTTACTCAGATTAATCAGCCTATTGGAGCACAACAACAATCACAGCAACAGTAATGAAACGTATTTGGGTTTTCATTTTCTTATTGGCGGTTAGCCTGTTGAATCCTCTCAAAGCCTCGGCGCAGCAAAGCAGCGCCGAGGCTTTGTTGCAGGATATGAATAATGCCGTACAAACGCTGAATTATGAACTTGGCTTTATCAACATAGGCCAGCAATTCCTGATTCCGTTGCGTTATCGTCATGCCATTATTGACGGTAAACCCATTGCGCAAATCATACAAATGGATGGTTCCCGCCGGGAAATTATCCAGCGTGGTGACCAAATCAGCTATTACGAGCCAGGTCTGGATTCATTCAGCTTATATGGCAACCATATTGTTGATTATCTTCCACCGATCATCTTTGCCGATTTTACGCAATTACAAAAGTTCTATCGTTTCATTGATTCCGGCAGTACGCATGTTGGTGATAATCCAGTGAGATTTGTTCGCATCATATCGAAAGATGAATCCCGTTATAGTTATAACCTTCTGATTGATGAGAGAAATCACCTTCCTTTGCTGATTGATTTGCTGGATAAGGATAATATAACCGTAATTGAGCAATTTCGGGTTGTGTCATCAACCGTCAATGACTACATTAAAAACGAGCTGAGTGCGATTACTGATCTGAAATTACCGCCGATGTTGCTCATTCCGCCTTCCGAAAAATTGAAGTTCAATTGGCGAGTTGGAAAAATACCTGAAGGCTTCAATGAAATTTCCCGTACCAGCCGTAAACTGTCAGAAACAGAATGGTTGGAATCCATCATGTATGGTGATGGATTGTTTAATTTTTCCGTAAATGTTGTGACTGCAAACAAAAAGGCCGTTGGGGAACAGCCATTTCGACAAGGCAGGAGAACGGTTTATACTTTGGCCCGCGGTAAAAATAGCATTACCGTTATTGGGGAGCTGCCTTTCACGACCGCTGAGCGGATTGCAGCAAGCGTGACATTTACAGAGGAAAACTGATGGTTAAAGAGTGGGCGACAGTTGTCCGTTGGCAAAAAGGCCGCGCATTGTTGCGCTATGGCTCATCTTCAGGTTGTGGTAGTTGTCAGTCCAGAACTACCTGTGGTTCTTATTTATTGGAAAAAATAGGGCCGGAAAATATTCATCAGTTGGAGCTGGAAATTTCTCAGCCACTTCAGCCGGGGCAGAAAGTTGAAGTGGGCATTCCTGAAAGTAGTTTGTTGCGTTCAGCAATGTTAGTTTATTTAACGCCATTACTGGGGTTATTTTTGGGAGGGGCGCTTTTCCAGTTTTGGACGAACGACCAGTTATGGATATGTTTAGGGGGAATTGGCGGAGGGTTTGCCGGTTTCTTCGTTGCCCGCAAGATTGCTGCGTATTGGGATAATCTGCAAGCGTACCAGCCTGTTGTGTTACAAATTGGTCTGCCTCCCGATACGATTAAGGTTCTACAGCAAGAATAATCTGTTTTACCATATGAGCTTCAACTTTTTTATCATACTGGAAATCACAAGGTCATACTGAAAACCACAGGCATGACTAGGTTTTCACAAGTTTGGCATGTAGAATACGGCTCCTCAAGGCCAGTGGCCGAACCAATAAACTGTCGCTTTATGTCCATCAGTGTGTCCATAGGCGAATGATTCAGAAATATTAAGGCAAAAAAGATTTAATAATGAAGCAAATACGAAATTTCTCCATTATCGCCCACATTGACCACGGTAAGTCCACTCTATCTGACCGGATTATTCAAATCTGTGGGGGGCTGTCAGATCGTGAAATGGCAGCACAAGTACTGGATTCAATGGATCTTGAACGTGAGCGTGGCATTACTATCAAGGCGCAGAGTGTAACGCTTGATTACAAGGCAAATGACGGGCAAGTCTATCAATTAAACTTTATCGATACTCCCGGGCATGTTGACTTCTCTTATGAAGTTTCCCGTTCTCTGGCTGCTTGTGAAGGTGCTTTGCTGGTGGTTGATGCGGGTCAGGGTGTTGAAGCTCAGACCTTGGCTAACTGCTATACCGCCATTGAAATGGATCTGGAAGTGGTTCCGGTTCTGAACAAAATTGACCTCCCGGCAGCAGAGCCAGAGCGTGTTGCAGATGAAATTGAAGACATCGTTGGCATTGATGCAACGGACGCTGTTCGTTGTTCTGCAAAAACGGGTGTCGGAGTACAGGATGTTATTGAACGTCTGGTGAAAGAAATCCCGGCGCCGGAAGGCGATCCTGATGCACCATTGCAGGCTCTGATTATTGACTCATGGTTTGACAATTACCTTGGCGTTGTTTCACTTGTCCGTATTAAAAACGGTACCTTGCGTAAGGGTGATAAAGTTAAGGTAATGAGTACAGGTCAGGTATATAACGCCGACCGTCTAGGTATTTTCACGCCGAAGCGTATCGATCGTGACGTGCTGAATTGTGGGGAAGTGGGCTGGCTGGTTTGTGCTATCAAAGATATTTTGGGCGCTCCGGTTGGTGATACGTTGACGACTGCACGTCACCCTGCGGAAAAAGCTCTTCCAGGTTTTAAAAAGGTTAAACCGCAAGTTTATGCGGGATTATTCCCTGTAAGTTCCGATGATTATGAAGCATTCCGTGATGCGTTGGGTAAATTGAGCTTAAATGACGCTTCATTATTCTATGAACCAGAAAGCTCTACCGCGTTGGGCTTCGGTTTCCGTTGTGGTTTCCTTGGCTTGCTGCATATGGAAATCATTCAGGAACGTTTGGAACGTGAATATGATCTCGATTTAATTACAACTGCACCAACAGTTGTTTATGAAGTTGAGACAAATAGTGGTGATATTATTTATGTCGATAGTCCATCTAAGTTGCCAGCCTTAAATAATATTAATGAACTGCGTGAACCGATCGCAGAATGTCACATGTTGTTGCCGAAAGAATATCTTGGCAACGTCATTACACTCTGTATAGAAAAACGTGGTGTACAGACTAATATGGTTTATCACGGTAACCAGGTTGCACTGACTTACGAAATCCCAATGGCTGAAGTTGTTCTGGACTTCTTTGACCGTTTGAAATCAACATCTCGTGGTTACGCATCTTTGGATTATAACTTTATCCGGTTCCAGAACTCTGACATGGTGCGTGTGGATGTTTTGATTAATGGTGAACGTGTTGATGCGCTGGCATTGATTACTCACCGTGACAACTCGCAGTATCGTGGTCGTGAGTTAGTGGAAAAAATGAAAGAACTGATCCCACGTCAGCAATTTGACATTGCAATTCAGGCTGCCATAGGCGCTCACATTATTGCGCGTTCTACTGTCAAACAGTTACGTAAAAACGTACTGGCAAAATGTTATGGTGGTGACGTCAGCCGGAAGAAAAAACTATTGCAGAAGCAAAAAGAAGGTAAAAAACGCATGAAGCAGGTCGGAAATGTTGAACTGCCACAGGAAGCTTTCTTAGCAATTCTGCATGTTGGAAAAGATAATTAACGAGGTCGTAAGGAGTTTAAATGGCTAACACTTTTGCCTTGATCTTAACGCTAGCAACGTTAATCACCGGTATTTTTTGGTGTATAGATCGGTTTAAATTGGCTCCTGAACGCAAGAAAAAACTTGCTCTCATTCAGGAACAGGCGGCAGGTACAGAAGCTCAGGAATCTTTGGCTAAAGAAATTAATAAACCTTCATGGGTTGATACATTTGCATCTGTCTTTCCGGTGTTAGCCATTGTTTTGGTGCTGCGTTCTTTTGTGTATGAACCTTTTCAAATCCCTTCTGGTTCAATGATGCCAACATTGTTGATCGGGGATTTTATTCTGGTTGAAAAATTTGCCTATGGTCTGAAAGATCCGATTACACAAACAACCTTGATTAAAACGGGTGAGCCTAAGCGTGGAGATATCGCTGTTTTTAAATACCCAGTTAATCCAAGCATTGATTTTGTGAAACGAATCGTTGGCTTACCCGGAGACCGGATTGTTTACGATTATGTCAAAAAAGAGCTTCAAGTTTATCCGGAGTGTGGTTGGAATGCTGAATGCAAGGGAACCTTACCTGTCACTTACCGGGACGTGTTTCCAAGTGAATGGACTATCAAAGAAGATGTAACCCCTGAAGGGATCCGTGTAAGTGGTGTTTATCAAGTACCACTTGATGAAGTATTGGGGCCATATACACTCCGCCAAGGGGAACGGATTGAAAGCTTAGGTAATGTGTCACACCATATTTTGACCATACCTTCGGCGCAGTCTATACCTCATTATCGTCAGGCAGGTTTGCCACCTGGTGTTTGGGTTGTTCCTGAAGGCCAATATTTCGCGATGGGTGATAACCGTGACAATAGTGCAGACAGCCGGGAGTGGGGATTCGTACCGGAGAAAAATTTGGTAGGCCGTGCAACCGCCATCTGGATGAGTTTTGAAAAACAGGAAGGTGAGTGGCCTACGGGTGTACGTTTGAACCGAATTGGTGGAATTCACTAATATTTATATATTAGCGCAGCATTAATTTATCTCACAGTGTAGAATATTCTTTCAAACGAGATGACTGGTTCCTTATGATGATGGACTTCTTAGGGAGCCAGTGCAAACGCAACAGTTTTGTAAGGCCCCCCTATTAATCTTTAGGGATATCGGCCTCACAGGTCTGTTGCGTGTGCTTTTATTTGATGAATTCTAACTGAATTGGTAGCACATGAACTCCATAATAACGAACCGATTACAACGTAAGCTAGGATATAACTTTACACAGCACGATTTATTGCTTCAAGCCTTGACTCACCGCAGTGCCAGCAGTAAGCATAATGAACGTCTGGAATTTCTTGGCGACTCGATCCTGAGTTTTGTCATTGCTAATGCGCTTTACCATCGTTTTCCCCGTGTTGATGAAGGGGACATGAGTCGTATGCGGGCAACATTAGTGCGTGGCAATACGTTGGCAGAACTGGCCAGAGAATTTGAATTAGGTGAATGCCTACGTCTGGGGCCAGGTGAGTTAAAAAGCGGGGGACACCGTCGCGAGTCCATTTTAGCGGATAGTATTGAAGCATTAATTGGGGCTATTTTTCTTGATAGTGATATTCAGACAATTGAAAAGATTATTTTGAGTTGGTATGAAGCTCGCTTGAATGAAATCAGCCCGGGCGACAAGCAAAAAGACCCTAAAACACGTTTACAGGAATATCTGCAAGGGCGTCATTTGCCGTTGCCTACATATCTGGTTGTTCAAGTTCGTGGGGAAGCACACGATCAGGAATTTACAATTCACTGTCAGGTCAGTGGATTTGAACAACCTGTCAGAGGAGTAGGTTCCAGTCGTCGCAAGGCAGAACAGGCGGCTGCAGAACAAGCATTAAAACAACTGGAGCTTGAATGAGCGAAGAAAAAAACTATTGCGGATTTGTTGCAATAGTCGGGCGACCCAACGTCGGTAAATCGACTTTATTGAATCAGTTATTGGGTCAGAAAGTATCCATTACCTCTCGTAAACCCCAAACGACGCGTCATCGCATCATGGGAATTCATACGGAAGGGGCTTACCAAACCATCTATGTTGATACGCCGGGCCTTCATATTGAAGAAAAACGTGCGATCAACCGTTTGATGAACCGTGCGGCGAGCAGCTCTATTGGTGATGTAGAACTGGTTATCTTTGTTGTGGAAGGTACACACTGGACGCCGGATGATGAAATGGTGGTGAATAAGTTGCGTCACTTGCGTTGCCCTGTCCTGCTTGCCATTAATAAAGTGGACAATGTGACAGACAAAACCATTCTCCTGCCACATATTGGTTTTCTTAGCCAACAGATGAATTTCATTGATGTTGTGCCGATCAGCGCAGAAAAAGGCATGAATGTTGATACTATTGCCAAAATTGTACGCGATCATATACCACAGGCTGAACACCATTTCCCTGAAGATTATATTACCGATCGTTCACAGCGTTTTATGGCTTCAGAAATCATCCGTGAAAAGCTGATGCGTTTCTTGGGGGATGAGCTGCCGTATTCCGTGACAGTGGAAATTGAACAATTTGTTGTCAATGAACGTGGAGGATATACAATCCACGGTTTGATTCTGGTAGAACGTGACGGCCAGAAGAAAATGGTGATTGGTAATAAAGGCAGCAAAATCAAGACGATTGGTACAGAAGCCCGCCAAGATATGGAAAGGCTGTTTGATGTCAAAGTCCATCTGGAACTGTGGGTAAAAGTAAAAGCGGGTTGGGCTGATGATGAACGAGCGCTGCGTAGCCTCGGTTACATCGACGACTTATAAGGCTGATTTGTGGACGGCTGGCAGAGAGCTTTTGTGCTTCATGGACGCCCTTACAGTGAAACCAGTTTATTACTGGATTTCTTTACTGAAAACGAAGGGCGGGTACGTGTTTTAGCGAAAGGCGCACGCAGCCGTCGCTCTCATCTAAAAGGTTGCTTGCAACCTTTCACCCCGCTGCTCATTCGCTGGAGTGGGCGGGGGGAAATCAAAACATTACGAGATGCCGAACCTATCTCATTGGCTCTTCCCTTAACGGGGAGCGTACTTTACAGCGGATTGTACGTGAATGAACTCTTATCCAGAGTTCTTGAGCAAGGAATGGCATATCCCGCACTTTTTTTCGATTATCTCCAATGCCTACAAGTGCTCGCGGCGAGTGAACACACGCCGGAATATGCTTTGCGCCGTTTTGAGTTAGCGTTACTGACCAATATGGGATACGGCGTAGATTATCTTCACTGTGCAGGCAGTGGTGAGCCTGTCGCGGATGAGATGACTTATCGTTATCGTGAAGAAAAAGGGTTTATTGCCAGTTTGGTTCTTGATCACTACAGTTTTACTGGTTATGAATTAAAGGCATTGGCAGTGGGTGAATTTCCAGATGGTGCGACTTTGAAAGCAGCTAAGCGCTTCACTCGCATTGCATTGAAGCCTTATTTGGGCGGAAAACCGCTAAAAAGTCGTGAATTGTTTCGCCAATTTGTACATAAAAAAACCGATAATCCCAACAAGAAAAATGAAAATTAAAGTAAGCCACTTCTTCATAATGAAACGTGTAGACTTTACTGAATTTTATATTATTGCAGGAGCTAAAAATGGCTGAGGTATTGTTAGGTATCAACATTGATCATATTGCAACCTTACGTAATGCCCGTGGGACACAATATCCTGATCCCGTTCAGGCTGCATTTGTGGCGGAACAGGCGGGAGCTGATGGTATAACGGTTCATCTGCGTGAAGACCGTCGCCACATTACTGACAGAGATGTTCAACTATTAAAAAGCACGATTCAAACTCGCATGAATCTCGAGATGGCTGTAACGGATGAAATGGTTGGTATTGCCACTCACATCAAACCTGCTTTCTGTTGTTTAGTTCCTGAAAAGCGTCAGGAAGTCACGACAGAAGGGGGATTGGATGTATGTGGGCAAAAAAAACATATTGCTGAGGCTGTCAAGGCTCTATCGGAAGCGGGCATTCTGGTATCTCTGTTTATCGATGCGGATCACCAGCAAATTGATGCTGCTGTTGAAGTTGGGGCGCCATTTATTGAGATTCACACTGGTGCGTATGCAGATGCGAAAGACGAGATACAGCAGGAAAAAGAGTTCCAGCGTATCAAAAAAGCTGCAACTTACGCGGCTGGAAAAGGCATTAAAGTCAATGCTGGTCACGGTCTGACCTATCACAATGTACAGCGTATTGCTGCCCTGCCTGAAATTTATGAATTGAATATCGGACATGCCATCATTGGCCGTGCTGTACTTAGTGGCCTGTCTGCTGCAGTTGCAGATATGAAAACTTTATTGAGAGAAGCACGTCGTTAATGGGCATTATTGGATTAGGCACAGATATTGTTGAAATATCCCGTATTGAGGAAATTATCGGGCGCTCCGGTGAACGTCTGGCAAGACGTATTCTGAGCAATGGGGAATGGCAACAATATCAACAGCATAATCAGCCCGTCCGCTTCCTTGCAAAGCGGTTTGCAGTCAAGGAAGCGGCAGCCAAAGCACTTGGAACGGGTATCCGCAATGGCTTGGCCTTTAATCAATTTGAAGTTATTAATGATCCACTGGGAAAACCCACATTAAAACTTCATGGAGAGGCTAATGTGCTGGCTAATAAACTGAATGTCAGATCTATACATGTCACACTAGCAGATGAACGTCGTTATGCTTGTGCGACAGTCATATTGGAAAGTTAAATTCAGATCTTATCAGCATGATGTAAGAGTACAAACTTATCCCACAATTGCTCTTCGGTTTCCTGATGGTTAGGATCAAGAATAATAGTATTAGTGATCGGGCAGACAGACTGGCAAGTTGGCTTTTCATAATGCCCGACACATTCAGTACAGCGTTCAGGCTCAATTTCGTAGATCTCCGCACCCATTGTGATAGCCTGATTAGGACATTCAGGTTCACACATATCACAATTGATACAGCGTTTGGTAATTAGTAGTGCCATTTCAGTATATTATGTATATTAACGTTTTAAAACAAGTAATTAAGTGACTTCTGTATTCGTTATATTTACACGATCTTTGGGTTTTTATACAGTATGTTTTACATTTAAAATCGATGTTCCGTAACACAAAACCGCAACACATGACGGTCTTAGGTGCCTAAAATGTAGTGATGTGTGAGCTAATATATCAATATCATGATATTACGGCGTTTTTAATGGAAAACATAGTAACACAAACGCCGGTGGCCCAAAAATGATGTATATTTAAGCGCCTTAGCTAGTTGGGAGTCGTGTAAGTCTCCATATACTGGCTCACACATGAAAAGTGGCAATCACAGTTAGAGAGGTTAAAAACATGCTCCTCTAAAGGTATCACGAAAATCGTTATACCTACAAAATTATTTTTTAAATCAATAAGTTGATTAGAGCTACGTAAGCTGGCTGGTTAGCAACTATCAGCCCGAACAAAGTTAAAGCGTCGATCAGGGATAAAGTCAGCCGGTATCAAGAGGAATGTGATGATGTCCTCTATAAGTACTGGACTACGGGTGAGGTTAAAAAGAAAGAGCGCGTGAAGCAGCCACCAAATTTCAGATACATTATCAAGATGAAAATCTACGATAAACACCTCAATAAAACAGAGGCCTTTACGGTTGGAACGGAGACACCTAGAGGTATCATTGATGGAGTAGCAAAGCGATATGGGTTTTACATTGAAAATCTGCTCTCATTGCCAATGAATGTATTCTAACACCAAGTCACGGAGGGCTAAAAACTGAAACAAATTGGTACATTTTAATCAATAACGAAACAAATAAAACACAACCTCGGTTGTTGAACCTTGGGTTCAAACGGTCTAAGATTACCTCAAAGTAATTTATCAATGAGATAAATTTTGAATGTTTTATTGAGGGGACTGTATGCCATTACATCTTGAAAAGATAGATAAAATTGCTGCTGATTTCAGTCACCTGAATGAGTCTAAACGTAACCTTGATCTGTATGATGCCCTTAATCCATTGGCTAGCGAGATAGTAAAAGACGTTGACGAGCTAATTTTGCCACCGGGATATCGACTTGTTCGGGTTGATAATAGGTTGGACTTGGGTAAGATCAATTTTGAACTGGCTTTACTGTGCGATATTACTCATGAAGTTGTTTATTACAACAAGGTGATGGTGACTAATGACGTAGAGCTTAACTGTCGGCCCGTGTCTCAGGTTCTGATTTGGCGCACGAAAAAGCCTCAGCATAACGCAGCGTTAACTGGCCTAGCCTCAAAAATATTCTTCCATTATTTGATTAAAAGTTATGATGTTGTGGTTTCTGATGTAAATCAAACAACTGAAGGTATGTCGTTCTGGCAAGCTAGAATGTATGAAGCATTACAATATAGATTATATGTCTACGGCTACGATGTAATGAGTGGTGAAGTTAGACAAATATCTAATGAGGATGATGTAGGTTACTATCAGTCTTGGCTATGGGGTCATGCAGAGCATTACATGAACAGACTAGCCATAATTTCGAAAATAACACTTCCGAATAAATAACCCGCCTCTGTGAAGTGAACCCCGAAAGTTGGACATCTGACAATTAGGGGTTTTGTGCTTCAATGAGTAGAAAAAAACACCCATTAGAATTTAAACATCGTGTTGTTCTTCACTATCATCACGAAGACATATTCAGCCGATTTCAAGCAGTCCGTTATTCACGATATCTCACCTTTACCTCCTGTATGGTGACTATGTTAGCACAAAATTTATTGAGACGTGTTTTGTCAAATAAATGTTAACAAGCGAAGTGTGCCATTCTTGTTGTGGTTCATGAATTGTGTGATGAATTGAAAATAAAACACATTTCTAACTCAATAAACCTTCTATTTAGACACTGGTGGAATGGAAAGTCATCGAATTTCTTCCAGTCGGCGTAATGGAGAATATTGATTGATAATTTTGCCAACAATCCCGTGTAATTATCATGGTATATACTTAAGTATGTTTTAAATTATTTAGAGTAACAATATGATTGAATACATCGTAAAACACGGTGATGATATCGTGAAGGTTTTGGGATCTATTGGTACTTTTATTGGTATTATTTTATCTGTTTTAAAGAAGCTTTATACAGACGTATGTGTGTTCAGAGAACGGAAAGCGATAAAGTACATTAACTATTTGAATCAGTATAATAATTACTTGGATGAAGGTGACAAGAACTATCTTAAATATGCGATTGCATCTGAGATAATGTTTGATACTACAAAAATTAAATCTGACAGATTCAGAAAAATATTCATCAAGCTAAAACAAGGTGGGTTAGGTATTGAATGTATAGCTAATCTGAAAAAGTTAAAGGCATATGCTGTGTTAGATTCTGGTGTAGTTCAAGTAAAAGTTAAGCCATTTTATTATGTTACTTATTGGTTTGAAAAGATATTTTCTATTTACTTTTTTGCATTGGCATTTATTGTATTGATTGCGTTTTTATTAAGGGTTGATGTTGTTACCAATACAATAGGAGCGTTTTTCGATTTTCTCTTGGTCATTTTAAGTATGATTTTATTTATGGGTATTGGTATTTACCTGTTGGTATTAAGCCCATCAAAATATCAAATTAAGGAACTGAATGATGAATTAACTCAATATAAAATTGATGATATTTTGTAGTTTGGGTTTGTAAATTTGCCATTGCATTGTAACTTGAAGCCTGTTACATAATTATCTCAATCATGTATGTTCCGGAGTTTTTTTAATGAAGGCAAGCGGTTTTATAGAAAACGGTTTTATAGAAATAGTATTACCAACTAATTATCACACGAAGGATTTTTTGGCCTTTCATCAAAGAGATGAAATGGAAGTTTCTGAAATTGTGCAACAGAATAAAATTAAAAAGGGAATGGTCTGGCAGGAAAACCCGGCTCTCCTGACAATAGCCCTTGAAAAGAATAAAGCACGTATACAGCTTGATATTGATGGCGATGGGGATCTTTGTTCAGATGAAGCATTATCTGCGCTGGCTTCACACATGTTGGGGTTGAAGCAACCTGTCGAATTGTTTGAATCCCTATATCATGATCATCCTGTTATTGGCGATTTGGTTACCAGACAAACGGGCTTACGCATTTATCAGTCAGCCACGCCTTTTGAAGCACTGAGTTGGGCAATCATTGGCCAACAGATCAGCGTAAGTGCAGCAATTTCTATTCGACGGCGTTTTATTCAGGCAATCGGCATTCAGCATTCTTCAGGATTATTGTGCCATCCGACTCATAAACAGGTTATTCAGTGTTCTGAACAGGATCTGCGTCAATGTGGTTTTTCCGTAGGTAAAGCTAATGCCTTGCTGAATGTTTGTCAGCTTATCGATTCTGGCGCGTTGGTGTTGAATATTCCAGAGGGGGAAAATGCAATCAACTGTCTGAAGGATAATTTACTTGCCATCAAAGGCATCGGCATGTGGACAGTTAATTATGCTTTGCTGCGAGGGCTTAATTATCTGAATGGTTCACTGCATGGTGATGTTGCGGTAAGGCGTAATCTCCAATATTTGCTTAAGCAAGAAGATAAAGTGGATGCTGCTCAGGCAGAAGAATGGCTGGCAGGTTTTTCGCCTTGGAAGGCTCTGGTAGGCGCACATTTATGGCGACAACAGTCCAGTAGTGGGTATTAATTAATACCATTTCAAACCCTTGTAAGGCGTTTTTCTTAAAGCATCAAGTCGGCTTGCAAGTGAACCAACGTGGATTTCAAGTTGATGCCCATCAGGATCAAGCAGATAAATGGATTCTCCTTCACTGCGATTTTCTTTCCATTGTTGTATACCCGCAGCCAGTATTTTCTCTTTGAAAGCAGGAAAATCACTAGCCGAAATGCTAAAGGCGATGTGGGTATAATCCCTTGCAGGTTTGGCTTCATCACAAGAAAGGCAGAGCCACAGTTCTTTAAGGCTTAGGTAAGCGCCATTTTGCCAACGTACATGTGGCGTAAAACCAAGCTGATTAATGTAGAAATTCAGGCTGCGTTCAAGGTTTGCTGTGGCAAGTGTCAGGTGATTAAGTCCTGTCAGCATGAATATTTATCCTTTGGGAAAATAATCGATCTTAATAACCAATATCAGGATGTTAAAAAAAGCTCGTTTAATAAGCAAGTTTTGTTTATAGATGAGCATCCTGAATATAGATGAAATGTTATTGTTTCTTTTGCTTAAATGATATTTCCATTCATTGAGAGGTTTTGACCAAGTTACTTAAAATAGAGGCCGGGTTTCAGGTTGAATCAGCAAATTGAGATGAGTAAACAATATTGATGATGACCCGCTATAATGATCGGGATTTTCATAAGTAAGAGAATATGCGGTGACAGAAATATATACGGTAAACGAAAACTATAGTGATGAATATTGGATGCGTCGAGCAATAGAATTAGCAATGCAGGCACAAGAAAAAGGTGAGATTCCTGTAGGTGCTATATTGGTAGCAGATAATGAAATTATTGCCGAAGGCTTTAATCATCCGATTACCGATCATGATCCTACCGCACATGCAGAAATCATAGCCCTGCGGCGTGGTGGTATGCAATTGCAGAACTATCGTCTATTGAATACGACACTGTATGTCACTCTGGAACCTTGTGTAATGTGCGCAGGGGCAATGGTACACAGCCGGATACAACGGTTGGTTTATGGTGCCAGCGATATGAAAACGGGAGCTGTCGGATCATTGATTGATATATTGCGTCACCCGGGCATGAATCATCAGATTGACATCACTGGCGGTGTATTGGCGCAAGAGTGCTCTACGATGTTGAGTGCGTTTTTCAAACAACGTAGGGAGCAACATAAGGCACTGAAGAAGTTGAAAGCCCAACAACAAGAAATGCCATAGTCAGTGATGATTAACGACCTGTTATGGCTGGACTACCTTCCCAGATTGCGCCGGAGTTTTTTCCTCCGGCGTTTTTTCCTCCGGCGTTTTTTCATGGGATTCAGCTTTGGTGTTTTCCGCTTTATCATTACCTGTTTTCATAATTTCTGCATCATTACTGTCGGTTTTACCATTTTCAGGTTGAGGCTCGCTGATTGTGGTTGTATTCACCAGAATTTCATCTCTCTCTGCTTTCTCACGGTTAGCTTTTGCTTGCAGATACCCTTCCAGACTCAAATAGTAACGCCGGATATTTTCCACATAGCGATAAGCTTCATAGCCGCGAGCATAACCATACGTTGTATTGGTATAGTATTTTTTCTTGCTTAGCAGGGGCAGGCGTTTTTTAACATCCAACCAACTGTCAGGGTTACCTTTTTGTACAGCAGTTAATTTCCTGACATCAAGCACATGTCCATACCCCATATTATAAGCGGCGAGGGCGAACCAGATACGTTCATCTTCCGGAATAGTTATTGGCAACCGATCCATCAAATAGTGCAAATAGGACATTCCACCTTTCACACTCTCTTCCGGATCTAGCCGATCGTGAACACCCGCCCATTCCGCTGTCGGGCGAGTGAGCATCATCAGGCCACGGACGCCAGTGGGCGATGTTGCCTGAGGGTCCCAATGCGATTCTTGCCATGCAATAGATGCCACTAATTGCCAATCAAGTGAACCGGCATATTTTTCAAAAATTGGCTGATATGTCGGTAATGTTGTATTGATAGCGCGAATAAATGAAATGGTATCGAAATAGTCGAACGAACCGACATGACTGAAATACTTTTCTTGCAGCCGCGACATAATGCCGTTTTCAGCCAACATGCTGAAAAAATCAAGCATGGCTGAATAGAGACTATAATCATCATTTCGTCTTAAATACCAAGTCAGGGGACGTTCTTCACTGACATCAAAAGCAACGGCTAAATTGGGATGAATACGCTGTTGCAGGGCTAAGCTGATTGAATCGCTGATTGTATAGTCGATTATCCCCTCGGAAACTTGTTCAAGTAATTGCTGAGCGTTTTCGTGTGACGTCTCTTGCCAAGTTAAATCAGGATAAGATTGCTCTTTCCATTTTCTTAGTTCGCTTGCATGGGTTGAGCCAGCGGTGACGATGAGAGTGCCTTTTAAATCATTAAACGAGCGTGGGCGCGTTGTCCCTTTACGATAAACTAGCTGTTGTAAGACTGATGCGTAGGCAGGGCCCGTGCGTGTTTGATCCAGCCTATCTCTATTATAGATAAGGCTTGCAGCCAAAAAATCGGCTTTATCATTTTCTAAGTCGTCAAAAAGCTGGTTAATGTTGGTACGAAATTTAATGACAAGTTTAACACCCAGATAATCAGCAAACCGTTTGGCTAGTTCATAGTCGAATCCCGTGGGTTCATTTTTATTGTTAAGAGAAATCAGAGGAGAGGTAATGGTACTAACCCGAAGCTCTCCCCGTGCCAGAATTTTGTTTATCTGCTCCTGCTGTTTATTGGGCCAATTGATGTTCAGGCCAATGATGGCAGCAGAGAGGAGCGCGATAATAACGATAACAAAATAATTAATCTTTATATTACTCAAATAGTTATCTCTCGCCAGTGCGATTAGGCCCCGTGTGAAATATAAGATAATAGCATGGTCAAATTCCCAGTAATCGAGAATTTTGCGCAACAAAATTGGGATGTGCAACTTTATTAAATTAATTTAGAAGCTTTATTAAGTGTATTGTTAGGTTAATAAATGGTCACGCAAACGGTTTCGTCAGGGCGAACATTCCTCTATAATGTCTCGCGTTTCCCCCTGAGGCATCAGTCAGGCTTTGCTTCTAAGATGAGAGAACCTATTATTATGGAAATTCTGCGTGGCTCGCCCGCTTTATCAGCGTTTCGTATTACTAAGCTCCTTTCCCAGTGCCAAGATCAGCGGCTTCCTGTTACAGGCATTTATGCAGAATATGTGTATTTTGCAGATGTTAGCGCTCCAATTACAGGAGATGAACGGGAAAAATTAAATCGGCTATTAAAGTATGGTCCCTCTTTGGCTGAATATGAGCCGAAAGGTCAACTATTGTTAGTGACACCAAGGCCGGGAACAATATCTCCTTGGTCATCGAAAGCGACAGAAATTGTCCACAATTGTGGTCTAAACCAGATTGTCCGTTTAGAAAGGGGAATTGCCTATTATATTCAGGGTGCTGGTATGAATGCTGAGCAGGGGCAAGCGCTGTCAGCATTATTGCATGATCGCATGATGGAAAGTGTGTTCACGGAGTTTGAACAGGCTGATGCGCTGTTTTCCCAACAAAAACCTTCGCCATTGAAACAGATTGATGTCTTGCAATTGGGACGGACAGCACTGGAATCAGCAAATATTGAACTGGGTTTGGCTCTGGCTGCGGATGAAATTGATTATCTGGTGAGAGCGTTCCAGATGTTGGAACGTAATCCGACGGATGTTGAACTCTATATGTTTGCTCAGGCGAATTCTGAACACTGCCGCCACAAAATTTTCAATGCAGATTGGGTTATTGATGGTCAGGCCCAACCCAAGTCGCTGTTCAAAATGATCAAAAATACATTTGAACAGACACCAGATCATGTGCTCTCAGCTTATAAAGATAACGCTGCTGTGATGGAAGGCTCCCATATTGGTCGCTTTTTCCCTGATCCCGCAACGGGTATCTATGATTACCATCAAGAGCACGCTCATATCTTGATGAAAGTCGAAACCCATAACCATCCGACGGCAATTTCGCCCTGGCCTGGTGCTGCAACCGGCTCTGGCGGAGAAATTCGTGATGAAGGTGCAACAGGGCGAGGAGCCAAACCTAAAGCTGGATTGGTAGGATTCTCAGTCTCAAACCTGAAAATTCCCGGCTTTGAACAGCCGTGGGAAGAAGATTTCGGTAAGCCTGAACGTATAGTCAGTGCGTTGGATATCATGCTGGAAGGGCCATTGGGCGGTGCTGCGTTTAACAACGAGTTTGGTCGTCCGGCATTGTTGGGGTATTTCAGAACTTATGAAGAAAACGTGTACTCCCATAACGGTACAGAACTACGTGGTTATCACAAACCCATCATGCTGGCAGGGGGAATTGGAAATATTTGTGAAGAGCACGTCCAGAAAGGGGATATCCCAGTTGGCGCAAAATTAATTGTGTTGGGTGGGCCAAGCATGAATATCGGTTTGGGGGGCGGTGCTGCATCCTCAATGACATCGGGTCAATCTGATGCGGACTTAGATTTTGCCTCTGTGCAGCGTGATAATGCAGAGATGGAACGTCGTTGTCAGGAAGTGATTGATAGTTGCTGGCAGCGGGGGGAGAAAAATCCCATTCTGTTTATCCATGATGTAGGGGCTGGTGGCTTATCAAATGCTATGCCTGAATTAGTCAGTGATGGCGGCCGAGGCGGACGCTTTGAACTGCGTAACATTCTCAATGATGAACCGGGAATGAGCCCATTACAGTTATGGTGCAATGAATCTCAAGAGCGTTATGTTCTGGCGGTAGCCCCTGAGCAGCTTGCTCTGTTTGAAGAAATTTGCCGTCGGGAACGTGCTCCCTATGCTGTGATTGGGGAAGCAACAGAAGAACGACACCTTGTATTGAATGACAACCATTTTAATAATCAGCCAATCGATATGCCTTTGGATGTGCTGCTCGGCAAGACACCCAAAATGCTAAAAAATGTGCAGGTCTTGAAAGCACAAGGGCAACATTTAGATCGTAAAGGGATTGATCTTGCGGAAGCCGTAAAACGTGTTCTGCATTTACCGGCTGTTGCAGAGAAAACATTCCTGATTACGATTGGGGATCGCACCATAACAGGTATGGTTGCCCGTGATCAGATGGTTGGCCCGTGGCAAATCCCTGTGGCAGATTGTGCAGTGACTACTGCCAGTTTAGACAGCTATTACGGTGAAGCTATGTCAATGGGAGAGCGGGCACCGATTGCATTACTGGATTTTGCTGCCTCGGCACGTATGGCAGTTGGGGAAGCATTGACCAATATCGCTTCTGCGTATGTGCAGGATCTGAAACGAGTGAAATTATCGGCTAACTGGATGTCGGCATCAGGCCATGCAGGTGAAGACGCGGGTTTGTATGCTGCAGTGAAAGCGGTGGGGGAAGAGTTGTGTCCGGCGCTGGGATTGACCATTCCAGTGGGTAAGGATTCAATGTCAATGAAAACCCGTTGGAATCAAAACGGGGAAGAGCGTGAAATGACTTCACCACTTTCATTGGTTATCAGTGCGTTTGCCCGGGTGGAAGATGTTCGCCGCACAGTAACGCCAGAATTATCTACTGAAGATGACAACGCCCTTTTGTTAATCGATCTGGGACAAGGACAGAATGCACTGGGAGGAACCGCACTGGCTCAGGTTTATCGTCAGCTTGGCGATAAAACGGCGGATGTTCGCAGTGTCGAACAACTGCGTGGTTTCTTTAATGCAATTCAGCAACTGATTTCAGAACAAAAATTGTTGGCTTATCATGATCGTTCAGATGGTGGTTTGTTGGTGACATTGGCTGAAATGGCTTTTGCGGGCCATTGTGGATTGCATGTCGATCTCAGTGCATTTGATGAAGACATCTTGTCGGCATTGTTTAGCGAAGAATTGGGTGCAGTGATACAAATTCGCGAAACTGACAGAGAGCAGGTTGAAAATTTGTTGGCTGACTATGGCTTGCATGGCTGTGTACATTATTTGGGTAAAGCTCAGTCAGGCGATGATTTCATTATTTCCAGTAACAATATGGAGGTTTATCGCCAAAACCGCAGTACGTTGCGCTTATGGTGGGCAGAAACGACGTGGCAAATGCAGCGCCTGCGTGATAACCCAGAATGTGCTGATCAAGAACATCAGGCAAAACAGGATGAGAATGATCCCGGTTTGAATGTGAAATTGTCTTTTGATCCTGCTGAAGATATTGCGGCTTGTTACATCGCGAAAAAAATACGCCCGCGTGTTGCCGTATTGCGTGAACAAGGTGTTAACTCTCAGGTCGAAATGGCGGCTGCATTCCATCGTGCAGGGTTTGAGGCCGTGGATGTCCATATGAGTGATTTGTTGAGTGGACGCATCACATTGGATCAATTCCAGACACTGGTGGCTTGTGGTGGCTTCTCATATGGGGATGTACTTGGTGCGGGTGAAGGTTGGGCAAAATCCATTCTGTTTAATTCACGCGTGCGTGATGATTTTGCGAACTTTTTTGCAAGACCGGATACGTTGGCACTTGGCGTGTGTAACGGTTGCCAGATGATGTCTAATTTGCATGAACTGATTCCGGGGACAGAACACTGGCCGCGCTTTGTTCGTAACCGTTCAGAGCGCTATGAAGCGCGTTTTAGTTTAGTGGAAGTCATGGATAGCCCTTCGCTGTTCCTGAAAGATATGGCAGGTTCTCGCTTGCCGATTGCGGTTGCTCATGGTGAAGGTCAAGTGGAGTTCAGAAACAGCCTGAGCTTGGTGGAACTTGAAAAGCAGCAGCAAGTGGCATTGCGCTTTGTTGATAACTACGGTTCAGTGACAGAAAATTATCCTGCAAACCCGAATGGTTCTGTGAACGGGATCACGTCAGTAACTAACCTTGATGGGCGAGTCACGGTGATGATGCCTCATCCTGAAAGGGTATTCCGTACTGTCAGTAATTCCTGGCACCCTGAAGAATGGGGTGAAGATAGCCCATGGATGCGTATTTTCCGTAATGCACGCAAACAGTTAGGCTAATTTCTCTGGCAATTTCATTTTTCTCTGTAAAGGCTCTGAAAATTCATCAGGGCCTTTATTTCATCATCCTGAAAAATTAAAAGTATTTTGCCACTAATTTGATGTTATTAATGAGTTTTAAGGAAAACGTCTCCAAATGGCGACAATGGCTTTTATCAGTGTCTCAAATAGGTGACACTTAATTTATTGATATAAAAATAAAAATATTTACATGTGCTTAAGTGTCATAAATAGACGACAATAATACATGTCGGGCATTAGAAAACGTTGATAAAGAAATCCAAAGAATTTAGCTATTTTAAAATTTTTAATAAAATCAATAAATTAAAAATTATTTTGCAAGTTGGCATACAATGTGCATAATAACTGGCAGTTGCTCATTCAACTTTTTATGTCGGCCCGCAAATAGGTGGAAACATGCCACATAAGCCCAGAATGATGCCGAAGTAAGGTGCCTACCGTCCAACATCATGATACTCGCTTTCGGGCTTTATCAAACACAGGGCGACACGTGGAGTGAGGCACCACCTATCATGCTCATCAGGTAGCATGAAGGTTCCTCGCTGGCGGGATAGTAAATAAAGTTACTATCCCGCCGTCATTATTACAGGCGAATCCTGTCCATCGTGTTCATATATGTACCCACTGTATGCACCCATATAGTTCTCAGTTACCCATTATTTTCAACTAGTTGCAAAAAAGCAGAGAAAAAGTAACGTTATAATCTATCATCAGGCAGGCTTACCTCTTCCGCCTTATGTCGGTTAGCATTAATGTAATTGCAGGTTATGAGATGATTTCTTTGAAAAAATGGCGTTTATTTCCACGTTCGTTACGCCAACTGGTTGTAATGGCTTTCTGTCTGGTGCTATTACCACTCTTAGTGCTGGCTTATCAGGCTTATCAAAGCCTCGACCAGTTGAGTACTCAAGCTGCTGAAATTAGTCGTTCAACTTTATCGGATGCGCGTCGCAGTGAAGCGATGATTGGTTCTGCCCT
The DNA here is from genome assembly GCF_014467285.1 of Xenorhabdus sp. PB62.4. Lineage (NCBI taxonomy): Bacteria > Pseudomonadati > Pseudomonadota > Gammaproteobacteria > Enterobacterales > Morganellaceae > Xenorhabdus > Xenorhabdus sp. PB62.4. The sequence goes on along the minus strand of NZ_NKHR01000004.1, from coordinate 256,372 downwards.
TGAGATGGAGCGTAGTTACCGTCAATATTGTGTATTGGGCGATGCGCGGCTGGAAAGGCTCTATCAACGACAATACCGACAATATACAACTATGCTCGGTGATCAGATAGCCATGTTGGCTAATGCAGAGTATACGAAAAAGTTTAATGAGCTATTATCAGGTTTGACAAAAATTTCCTGTAGTAACGGCGTCCCGGAGCCTGCTGTATCTAAATTACTTGAAGAATTCTCTACTGCTAATAATCTTTTGGTACAGGAAACCCGAAATATCATTTTCAGTCGTGGTGAACAATTGCAAAAAGATATTGCAGAGAAAGGGCAACTTTTTGGTTGGCAAAGCCTTATCTTATTCCTGTTAAGTGCGTTTTTGATCGCGCTATTTACACGTATGATCATTGGGCCGGTGAAAGGCATTGAGCGGATGATTAATCGGTTAGGAAAAGGGCAATCATTGGAAAATGAGATTGAATCATTTAAAGGGCCACGGGAATTGCGATCGCTGGCACAGCGCATTATTTGGTTAAGTGAGCGGTTATCCTGGCTTGAATCTCAGCGCCATGAATTTTTACGTCATATTTCCCACGAACTGAAAACACCTTTAGCCAGTATGCGTGAAGGGACGGAGTTATTGGCAGATGAAGTCGCCGGGCCGCTGACCGCAGATCAAAGAGAAGTTGTCAGTATTCTGGACAGCAGCAGCAGGCATTTGCAACAGCTTATCGATCAATTACTCGAATATAACCGTAAACTGGCAGATGGCCCTGCTGAGCATCAGGTTGTGTCTTTAAAAGAGATTGTGAATAGTGTTGTGTTGTCACATCAACTGCCAGCTCGTGCGAAAAACATTAATACAGAAATTCAATTGCATATGGAGTATTGTTGGGCGGAACCTCATTTATTGAGAAAGGTGATTGATAATCTCTACTCCAATGCAGTGCACTATGGTGCTGAATCCGGTAACATTTGGATTTCCAGTCGGCAAACGGGGGAAAATCTTCAAATTGACATTGCCAACACAGGAACGCCTATCCCCGAATTAGAAAAAAGTATGATTTTTGAGCCATTTTATCAGGGGAAACTGCAAAGAAAAGGCGCTGTTAAAGGAAGTGGCCTTGGCTTAAGCATTGCGCAAGATTGTATTAAACAGATGAGGGGAGAGCTTCATCTGATAGAATCCGAATTTGCTGACGTATGTTTTCGAATTGAACTGCCATTAACCGCAGAGAACAGCTAAATAATATGTATAACCGGTTTACTTACCGCCTTATGACGAAGACGGGACAGCAAGATATTGTGACTCAGCCGATGAAAAAAACTGCTGTTATGCAGACTATTCTGGCACGCGCTTCAACCTTACGTTTCCGTGCCATGTTGTTATTGTTTATTCCCTATTTACTGACCGGGTGTGTGAAAACCACCGGAGCAGACAATCTGGCATCAATTGCACAGTCTATCCTGCCTGAACAACATGTTACAGATTATCGTCTTAAGGATTGTGATTCAATCTGGGATATAACAAAACCATCGGCAATGGAAAACGGGCTTTATTGGCTTAGAGTCATTGATTGTGCGGACCGCTTATCCTCAGTTGAAGCGCGTGAAATAGCGTACAACTTCAATACAACTGATTGGCATCAAACGTTCAAACAGAGTATCTTGATGAATAGAGCGGCTTCTACAATGGCTGAACGCCGGAAAATTGTAGAGAATCTTAATCGATATAGTACGCAGTTTCCCGTAGCCTTGCGGACACTCTTCCAATTGTGGCGTGAACAGCAATATTTGAGAATCAACCTCGCTGAAGAGAGGGTTAAGTTTCAGCGGTTCCAGCTTGACAGTGATAATAAAATTGATCGCTTGAAAGAAGCGCGAGCACGTTTAGAATATGAACTTCGTTCAATATCCCGCAAACTAGAAAATCTGACAGATATTGAACGCCAGCTTTCTTCCCGTAAACAAGGCCAAAGTAGTCTTGTCACTCCAAGTGGAACAGAACAAATGAAGGGCTCAGATACTTCATCCAATAAATTAGAGCAGGAAGATAAATCGGCAACGGATGAGGAAATGAAAAACCCGGAAGCTAATCCCCCAGCAGAAAAAGGAGCCGAATAATAATGACAGTACGCAATCCCGCCCATCTTCTTTTAGTTGATGATGATCCAGGCTTACTAAAACTATTGGGAATGCGTCTGACTAGCGAAGGGTTTCGTGTCACGACAGCCGAGAGTGGCCATGAAGGGTTGCGTATTCTGGTGAAAGATAAAATAGATCTGGTTATCAGCGACTTGCGAATGGATGAAATGGATGGTATGGCACTGTTTGCCGAAATTCAGAAACAGCATCCTGGTATGCCTGTCATTATTCTGACCGCTCACGGTTCTATCCCTGATGCAGTAGCAGCAACCCAGCAAGGCGTATTTAGTTTCCTGACCAAACCCGTTGACCGTGATGCACTTTATAAAGCTATTGATGACGCTCTGGAGCTGTCAACGCCAGCTATAGATGGACAATGGAGTGAGCAGATTGTCACGCGCAGCCCCTTGATGTTGCGTCTGTTGGAACAGGCAAAAATGGTGGCTCTGTCTGATGTCAGCGTTTTGATTAATGGGCAAAGCGGAACCGGTAAGGAAGTATTGGCTCAAGCCATCCATCGGGCAAGCCCCAGAGCGAAGAAACCTTTTATTGCCATTAACTGCGGTGCCTTACCTGAGCAGTTACTTGAATCTGAACTGTTTGGTCACGCCAAGGGGGCATTTACTGGTGCTGTCAGTAGCCGGGAAGGATTATTTTTAGCGGCTCAAGGTGGAACCTTATTTCTCGATGAGATCGGTGATATGCCGATGGCGCTGCAAGTTAAGTTATTGAGAGTTTTGCAGGAGCGAAAGGTTCGTCCATTAGGAAGTAACCGAGATATCGACATTGATGTCAGAATTATTTCTGCCACCCACCGTGACTTACCAAAAGCAATGCAGCGTAATGAGTTTCGTGAAGATCTCTATTACAGATTAAATGTCGTGAACCTGAAAATTCCTGCATTGAATGAACGTGCGGAAGATATTCCTTTATTGGCCAATCATCTGTTACGAGAATCAGCCAAGCGCCATAAACCCTTTGTGCGTAGTTTTTCCACTAATGCCATGAAATGTCTGGTGGCAGCAAGTTGGCCGGGCAATGTTCGTCAATTGGTTAACGTTATAGAACAATGTGTGGCGTTGACGATGGCTCCGGTTATTAGTGATGCTTTGGTTATGCAGGCATTGGAAGGAGAAAATACGGCGTTGCCGACATTTGTGGAAGCTCGTGGGCAGTTTGAACTGAATTATCTGCGCAAATTGTTGCAAATGACCAAAGGCAATGTGACCCATGCTGCCCGCATGGCAGGGCGTAACCGGACTGAATTTTATAAATTGCTGGCACGTCATGAGCTGGACGCTAACGATTTTAAGGAATAACTTTCCTGCTATTCCAGAAGTTCTTACACTGAATAGAAATTATCTATATTGACTGTCTTTAATTCTGAATAAGACAGAGAGATGAATTATGGCCTAGGAGAGCCACATTCTATGAGTCGTACTCTTAACATTGCTCTTGCCCAGTTAAACTGGCTGGTGGGAGACATTGAAGGCAACTGCGAGCGCATGTTGCAGACCATACAAGAACAGCAAGAAAAAGATGCTGATCTGGTTATGTTTTCTGAATTGGCGCTGTCTGGTTATTTTCCTGAAGATTTGCTGTTCCGCCCCGATTTACACCAGCGTTGTCGTGAGCAGTTGGTACGTTTGCAGGAAGCGAGTTCCCGGATTGGCATTTTGGTTGGGCATCCATGGCAACAAGATGGAAAACTCTACAATGCGCTTTCCTTATTTTGGAAAGGGGAAATTGTTGCCCGTTACTTCAAACAGCTACTGCCCAATTATGGTGTCTTTGATGAAGAGCGTTATTTCAAGGCTGGTGATCAAAGCTGTGTTATACCATTCAAGGGATATAACCTGGGCTTATTGATTTGTGAAGACTTATGGTTTGATGCGCCGATTAATGCTTTGAAACAAGCCGGTGCAGAAATGATCCTGTCGATTAATGCCTCTCCTTACAATCGTGAAAAGCCCAATATCCGCAGTACATTAATTAGAACCCACTGTCAGCGCATTCAACTCCCTATCATTTATCTCAATCAGGTAGGTGGGCAAGATCAGCTTATCTTTGATGGTTGTTCTAAAGTCTTTGATGCAAATGGTGAAATTACGCATCGTATGGCCGCCTTTGAAGAGCAGATCGAACAGTGCCGCTTCAATGACATGAAAATTGAACCCATGGCAAACCCCATTCCCCAATTGCCGCCACTTGCACAAATCTATAAGGCACTGGTTCTCTCTGTGCGTGATTATGTGCGGAAAAATGGCTTCAAAGGTGCGTTGCTTGGTTTATCTGGCGGGATTGATTCTGGTCTGACTTTGGCGATTGCTGTGGATGCCTTGGGTAAAGATCATGTGCAGGCAGTCATGATGCCATTCCGTTATACCTCAGAAATGAGCATTCATGATGCCAGAGAACAGGCGGAGTTACTGGGTGTTGAATTCGACATAGCATCCATAGAACCCATGTTTGATGCTTTCATGGCACAGCTTGAACCGATGTTCGCCGGAACTGAAAAAGATACGACAGAAGAAAATTTGCAGGCCCGTTGCCGTGCCGTTATTTTGATGGCGATATCGAACAAACGTCATCGCTTGGTGCTGACGACCAGCAACAAGAGTGAATCCGCAGTCGGTTATTCAACCCTGTATGGCGATATGGCAGGGGGCTTTAATGCTTTGAAAGATGTTCCTAAAACTATGGTATTTGCATTGGCTAAATACCGTAATACAGTATCTCCGGCTATTCCTCAGCGTGTGATTGATCGCCCACCTTCTGCGGAATTAGCACCGGATCAACTGGATCAGGACAGCTTGCCTCCCTATGACATGCTGGATGCTATTCTTGAAGGGTATGTCGAAAAAGACAAATCAGTCGCTGACTTGGTTGCTGAAGGTTTTGACGAAGCCATTGTTCGCAAGGTGATCCGGCTGGTGGATATCAATGAATATAAACGCCGTCAGGCACCTATCGGCCCACGCATTACACAACGTGATTTTGGCAAAGACCGGCGCTACCCGATTACTTCTGGTTTCGGGCGTAAGAACTGGTAATAACAGGAAAACTTCATGAAAAAGATTGATGCAATTATCAAACCTTTCAAGCTGGATGATGTGCGTGAAGCTCTGGCTGAAGTGGGTATCACGGGTATGACTGTGACAGAAGTAAAAGGATTTGGTCGTCAGAAAGGGCACACTGAACTGTATCGCGGTGCAGAATATATGGTGGATTTTCTGCCAAAAGTCAAAATAGAAATTGTCGTACCGGATGATATTGTTGATACCTGTGTCGAGACAATCATGCAAATTGCACAGACCGGCAAAATCGGCGATGGTAAAATTTTTGTTTTCGATGTTGCCCGTGTGGTACGTATCCGAACTGGTGAACAGGACGAAGAAGCAATTTAGCTCGAATTCTGGATAAGGAATTGACGAAGTGCCTGTTCCAAGAGCAAAGTTTTGGTGAACGCCAAAAATCGCTCTGGGGAGGAAAATGAGATGGCCTCTCCCACCCTATAGCAGTAAATTGACAGTGTGTTTTTCTTTTAGAAGAGGCCATCTCATTACACGCCCTAACGAAATACAAATTGGGTAGTATGTTTCGTAAAGGACAATACCCACAAGAACTGGGATACCTAATTTCATCCGTGGCCTTTCTTTATCAACTATAGCAGAATCAATATAATCAGGCATATTGAACATGCACCATAAAAAGTTCATCAATTGAACATCTTTCTCGTCTTCTTATCGCTTTGACTTCAGTCCATTTCGGTTCGATGGGATTCAAATCCGGACTGTAAGGTGGTAACCATTCCAGTTGGCATCCATGGTCTGCTATCACTTTTATCGTGTCTTGGCGTTTATGGAAGGGAGCATTATCCATCACAATTACTGCCCCACCTGGGAGCTTTGGCAGCAAATCTTGTGTCATCCAGGCATGAAAGACATCCGCATTAATGTTTCCAGAAAATAAGCTTAAGGTCACGAAGGTCTTTTTGAGGATGGCGCCTATGACATTAATGCGGCCTTTAGCCTGCCAATCGTGTGTACCGAAGCAGCGCAGCCCTTTTGCCGAATAACCGTGTGTACGGGGCATCGACTGCGCAAAACCGCTTTCATCCAGATAAATAATCGGTTTGCCTGTGTGTTCATGGTCGCAAATGCGCTCAATAAACGCCTGACGAACCTGAACGTCAGCGTTGGGATGTTTGAGTGTTTTTTTTTTGAACGTAATATTGAGTCGTTTCAACGCGTAATGAATAGCCGACTGTGAGACACCCAAGCGTTTTGCTCTTTCCCATTGATAGTCATCAGGGAAATGTTGAACATCAGCGATAAGGGCCTCATCACTTGTAATCGGTGTCTTGGTGGTGTAGAGCTTGGCAAACGCCACCTTACTGTAGGTATCGACAAACGTCTGTTGGTAAATCCGGCCTACGCCTTTCAACGTCCCCCCATAGAACGTATCTTGTGACTCCAGATAACCGGGGTGGGCAGTGTCGATTTCACCGCAGGCCTCATCATCCTGTTTCTTTCTCTCCAGTGCCACCACTTGGGCTTCCGTCAGGCTGATCCCGGTCTCAGCAACGTGTTTTTCAAGGGCCCGTAAGCGCTTTTTAAAGTTTTCCAGATCGTGCCTGAGCCAAATGGAGCGCACCCCACTGGGTGAGACAAATATCCCTATTTTACGCAGCTCATTACTCGTTCTCACTTGTCCATGTGCCGGGTAATCAATCGCGTATTTAACAACAGCTTGTTACGTTTCCGGATCGCCCCTGTTTTTGAGATTGGGTGTTCTTCTATTCTGGTTGATGAGTGCCACAATACCTCCGGTTTCAACCAATTCTTGATAACGGTAAAACGTGTCTCGTGATACCCCCATCACTTTGCACGCTTGGGAGACGTTGCCCAGTTCCTTGGCAAGATTGAGAAGACCCGCTTTGTGTTTAATAATGGGATTGCTAGTATGTAGCATGAGAGTTACCTCGTAGTTTCTTTGATTTCAGATTCAGCACCTTTAATCAAAGCGGGTAACTCTCTTCTTTTCAAACCGAAGTGTCAGATCTCATCTGAACTAATACAGCTGAGTAAAAATCAATCACCTCATCTTCACTTGTACTTTCTTTGTTAATGCGACAGAACCGTTCAAATTCATCTCCTATACCCAAAGAAGTAGCAAATAAGCTAAGAGGAAAAAAATTCAGTTCATTTAATAAATTTAGGCAGGCTATATGGACCGAAGTTGGAAAAGTTCCTAAATTAATGAGCCAAATCAAATCAAAAAACAATAAAAAGGTGATTTCAAACGGTAGATCACCATTTGCCCGAAAAAAAGATCAGGTTGGTGGACGGAAAAGGCTTGAATTACATCATGTTGAAGAAATTCAACATGGCGGTGAAGTCTATAATGTTGACAACCTACGAGTGGTCACCCCGAAAAACCATATTAAAATTCATTCGAAATAACAGAGATTGACTTATGAGCAAAAATAAACTTGAAGATTATACTGAAACTGAATTTTTGGCCTTTGTAACAAAAATTTGTAACGCCGATTATGATACGGAACAACAAGAAGATGAGGATGTCTCCGAGTTCGAACGCCTGACTCAACATCCTGACGGGAGTGATTTGATTTATTATCCAGAAGAGGGAGATGATGACTCCCCAGAAGGTATTCTGGCTCGTGTTAAAAAATGGCGTACAGAGAACCAATTGCCAGTATTTAAGAAGTAAAAACCTCTATATACACAGCCCCCGTATAGGGGGCTAACATTTCTGAGTAATCAGGATGCCAATATTGGTCAGCACACAGCCCCCGTATAGGGGGCTAACATACTCATCTTCTTTCCTTTTCTGGGAGGAGTCTTGTAAAAAAAAAGCTACTTTTTACCTAGGGCGTGTAATGAGATGGCCTCTCCCACCCTATAGCAGTAAATTGACAGTGTGTTTTTCTTTTAGAAGAGGCCATCATCATGAATCTATGGTCACTCCCATTTTTGCAATACTGAAATTGAAAATATGTTGGCTTGCTTAAATCTATCCGGCGGCTCAATGAGCAAGTGTACTCGCGCCTTAATGAGTTCTGCGCCTGACGAATCTAACAACACGCTCGGCTTCACTGAGCCATTGACGTTTACAGGTTTTTCATCAGGCCGATAGGCCGTTTATGTCATCAATAATTAGGCTTCGCAAAACCAGATAGGTCACTATTATTTTCCCTATTTATTCAAAAACACGATTGCTTGCCAGAATCACCTTATTTATTCAAACACCGCTTTTTTTGTTAATATCGCCCAGGCGATCCGAGCCAGTTTATTGGCCAACGCGCAGGCCACAACGCAAGAGTGCTTTCGTGTTAGCTGTTTTTTGACCCACTCAGCCAGTTTTCCTGACTGATAAGCCAGTTTCTGTATATAAACCCGGGCACACTGAACCAGCAACTTTCTCAGTTGTTTATTGCCTCGTTTGCTGATACCTAAGAGCGTATTACGCCCTCCCGTACTGTATTGTCTCGGCACTAGTCCCGTCGAGGCTGCAAATTCCCGGCCGCGAGCATATTGTTTCCCGTCACCTAACAATGAGGCCAGCATGCTGGCCGTGATGGGGCCGATCGACGGAATAGTTAGCAATCGCTGAGCACCCTCATCTTGTTTAATTGCAATATTAATTTCTTGTTCAATCTCGCTAATTTGTTCAACCAGATACAGGTAATGGGCGTGTAGGCGTTGGAGCAATTGCACCAGATAGGGCGGTAATTCATTTTCAGCGATGACCTCAGATAACCGTTTTATCACCGCGATCCCTTTGGGCATGCTGATCCCAAATTCCAGCAAGAAAGCGTGCATCTGGTTAGTGGTTTTCACTTTATCACCCACCAGAGATTCCCGGACACGATGTAATGCCCGCATAATTTGCTGGTTTTCCGTACGAGGCTGGACAAAGCGCATGGAAGGCCGAGAGGCGGCTTCACAAATAGCCTCGGCATCAATGAAATCGTTTTTGTTGCTTTTGACAAACGGCCGGACAAACTGCGGTGAAATCAATTTAGTCTCATGGCCTAAGGCTGCGATTTTTCGCGCCATGAAATGTGCACCGGCACAAGCCTCCATAACGACGGTGGCGCAGGGAGTCACATTCAGAAACTCAAGAAGCTTGGTTCGGGTCATTTTCTTACGATAAAGCGCTTTTCCATTTTTATCCTGACAGTGCAGGTGGAAAGTATGTTTACCGAGATCAATACCAATAAGTGCTGTACTGTTCATGATGATGGCCTCTTCTAAAAGAAAAACACACTGTCAATTTACTGCTATAGGGTGGGAGAGGCCATCTCATTACACGCTTGATTTCATATTCCATCGCAAAATGTCAACAGTCCTTAACAAAATGACTATACTTGACATTGTTAAAAATAAAATAACGACATGAAAATCATTCTGAGATTAAAAACACCGCAACTATTATATTTGAGTGTTTACATTACACATAATCTTATGAAAACAGTACTTTCAATCCTATAACTCCCAAAAAAGTCATCAACAAAAAAAAGGATTGTCTGGATGTCAATGGCGAGAAACGTTTATGCTTTGTAAGGGTGCACAAAACAACTGCCAGCAAGATGAGAGCTGCCGTTGAAGATGGTAACTCCTTGAGGTGAGATACAATTAAGCTGCTCATCGATAATCCTCACCATTACCAAAACTAAATGTAATTCTCTGCCTTCGTTCATCCCTTTGACCGCCCATTGCAATCATTTGCTCTACAAGGGAATTAACTGATACATCTGTAAATGAGTGACCGTTCGAACTATATCGTTCACGTTTTCCATTTGGATGCGTAAAATTTTCAATTAACCCTTCATTACTAAATCGGCTGAATGATACTGTTCCATGATAATCAGACTGCGAAAGTGAGCTGAGAATAAATCGAACAAAACCAATACAGTAGGCTACAAACCAAGGTCTTTTGAATAAGCGTTCATACCTGTGCTTTTCTGGATAGAGATAGCTTTCCAGCTCCGTACAGTCATAATCAAGCTTTTTCCCTTCCACATGTAGATAGCCATACATTTGAAAGCCAAACCATGGGAAGTTGATATGAGGGTTTATGGTTCTTCTTGCTCTCTTACTTTTCGCCATTCTTTTTGCCAAAAGCACCAAACATCTGTCTGATTTATCGAGAACATCGAACCAAGATACAGGTGAAGGTTGCCCCCAGTATTCAGCATCAAAAAGCAAATTATATAATTGAACAACATCCAGATCATTCATCTTTGCGATGCGATTATTTTCGATTGCCTCGGTTATTGTTCCTGGTATAGCTTCCAGTTCAGCTAATTGAAGGTATTCCTCAGAAGAAATTTTGTCCCGATATGCCTGAAGTACCTCACGCATTTCATTGAGTCTTAGTTGCTCCTGTTCCGTTGCTCTCCGATTAATTAATTCTCCCCAACTGGAGCAACGAAAGAAATAAGCAACCATTTCTTGAGCATGACCAAGAGAAACTCGACAATGGTTCCTAAGAAATCTTGCTTGCTGACGAAGCTGCTCTACAGAAGACAGATGATGAGATGTAGCATTATCGATTTTCAGACGTGAGAGCATGATCTTTTCCTTTTATAATACTCTGAGGCCTGTAAGCACAGAGCAATTAAAAGAAAATGCCCTAAAAATTGATAAAACAGCACAAAGCGCGAAGGCGAGTTTGTCTACAGGCAGACAGGTTTGCGCGAACCTTGAAAAGGAATGTAGAACATACCTCTCTTCCCGTCAATAGATGACTACTTCACAATTAGGGCAAACGGGTCTAAATTGAACAGTTAGTTCAGCGATGTGCCTTCAGTACATAAAGGTAGGAACATCGATGGTCGTTTGTGATTTACAATCCGTTTTCTGTCAATGATGCCCCATAAAGAGAACCCGTTAATTCTTTTGCTAATTCGTGGACAGGTTCCCGATCATCCACATTACCCGAGGTGACTTTAAGTGCCAGAATTTCGCCCTGATGGTTAAAAATCAAGTGTAATTTGAAACCGTAAAACCATCCCATTGAGGTTCTTCCTCGTTTGGCTACCCCGTCAAACACCTTATGGCGGGGAATACGGATGTTATGACACACGCGCAGCTCGTGGAATCAATAAACGCAATTCCCGTGGGTTTCCCTTTTAATTGAGTCAGATAACTGCACAGTGGTACCAAAACGGAAGGCGCGACACTGACAAAACGAGTATAACTGAGCAGGGTTGGAAAATCGTTATGGTGATATTTCCAACTATGCGCCAGATAAAAATGTTTGAAATCACGGTAATGCGACATATGAAAGAGGATCAGGATGGTCATGATTTCACTGGGATACATATGACCTTGTCTGCGGCGCAGGCGATACCCCTTATTGAGACAAAACTGCTCCCATTGAGGAATGAAAAAACGACAAAAGTCATCGACATCGCAGAAAATTTCAACTAATTTGTTCTTTGCTCTTGGAACAGGTACTTCGTCAATTTCTTATCCAGAATTCAGGTTAATTAACTAAAGCCTTTTATAACGTGATATAGGAATATTGGCAATTAGTTCGCATTTGAATGGGAGATGGTCGTAACATCCCCCATTGTGTCACTGTTATCGCTTAAGGTGTTGCAGTTATCTGTGTTAGATCACTTTATGTGGGCCAAAACATTCATAGTGGATATGTTGTTTATCAACACCTATTGCCAGAAGTTGGTTAGCAATGAATTGCATGAAAGCTACTGGCCCACAGAAATAGAATTGCATTCCTTCTACTGCTATTAATTCTTTTACGAGAGAAAGATCCATCAGCCCGGTATGCTGATAATGTATGCCTTTCTGATCTATATCTCGTGGTTCGCGATACCAAACCTGCGAATGCAAATTAGGCATAGATTGAGAAATTTCATTTACCTTATTTGAGAAGGCATGATAGCCGCCATGCTCTGCGGCATGGAACCAATTCACTGTTCCTGTATGATGTTGATTATGCAGATGTTGTAGCATACTCATCATTGGCGTTAAACCTACACCCGCTGAAATCAGCGTAACGGGTGTATCATGCTGGACATCAAGGAAAAAATCACCGCGTGGCGCTGCCAGCATCACGAGATCGCCTTCCTGTACTTTATCATGCATGAAGTTTGAAACCTTGCCCTGAGATTCACGCTTAATCGCAATCTGGTAATTGCTTCCGTTTGGTGCTGCGGTCAGAGAATATTGGCGAATTTCACGGTTCTCAAAAGCAGGATCTTCTATATAAATCCCTAAATATTGCCCCGGCTTGTAATCCATGACCTTTTCACCATCAACGGGAACAAACTCGAAGCTGGTAATAACGTCACTTTGTGGTTGTTTCCGGCTAACACGGAATTGACGTAATTCACGCCAACCGCCTTCCAGAGATTCACCACTTTGATAAATTTCTTCTTCTCGATTGATAAAGACATTGGCCAGCACATTGTAGGCTTTTCCCCAGGCACTGAGAACTTCATCACCAGGATGGAACATTTCGTCAATTGTCGCCAGTAAGTGCGTACCTACAATCTGATAATGTTCGGGCTTAATGTTCAGGCTCGCGTGTTTATGAGCGATTTTTTCTACCGCAGGCAATAAAGCAGACAGATTATCGATATTAGCCGCATAAGCGCAAAGGGCATTGAAAAGCGCTTCACGCTGATCACCATTGAGCTGGTGGCTCATGTTAAAAATATCTTTTAATTCAGGATGATGCTTGAACATACGTTCATAAAAATGTGCAGTCAGCTTGGGGCCTGTAGAAACGATTAATGGAATGGTGGATTTTATGGTTGCGATAACCTGACTATCTAGCATGGGGATCTCCTGAATTTTTCTCAAATGATGCTGAAGTCTATAACTTGCATTTTAAATACAACTTATAGTGTTTGGGAATAGGTTCAATTGAGAAAAGAAGATCATCTTGATTTAAATCAAAAATTTAGAATTTGTATTACCAGAAACCCTGACTAAGATCACAAATATCATTGATAAATTGAGAATTGTTGATTCTATAGTCAGTTATTCAACTTCCAATGCGCTGTTAATCCATCATGCAAACGTTTGCGTAAATTATCTTGTCAAGACTATCTCATTTAGTAAAAAGAGTTTACACTGTGTGGCATTCTGGCCCTCAGGGGTATTTTTTAGAGAAGTAGCTGAGTCAGGAGAACCAAATGTTAAAGCGTGAAATGAATATTGCGAATTACGATCCCGAACTGTGGCAGGCGATGGAACAGGAAGTTTATCGTCAGGAAGAACACATTGAATTGATTGCTTCTGAAAACTACACCAGCCCAAGAGTTATGCAGGCTCAGGGATCTCAGCTCACTAACAAGTATGCGGAAGGCTATCCGGGTAAACGTTATTACGGTGGCTGTGAATATGTTGATGTGGTTGAACAACTTGCGATTGACCGTGCAAAAGAGCTGTTTGGTGCAGATTATGCAAACGTCCAGCCACACTCAGGTTCTCAGGCTAATGCCGCGGTATACATGACACTGTTGAAACCCGGCGATACGGTTTTAGGAATGAATCTGGCACACGGCGGTCATTTGACTCATGGTTCTCCAGTTAACTTCTCCGGCAAACTTTATAACATCGTACCTTATGGCATTGATGAAAAAGGTAAAATCGATTACGACGATATCCGTGCCCAAGCGCAAAAACACCAACCAAAAATGATCATCGGTGGCTTCTCTGCTTATTCCGGTGTTGTTGATTGGGCGAAGATGCGTGAAATCGCCGATGAAATCGGTGCCTATCTGTTCGTTGATATGGCTCACGTAGCGGGTTTGGTTGCCGCTGGTGTTTATCCAAACCCAGTTCCTCATGCGCATGTTGTTACAACAACAACGCACAAAACTCTGGCTGGCCCGCGTGGTGGCCTGATTCTGGCCAAAGGTGGCGATGAAGAATTTTACAAGAAGCTGAATTCTTCTGTTTTCCCGGGATCTCAGGGTGGCCCACTGATGCACGTCATCGCGGGTAAAGCTGTTGCACTGAAAGAAGCAATGGAACCTGAGTTTAAGGTCTATCAACAGCAAGTCGCTAAAAATGCGAAAACCATGGTCGAAGTATTCCTGCAACGTGGTTATAAAGTTGTTTCTGGTGAAACGGAAAACCATCTGTTCCTGCTGGATCTGGTAGATAAAGATATTACGGGTAAAGATGCTGATGCTGCATTGGGGCGTGCCAATATTACTGTTAACAAAAACAGTGTGCCTAACGATCCGCGCAGCCCGTTTGTGACTTCTGGTATTCGTATCGGGACACCTGCAATTACCCGCCGTGGCTTTAAAGAAGAAGAAACCCGTGAGCTGGCAGGTTGGATGTGTGATGTGCTGGATAACATCAATGATGAAGCAACCATTGAAAGCGTTAAGCAGAAAGTTTTGAACATCTGCGCAAAATATCCGGTTTACGCATAATTAAAAATAAAGTGTAGTTTAGTAATAAGCCCGACTCATGACGTTAGTTTTGAGCGGGTTTTTTTGTATTTGAGAAATGAGGGTATTTGGATGGTTATTCCATCAACATTTTGGCTAGGGTTAGGTTATTTCACTTATTTTTTCTCTTTCGGTATCTTTCTGCCTTTTTGGGCTGCCTGGTTAAAAGGTGAAGGCATTGAGCCTTCAATGATAGGAATATTACTGGGTGTTGGATTGGTTGCCCGATTTATCGGTAGTCTGGTTATTTCTCCCACGGTAAAAGATCCATCGAAATTAATTAAGGCGTTGCGATTCCTTTCATTGCTGGCGTTGCTTTTTGCGGTTGGATTTGTATTTGGTAGCCATTGGGCATGGCTTTTCTTTGTCATGATAGGTTTTAACTTATTTTTCTCGCCACTGGTGCCTTTATCGGATGCTTTGGCCGGAACATGGCAAAAACAATTTACTTTTGATTACGGCAAGGTGAGAGTCTGGGGTTCGATTGCATTTATTATCAGCTCTGCGCTGACTGGTATATTAATGTCTGCCAATGGCATAAATTTCTCAATCAGCAGCCTCGACATTGGCTGGAGTATGCCATTTGACAGTCTGAATGGCTGGATTGGCAAAGAGGTGTTTGGAACACACCATATCATTCTCGCTTTCCTGATTTTCAGTATTGCTGTCATGCTGCTGGGAATGATGCTGAAACCCGCCATTATGCCCGTTGGTCAAGAGAAGATCACGAATACTAATACCGTCTCTTTTAAAGAACTTTTGTCTGAAAAATCTGTGTGGCAATTTTTAGTGTGTGTAACGCTATTGCAGGCTGCACATGCGGGTTACTATAGTTTTGGCACTATTTATTGGGAGAATGCAGGTTACTCACCATCAACCATTGGTTATCTCTGGTCGTTAGGCGTTGTGGCAGAAGTCCTCGTCTTTACTTTCAGCAAACAGTTATTCCGTCGTTGGAGTGCACGTAATCTGTTATTGCTATCCGGCATCTGTGGTGTGCTTCGTTGGGGATTAATGGGAACGTCAACGGAATTACCCGTGCTGATTATTATTCAGATCCTGCATTGCGGTACTTTTACCGTTTGCCATTTAGCAGCAATGCGTTTTATTGGAGCCAGAAAAGAAAATGAAATCATCCGATTGCAGGCGACTTACTCCGCTTTGGCAATGGGAGGAGGGATTGCTGTTATGAGTGTGATTGCTGGTTTTATGTATGAACATATCGATGGTGGTATATTTTGGGTGATGGCGTTGGTTGCATTACCTGCGCTGTTTCTGCGGCCAAAAGTTGAAGCCCATGCACATTAATTAACATGCTTGGCGATAAAAAGGGCACCAAATAGGTGCCCTGAAAATAACATTGCTCAAATTATATTTATATAATTATTAACGAATTAACGTTTCAGTGCTTCCGTTAATTCTTCACGCATTTCAGACAAAATGTCCTTAACGATACGTGGGCTACCTGCAACGATGTTGCCGGAATTAATATAGTTATGACCACCGACGAAATCGGTAACGATGCAGCCGGATTCACGTACCAGCAATTCACCGCCCATAAAATCCCATGGTTTCAGGCCAATTTCGAAGAAACCATCTACGCGCCCGGCAGCGACATAAGCCATATCCAATGCGGCGGAACCTGTGCGGCGGAAATCCGCGCAACGCTCAAATAATTTACCCAGTACATTCATGTAAGGGATAGTGTGCTGTTTGGCTTTGAATGGGAAACCAGTCGCAAGGATAGTGCCATCCAGATCACGGGCTTTGGAACCACGCAGACGATAGCCGTTTAATTGTGCGCCTTGACCACGGGTTGCGGTGAACAGCTCATTGCGCATTGGATCGTAAACCACGGAGACTTCAGTGCGGCCTTTAATACGCACAGCAATGGAAACCGCAAAATGAGGGAGACGTTTAATAAAGTTGGTGGTGCCATCCAGTGGATCGATCACCCATTGGAAATCGTTTTCTTCACCTAAGTGCTCACCGCTTTCTTCGGTAATAATTGTATGCTTAGGATAAGATTTACGGATAATGTCGATAATCAGCTTTTCTGCTTCACGATCAACATTGGTAACGAAATCATTACTGCCTTTTTGGCTTGCTTCAATGGCATCAGGGGTTTCGTAGCTTTTAGCAATGTAGTTGCCGGCCTTACGCGCAGCGCGTATAGCGATGTTTAGCATCGGATGCATGGGGTATCTTCCACCAGAATTTTAAAGAACGGGAAACAAATCGGCGCGCAGTATAGCAGTAGTTCGTCAAAATGACTAATGCTGTGTTAAGATATTCGGCTCTTATACTGAATTTAAAAGCCGTCATGTTAGAGAATATCCGCATTATTCTGGTTGAAACCTCCCACACGGGTAACATGGGATCAACCGCTCGGGCCATGAAAACAATGGGATTGACCAATTTGTATCTGGTGAATCCGTTAGTTCAACCTGACTCCCATGCTATCGCACTTTCAGCCGGTGCAAGTGACGTTATCGGCAATGCGACGATTGTGAGTACGTTGGATGAAGCATTAGCTGGATGTGAGTTGGTCATCGGAACCAGTGCCCGTTCCCGTACCCTTTCCTGGCCAATGGTTGAACCGCGTGAATGTGGTGAACGTTGTGTCAAAACGGCCTGCCACTCTCCGGTTGCGATTGTATTTGGCCGTGAGCGTGTTGGGTTGACTAACGAAGAGCTGCAAAAATGTAATTACCATCTTTATATTCCGACAAATCCTGAGTACGGTTCATTGAATTTGGCGATGGCTGTCCAACTGGTTAGCTATGAAATTCGCATGGCGCATCTTTCAGCTCAGGAACAACCAGAGGAAGCCTCTTCGTCAGATCATGAGGCAGAATATCCGGCTGTTGAGGATATGGAGCGTTTTTATCAACATCTTGAGCAGGTATTGAACGAATCAGGCTTTATCCGCAAAGCGCATCCGGGGCAAATAATGAACAGGTTAAGACGGCTTTATACTCGTGCGCGGCCTGAAACGCAGGAGCTGAATATTCTGCGAGGTATACTAACTTCTATGGAAAAATGGGCCAGGAAATAACCGATATCCAGCGGGAAGAGCCAGCAGGAACAACCAAAAGATCTAAGGCAGACAGGTGAAAAAAGGTGAAAGGGCGGTCAAATAGCAAATAATAGTTGAGTGAATTACTAGGTTAAATAGTTGACTAAAACACTCAGGAATGTCACAATTTCATCTATATTTCACCATGGAGTTTTTGTTATGAGACTGACATCAAAAGGACGTTATGCGGTAACTGCCATGCTAGATGTGGCGTTGCATTCACAAGAAGGGCCGGTGCCATTAGCCGACATTTCTGAACGTCAGGGAATTTCCCTTTCCTATCTTGAGCAGTTGTTCTCCCGCCTGCGTAAAAATGGTCTGGTTTCTAGCGTCCGTGGTCCAGGTGGCGGCTATTTACTGGGCAGAGATGCCGGTAAGATTTTCGTTGCCGAAGTGATTTCAGCTGTTGATGAATCTGTTGATGCAACTCGTTGTCAGGGCAGAGAAGGTTGTCAAGGCGGTGATCGTTGTTTGACGCACACATTGTGGCGTGATCTGAGTGATCGCATCACAGGTTTCCTGAGCAGCATCAGTTTAGAAGAATTAGTAAATAACCAAGAAGTGTTAGACGTTGCTGATCGTCAAGACGGCGATAAGCGCCGTACACCGAACGGCAGGCCTCAAGAGACGATTAACGTTAACCTGCGCGCATAACCTTGCGGCAAACAAAAGTATTAAAAGTGTCTTACGGAGCATGTGAGCAATGAAATTACCCATTTATTTGGACTATTCAGCAACAACACCAGTCGATCCACGTGTTGCTGAAAAGATGATGAACTATCTAACTATGGACGGGATTTTTGGTAACCCGGCTTCCCGTTCACACCGTTTTGGTTGGCAGGCTGAAGAAGCGGTTGATATCGCGCGTAATCAAATTGCTGATTTGGTCGGCGCAGATCCGCGTGAAATCGTGTTCACTTCAGGCGCTACAGAGTCAGATAATCTTGCGATTAAAGGTGCTGCAAAATTTTATCAGAAAAAAGGCAAGCACATTATTACCAGCAAAACGGAACACAAAGCGGTTTTAGATACTTGCCGCCAGTTGGAGCGTGAAGGTTTTGAGATCACTTACCTTGCACCAATGAGCAATGGCATGCTTGATCTGAAAGAGCTGGAAGCCACCATGCGTGAAGATACGATTCTGGTTTCCATCATGCACGTCAATAACGAAATTGGTATTGTCCAAGACATTATGACTATCGGTGAAATGTGTCGTAGCCGTGGTATCATTTTCCATGTTGATGCAACTCAAAGTGTTGGCAAATTACCTATCGACCTCAGCAAACTGAAAGTTGATCTGATGTCTTTCTCTGCCCATAAACTTTATGGCCCTATGGGTATCGGTGCACTGTATGTTCGCCGTAAACCTCGCGTGCGTATTGAGGCACAGCAGCACGGTGGCGGTCATGAGCGTGGTATGCGTTCAGGTACATTGCCTGTTCACCAGATTGTTGGTATGGGTGAAGCTTACCGCATTGCAAAAGAAGAATTGGAATCAGAAGCAGAACGCCTGCGTGGATTACGTCTGCGTTTGTGGAACGGTATTAAAGATATTGAAGAAGTTTACCTGAACGGTGATTTGGAACTGGGGGCGCCGCACATTCTGAATGTCAGCTTCAACTATGTTGAAGGTGAGTCATTGATGATGTCATTGAAAGATCTAGCGGTTTCTTCTGGCTCGGCATGTACTTCTGCGAGTTTGGAACCTTCCTATGTCCTGCGGGCACTGGGTATGAATGATGAACTGGCACACAGTTCTATTCGTTTCTCTTTGGGGCGTTTTACCACAGAAGAAGAAATAGACTACGCAATCAAGTTGATTCTCAACGCGATTGGTCACCTGCGCGATCTTTCTCCATTGTGGGAAATGTTCAAACAGGGTGTGGATCTCAGCACCATCGAATGGTCTCATCATTAATCAGACGGTTTCAGGAGTAACGACATGGCTTACAGCGACAAAGTAATTGATCACTATGAAAACCCACGTAATGTTGGTTCATTCGACAGTGAAGATCCTTCAGTGGGTAGTGGTATGGTAGGGGCACCCGCTTGTGGTGACGTCATGCGGCTGCAAATTAAAGTCAACGATGAAGGCATCATCGAAGATGCACGTTTCAAAACTTATGGCTGCGGCTCTGCGATTGCATCCAGCTCTCTGGTAACAGAGTGGATGAAAGGAAAATCGCTGGAACAGGCTGAGGCTATCAAAAATACTCAGATTGCTGACGAACTGGAACTACCGCCAGTGAAAATCCACTGCTCTATTTTGGCAGAAGATGCAATCAAAGCTGCTATTGCTGATTACAAGAGTAAGCGCCAAGCAAAATAACTATTTTTTATAAATAGAAAATAATTCTGGTGGATATTGGTTCAATATCCACCTTTACTAGTTTTAAAAGTGAGGTGTTGTATGTCAATTTCCCTGACAGAAAGTGCAGCCCAGCGTATTTTGGCCTTTCTTGATAATCGAGGAAAAGGTGTTGGGTTGCGTTTGGGAGTGAGAACTTCCGGCTGCTCTGGTATGGCATATGTACTTGAATTTGCTGATACAGTTAATGAAGAAGATCAGATTTTTGAAGATAAGGGCGTGAAAGTCATCATTGACGGTAAAAGCATCCTTTACCTTGATGGCACTGAGTTGGATTTTGTCAAAGAAGGTCTGAATGAAGGCTTTAAATTCAACAACCCCAATGTTTCCAGCGAATGCGGTTGTGGGGAAAGCTTCCACGTTTAAACCCATTATTTGACTCCGCACTTTGCGAAACTAAGAGTAACTTATGGACTACTTTACTTTATTCGGGCTGCCTTCGCGTTATGCGATTGACCGTGAGTTGTTGGCGACCCGTTATCAGGAATTGCAGCGTCAGTTTCACCCAGATCGTTTTGCCAACCAACCTGAACGTGAAAAAACGCTGGCACTCCAACAAGCTGCTACCATCAATGCAGGTTACCAGACGCTAAAACATCCCCTGAAACGCGCAGAATATATGCTTTCTCAGCAAGGGTTTGATCTATCCAACGAACAGCACACGATGCAGGATACGGCTTTCCTGATGCAGCAGCTTGAGTTACGCGAAGAGCTTGATGACATCGAACATAGCACGGACCCGGAAACAGCACTGACCCATTTTTCATCTCGCCTCAATAAAATGATTAAAACGCGTAGTGAGCAGATGGAGCATCAGTTAGACGCTGGCGAGTGGTCAACGGCAGCCGATACGGTTCGTAAATTACGCTTTTTGGATAAATTGCAACAGCAGGTTGAACAACTGGAAGAGCGGTTGCTGGATGATTTTTAGCTGAGATAATTAGCTGAATAGATTTATAGGGGCACACATGGCTTTATTACAAATCAGCGAACCTGGTCTATCTGCCGCACCTCACCAGCGTCGTCTGGCTGTGGGGATTGATCTTGGTACAACTCACTCACTGGTTGCGACTGTCCGCAGTGGTCAGGCGGAAACGTTGGCAGACAGTGAAAACCGTCACTTACTGCCTTCCGTTGTACAATATCGCAAAGAAGATATTCAAGTTGGTTGGCAGGCTCGTCAGCAAGCAGCATCCGATCCTGTTAATACCGTGAGTTCCGTCAAGCGTATGATGGGACGCTCTTTGGCTGACATTCAGCAACGTTATCCCAACCTGCCATATCAACTTCAGGCAAGTGAAAACGGTCTGCCATTGATCAACACCGTGGCGGGCTTGGTAGATCCTATTCAGGTTTCTTCTGAAATATTGAAATCGTTGGCACAACGGGCAGAAGAAACCTTGGATGGCAAACTCGATGGTGTTGTGATCACGGTTCCTGCCTACTTTGATGATGCACAACGTCAAGGCACTAAAGATGCTGCGCGGTTAGCCGGTTTGCATGTTCTCCGACTTTTGAATGAGCCTACAGCCGCAGCTATTGCTTATGGCCTTGACTCAGGCCAGGAAGGTGTGATCGCTATTTACGATCTTGGTGGCGGAACATTCGATGTTTCTATTCTCCGCCTTAGCCGTGGCGTATTTGAAGTTTTGGCAACGGGAGGAGATACCGCACTGGGTGGTGATGATTTTGACGCATTATTAGCGAATTGGATCCGCGAACAGGCCGGAATTAGCAATGACGATCATGGATTACAGCGTCAGTTATTGGATATTGCCACTCAAACCAAAATTGCCTTGAGTGAAGCGGAGAGTGCGGAAATCCGGATTGCTGACTGGGAAGGCAGAATTAGCCGAACAGAATTCAACGAATTGATTGCTTCTCTGGTCAAACGTACATTACTTGCCTGCCGCAGGGCACTGAAAGATGCGGGTGTTACCGCTGATGAAGTATTGCAAGTCGTCATGGTTGGTGGTTCAACACGAGTGCCATTAGTGCGCAGCATGGTAGGGGAATTTTTTGATCGTGAGCCATTGACCTCTATTGATCCAGATAAAGTCGTGGCTGTCGGCGCTTCAATTCAGGCTGATATTTTGGTGGGTAACAAGCCTGATAGCGAAATGCTGTTGCTGGATGTCATCCCCTTGTCACTTGGTTTAGAAACAATGGGAGGGCTAATTGAAAAAGTCATTCCACGTAATACCACTATTCCTGTTGCAAGAGCGCAAGAATTTACCACTTTCAAAGACGGTCAAACTGCGATGAGCATCCATGTGGTGCAAGGTGAAAGGGAATTGGTCAACGATTGCCGGTCACTGGCACGGTTCACATTGCGTGGCATTCCGCCATTACCGGCTGGTGGTGCACATATTCGCGTGACTTTTCAGGTCGATGCTGATGGTCTATTGAGCGTCAGTGCATTGGAGAAATCTACGGGTGTTGAAGCTTCTATTCAGGTAAAACCTTCCTATGGTTTATCAGATGAAGAAATCGCACGTATGCTCAAAGACTCCATGACTAATGCGCAGGAAGATATTCAGGCCCGTAAATTGGCTGAACAAAAAGTAGAAGCCGCCCGGGTTCTGGAAAGTTTAACCAGCGCACTGGAAAAAGATGCTGACTTACTGAGTCAGGAAGAACATGCTGCCATTGACGCAGCCGCACAAGTATTAATTGAAAGCGCTCAGGGAGCTTCCCCTGATGCGATTGAAAGTGCAATTAAAGAATTGGACAAACAAACGCAGGAATTTGCCGCGCGCCGTATGGACACATCAATCCGCCGGGCTTTGGCGGGTCATTCTGTGGATGAGATTTAATTATGCCTAAAATTGTATTTTTACCTCATAACGAACTTTGCCCTGAAGGTGCAGTATTGGACGCTAAGGAAGGCGAATCAATTCTGGATGTTGCACTGCGTAACGGCATTGAAATTGAACACGCTTGTGAAAAATCTTGTGCATGTACCACCTGTCATTGCATCGTCAGAGAAGGCTTTGACTCACTGGAGGAAAGTGCTGAACTGGAAGATGACATGTTGGATAAAGCATGGGGGCTGGAGCCAGAAAGCCGGTTGAGCTGTCAGGCCAAAGTCGCTGATGAGGATTTGGTTGTAGAAATCCCTAAATACACCATCAACCATGCCCGTGAGCACTGACAGGAGGACGAAAAATGAAATGGTCTGACAGTCGTGATATTGGCGAAGCGCTGTATGATAAATTTCCGGATCTGGATCCCAAAACAGTACGTTTCACCGAGATGCATGAATGGATTTGTGAACTGGATGGTTTTGATGATGATCCACAGAAATCCAATGAAAAAATATTGGAAGCTATCTTGTTAGTGTGGCTGGATGAATATGAGTAACGCGACATTTGTTCAAGACAAAAAATAGCGCAAACTCACTGATTCTTGCTCAATAGCTTGGCATAGTCTGCATTTAATGGAAAACTGGCAATTGCCAGTTTTTTTACATTAGTAAACCCTTACTGTGAAACAGTGAATAATAAGATAAGAAGTGAGAGAAAATGACAAAACAAATCATGCCCATAACACTGTCTTATGAGCCAGCTAATGCTTGCTGGGGTGAAAAAGCATTAATTAGTTCGAGTGAGCAAGGGATCACCATCCACTTGGAAGGTCATGGAAAATTAGGCGCAATTCAACGCGCAGGGCGTAAAGTTGACGGACAAGGAATTCGCAACATTGCTCTAGTGGGTGATGGTTGGGATCTGGAAAGAAGTTGGGCATTCTGGCAGGGCTTTCGTTCACCTAAGGGCCTGCGCACGATTGAATGGCCGCAGTTATCTGTGGCGGAAAAACAAGAACTGGAAAGAAGGATCAAATTCATTGATTGGGTACGCGATACCATCAATCTTCCAGCAGAAGAATTAGGGCCAGAACAGCTTGCTCAGCGGGCCATTGATTTGCTGACCGGCGTAGCAGGTGATGCCGTTAGTTATCGGATTATCAAAGGAAATGACCTGCGTGAGCAGGGTTACATGGGAGTCCATACTGTCGGCCGTGGATCTTCGCGTGATCCTGTTTTTCTGGCATTGGATTTCAATCCGACAAAAGAGGCAAAAGCCCCTGTCTTTGCCTGCTTGGTCGGTAAAGGCATTACCTTTGACTCTGGCGGATATAGCATCAAACCATCCAGCTCCATGGATTCCATGAAATCGGATATGGGCGGTTCGGCAACATTAACGGGAGCCTTGGCTCTTGCCATTAGTCGAGGCTTGAAGCATCGCGTAAAACTGTTCCTGTGCATTGCAGACAATATGGTGAGCAGCAATGCTTTCAAATTGGGCGATATTATTCATTATCGCAATGGCAAAACGGTTGAAGTGATGAACACGGATGCGGAAGGGCGTCTGGTTCTGGCTGATGGTTTGATTGATGCCAGTGCAGAAAAAGCACCACTGATTGTTGATGCTGCAACTTTAACGGGCGCAGCAAAAATGGCAGTAGGAAACGATTATCACTCTGTGTTCAGCTTTGATGATCAATTGGCATCTGATTTGTTATCAGCGGCTGATACTGAAAATGAACTGTTCTGGCGTTTACCGCTGGCCGAATTCCACCGTAGCCAATTACCATCCAATTTTGCCGATCTGAACAACATCGCCTCACCTGCACATTCCGCGGGAGCAAGTACCGCAGCAGCGTTCTTGTCTCACTTTGTCGAAAACTACAAAAAAGGCTGGGTACATATCGACTGCTCAGCAACTTACCGTAAGTCATCTGTTGAACAGTGGGCAGCCGGTGCAACGGGATATGGCGTGCGTACTATTGCCAATTTACTGTTAGCAAAAGCGAAATAAAAGCGAAGAAGTAAAAAGTCACATTTTCAAATTACCTTTCTGGATAGCCTCTCTTAATGGGGGGCTATTTGATTGAACTTTTCAATAGTCTTAACTGTAGTTCAAACAGCATTGTTCGGAGATTTTCATGAGTTTATCAAATGGGCCTGTCGCTACCGAAATAAAAGTTCCTAGCGGAAGCAGTATCACTCTTAGTCAGCCAGAAGAACAACCGGCTCAGCTTATTGAGGCTTTAATTAATTTATTCAAACAACATAAGCCCATTCGGCGTGCTTTTCTGGTTATGGCCCATGATAAAAATGTAGATGAAAAACCTAATCTATTAATTGGCTTAGAGTTTAGCGGGACACTATCAGGCGATGAAATAAGTTTGTTGATTCAAGAAGCGGGTGAACTGGCTTGCGAATATCTTGATGAAGATGAATCGGTCGATTTTTGCTTGCTTGATGAGAAAGAAAGGGGCATTAGTCATTATCTGATTCAGCATACTCAACCCTTCTACCAACGGAAATTAGGTAGTTGGTTGAGGGATACTATTCCTGTTATCAATCAATAATGACTCAATGTAATTTGATTGCAATTATTCAACCAATATTGCGAGAGACATCGAAGATTTGAAAAAACATAGGGTAAAAGCGCAGGGAGAATTTTATTCCAGCCAGAGAATTCGCTATTTTTTCTGCGCATTAGTTATGTGAAATAGGAAGTACCATAATGAATATCCAAAAGAATAATATTCTGGATTATCCGGTAAACAATAAGGGTTATGGTTATGTATCAATGTCAATTTTGGCAAAAGGCTACAAGGAGAAAACGATACCTTGCGGTCATGATTGCTTCGTTATTTGCACTATTTGTACTGTCAGGATGTGATCAGACTGATAATACAGATAAAACTAAAACAGAAAACATCGAAAAACAGAACATTTCATTACCTCAGAATAAACAGGTGGCCGATAATGAAAAATCGGAAACTTCGACTGCTCAATTAACAGTATCAACCACAGAAAAAACAGTTACTGAAAAAGAAAGTCCTGAAAAGCAGGCGACTAAAAAAGAACAACGTTATGCGGGTAAAGATGTCACCATCTTAGATGCCTCTGAGCTGCAATTGGACGGTGCTAGTGCGATGGTAGTGACATTCTCCGTTCCTTTAGATCCGAATCAAGATTTCTCACAAAAATTGCATCTTGTTGATATTAAATCGGGGAAATTGGATGGAGCATGGGAACTTTCCAATAACCAGATGGAGCTTAGGTTGCGTCATTTACCGCCGGCACGTGAGTTACAGTTGACTGTTGATGAAGGTGTCCAAGGTATAAATGAGCGTCGATTGGCAACTGCCTATGAAAAAAAATTTAATACCGCACCTATTACGCCATCGGTAGGTTTTGCCAGCAAAGGGGTGTTGCTACCCAGTAAGGCTGCGGAAGGATTACCGGTTTTAGCGCTCAATGTTGATAGCGTAGATGTCAATTTTTTCAGAATCAAAGATGCGGCATTGCCCTCATTCATTGCTAACTGGCAATACAGCAGTAATATGAATTACTGGGAATCCAAGGAATTACTGCAAGAAACGGAATTAGTCTATACCGGTCGTTTTGATCTCAATCCTGCTGCCAATACCCGCGAAAAATTATTACTGCCAATTAATAACATCAAAGAATTACAAAGAGATGGCGTCTATCTGGCAGTGATGCAACAAGCGGGAAAATACACTTATAGCCATCCAATTACTCTGTTTACATTGAGTGACATTGGCGTTTCCATGCACAGCTACCTGAACAGGATCGATGTATTTACCCAGTCACTGGCACAAGGATCTAGTCTGAAAGGCGTTGAAATTCGCCTGTTGGATGTAAAAGGGCAGCTTTTGTCAAAGGCAATAACGGACGGTGATGGTCACGCCTCACTCGAAAAAATGGATAAAGCAAAATTGCTGCTGGCCACTCAGGATAGGCATACCAGCATTATCGACTTGAATTCTCCGGCGTTGGATCTTTCTGAATTTGATATCGGAGGCCCTCAGGGATACAGCAAACAGTTTTTTGTCTTTGGCCCACGGGATCTTTATCGGCCGGGAGAAACGCTGATCGTTAACGGTTTACTGCGTGACGCTGACGGTCGTCCACTTAAATCACAGCCAGTTAAAGTCGATGTATTGAAAGCGGATAATCAGGTTGTCCGCAGTTTTGTTTGGCAAGCTGAAAACGGGTTGTACCAATATCGTTATCCGATACCTCGCAAAGCTGAAACGGGAATGTGGTCATTGCGATTTGATGTAGGTGATAACATCCCACGTTATTACAAATTTAATGTTGAAGATTTCATGCCTGAACGTATGGCATTGGAAATTAAAGGAAACGTCAATAATCAGCCGATATTGAAAGACCAAAATATTGAGTTCGCTATAATGGGCCGTTACCTATACGGCGCACCTGCTGCTGATAATCGTTTGCAAGGGCAATTGTTCTTGCGTCCAGCCCGTAATGCAGTGGCACAATTACCAGGGTATGAATTCGGTTCTGTACAAGAAACTGATTTGATACGGACATTGGATGAATTTGATTTCACTTTAGATAGTGAAGGAAAAGCAAATCTCTCTGTCAGTGATAGTAACTGGAAATCCGTTACATCACCTGTAAAAGTCATAGTACAGGCCAGTTTGCTGGAATCAGGCGGGCGCCCGGTGACACGCCGCGCAGAGCAGGCTATTTGGCCGGCCGAACAGCTAGTTGGTGTGCGTCCACTGTTTAATAAAAAGTCTATTTATAATTATCGCACTGGTCGTGATGAAAACCGCTATAACGTGGATGAAAATTCACTGGCAGAATTTGAAATCGTTTATGCGGATGCGAACGGCAAAAAGCATGCTATATCAGAATTAAGGGCACGTTTGATATATGAACGGCGTGATTATTATTGGCGTTGGTCAGACAATAACGGTTGGGATTCGGGTTATGACCAGAAAGATTTGGTGATGGCTGATGAGCCTGTCCAGATTGCGAAAAATGGTATCGCTAAAGTTAGTTTTCCTGTTGATTGGGGATCTTATCGCATTGAGGTAGTGAACCCTCAGAATCAGCTTGTCACTAGCCTGAATTTCTGGGCCGGTTATTCATGGCAGGATAATACCGGGGGTACAGGTGCAGTTCGTCCGGATCAGGTCAAATTGTCACTGGATAAACCCGCTTATAAGCCGGGTGAGAAAGTGAAGCTGCATATGATTGCACCGCAGGAAGGTAAAGGTTATTTGTTGGTAGAATCCAGCGATGGCCCATTGTGGTGGCAGGAAGTAGACGTACCGGAGAAAGGTTTAGATATTGATGTCCCGATTAATCAAGCGTGGGCCCGTCATGATTTATATATCACCGCCGTTATTGTACGTCCGGGAGATAAATCTCGTCAGGCAACGCCTAAGCGAGCGATTGGCGTATTACATCTGCCACTGATGGACGAAGGGCGCAAGTTAAATTTGACCTTAAATGCACCTGATAAGATGCGCCCAAATCAGGATCTTACTGTCAGAGTCAAAGCCACACCTCAACAGGGACAAGAACTTCCTAAACAAGTCTATGTTTTGCTTTCAGCAGTGGATACAGGCGTGTTGAGCATTACCGATTTTAAAACCCCTGATCCTTATGATGCTTTCTTCGGTCGTAAGCGCTACAGCGTTGACCAATATGATGTTTATGGTCATTTAATTGAAGCAGAAGGGCGTCAGGCTAACCTGCGCTTTGGGGGAGACGGTAGCGATAGCTCACTTGATCGGGGTGGTAAAAAACCGCTGACAGAAGTTAAAATCATCGCAGAACAAGCCAAGCCAATTACATTAAATGCTAATGGAGAGGGTGAAATTACCCTGCCGATCCCTGATTTCAATGGGGAGCTCAGGCTGATGGCGCAGGCATGGAGTGGTGATGAATTTGGTCACAGTGAACGTAAAATTGTTGTTGCCGCGCCAGTCATTACTCAGATGTCATTGCCTCGCTTTATGGCGGGAGGCGATCAATCCCAACTGTCGCTGGATCTCACCAATTTGACTGAACAGCCACAAGTATTGACGCTGAACTTTGCTGCTGAGGGGCTGATTAAATTACAAGACGTGACAAGTAAAAAACTTATACTGGAAAAAGGAAAGCGAACAACAATTCAAATTCCTGTCAAAGCAGATTACGGTTTTGGGCAAGGTGAAGTGTTCCTGACGGTGAATGGCCTGAACTTACCTGACGAAAATCTGAAACAGTATAAAAATAGCTGGAAAATTGGCGTTCGCCCTGCATATCCGGCTAAAACTATTCAATTTGCTGATGTGATCGAGCAAGGGCAGAATTGGCAGTTACCACTGACGGCTATTGCTGGTTTGGAACCCAATACATTGGAAGGACAACTATTGTTGACCAGCAGATCGCCATTGCAAATCGCACGCTATATTCGTGAATTGTATGCTTACCCTTATGGCTGTCTGGAACAAACAGTAAGTGGGCTTTATCCATCACTCTATTCCAATCAATCTGAATTGAGAAAACTGGGTATTAAGACACAGAGCGATGAAAAACGTCGGGCAGCAATTGAAGCAGGAATTACACATTTGCTGAGCATGCAGCGCCATGATGGCGGCTTTTCATTGTGGAACCGTAATGGCGATGAAGAGTTCTGGTTGACTGCTTATGCGACAGATTTTCTGTTCCGTGCAGGCCAGCAAGGTTACAGCGTGCCGGCCGATGCCTTGAAAGCGGCCAATAACCGTTTACTGCGCTACCTACAGGATAAAACCATTATTAGTGATCGTTACAGCAGCTCGCTGTCTGCGACACAATTTTCTGTACAAGCTTATGCAGGGTTAGTTTTGGCAAATCAGCAAAAAGCACCGCTGAGTGGATTGAGGCAACTTTATGAGCGTCGGACACAGGCTGGAAGTGGCTTGTCTCTCGTTCAGTTGAGTATTGCACTGAAAATGATGGGGGATAATACTCGTGGCAATGAAGCTGTTCAGTTAGGGGTTGATAAATCACGCGAACCTGGCTACGGATTGGGTGATTACGGCAGTACTATCCGTGATAACGCACTGATTGTTGCCTTGCTGACAGAGCACAACATGTTGCAGAAAGAGCGGGATAATAAATTGTTCAATTTATCCAATGAACTGACAACTCGTCACTACTTCTCAACACAGGAAAGTAATTCTCTTTATTTGGCAGGGCGTTACTTTATCGGCGCTACTGAACAACCATGGAAAGCCGCGATTAACCAGCAAATGCCACCACTTAACAGTGACAGTGCATTGACTGAATCGTTAACTGCGGAGCAGATCTCGAAAGGTATAGATATCAGTAACCGTGGTGGTGGCACGTTATATTCACGCCTGAATGTAGTGGGCTATCCACTGAATACTCCGAGCCCTTATTCAAACGTTCTGAAAATTAAGCGTACTTACCTTGATTTGGAAGGAAATCCCGCTTACATCGAACGCATGAAAAGTGGAGAGATGGTCATTGTGAAGCTGGAAGTGAGTGCGAACCAATCAGTGCCAGACGCATTAGTGGTTGATTTACTGCCAGCAGGATTGGAAATTGAAAACCAAAATCTGGCAACCAGCAGTGCCAGCCTGAGTGAAAGCGCGGCAGGTTTGCAAGATCTTGTTGAGGAAATGCAAAAAGCGGATATACGTCACATCGAATACCGTGATGATCGCTTTGTTGCCGCTGTTGCTGTGCCATCCTATAACTCAGTGACATTACTGTATCTGGCTCGTGCAGTCGCACCGGGAGTTTATCAGGTGCCTGCTCCGCAGGTTGAATCCATGTATGTTCCTAATTGGCGTGCAGTGGGTGCAACCAACGCAAAACTGGAAGTTGTCCGCTAATTATTATCAGCCCCTATTATTGAGATAGGGGCTCTTTTCTTTCGAGCACAGTTTTTCGGATACAGTTTTAATGAGAAGATTGTTTTCCCGCATTTATCTGCCTATTTTGGTAGGTATTCTGTCTGTCTTGTTGCTACTTTCTGCCGCAATGTGGTTAGCAGATAAAATCTGGCCGTTGCCAATACATAACGTCAAAATGGCGCGAGTGGTGGTGGGATCTGACGGTTCACCATTATGGCGCTTTGCTGACAACGAAGGGATTTGGCGTTATCCCGTCAAGTTAGATCAAGTTTCTCCTGAATATCTTCAGGCATTGTTGACCTACGAAGATCGTTGGTTTTACAAACATCCGGGTATCAATCCTGTCTCTTTACTAAGGGCGGCATGGCAGGATATTCGTGCAGGAAAAATTGTGTCGGGAGGAAGTACCATTTCAATGCAAGTTGCCCGACTGATTGATCCCCATCCACGTACCTTTGCCGGAAAATTCAGGCAAATTTGGCGTACGCTACAACTGGAATGGCATTATTCAAAAGATGAAATTTTGGAGATGTATCTGAATTGTGCGCCATTTGGTGGCACATTACAGGGCGTTGGAGCGGCAAGCTGGGCTTATTTGGGGAAATCGCCGTCAGAGCTTTCATCCGGTGAAGCGGCATTATTGGCTGTATTGCCACAAGCTCCCAGCCGATTACGGCCAGATCGCTATCCGGAACGGGCACAAGCCGCTCGTGACAAAGTATTACAGCGATTGGCGCAATATAATGTTTGGTCAGCGAAAAAAGTGGCTGATATTAAGGAAGAAAATGTCTGGCTGGCTCCGCGTCAGATTCCTCACCTTGCGCCATTGCTGGCAAGACGAATGATTAATGAAAACCAGCAGGAAGTTATTCAAACGACGATTGACACCAGTTTACAACGCCAACTGGAAGATATAGTACTGCACTGGAAATATCAATTGGCTGCAAAAACATCAATGGGTGTTTTGGTTGTTGATCACACCGACATGTCTGTCAAAGCTTACATTGGCTCTGTTGATTTTCAGGATGACAGCCGTTTTGGGCATGTGGATATGATAAATTCATGGCGCTCACCGGGTTCCACACTCAAGCCCTTCTTGTATGCTATGGCGTTGGATGATGGGCTGATTCATGGTGAATCTTTATTGCAGGATGTTCCCCGCCGTTTTAATGATTATCGCCCGGGTAATTTTGACAGTGGTTTTAATGGGCCAGTGAGTGCCAGTGAAGCGTTGGTAAGATCATTAAATTTGCCTGCGGTGCAGCTCCTTGAAGCTTATGGTGCCAAGCGATTCACTGCCAATTTACGTAACGTGGGGATGAGGCTGCGTTTCCCATTGGGCAGTGAACCGAACTTATCTCTTATTCTGGGAGGAACTTCTGTTCGTATGGATGAGTTAGTTGCAGCCTACAGCGCTTTTGCCCGTCAGGGAAAAGCATCTCCAGTGCGTTTTACACCACAGCAGAAAATACGGGATAGGCAACTGTTTTCTGTCGGGGCGGCTTGGATAGTCAGAAGGATTATGGCAGGAGGGGGACGTCCCCAACCTGATAATGTTTTATCGGCCGAAGTGCCACTGGCATGGAAAACAGGGACAAGCTACGGTTATCGTGATGCTTGGGCAATTGGACTGAACGCCCGTTACACGATAGGGGTTTGGGTTGGCAGGCCGGATGGAACCCCTGTTGTTGGCCAATTTGGTTATGCCACTGCGATCCCTGTCATGAATCAAATCAATGGATTGTTAATGGAAAATCTACGCTATAGCTCAATGCGTACTCCTGTTGATCCGAGACCAGCCAGTGTCAGTCAGGCGACTATTTGTTGGCCGAGTGGCATGGTTTTTTCTCAGGAAAGTGTTTCCCGGGGAGACAGCAATTGTCGCCAGCGCCGTCTGAGCTGGATTTTGGATAATACCATTCCCCCAACATTGCCTGCTGTTGGACAAGAAGGCCTTTCCGGGATCAACGAACGAGTATGGCTGGATAAAAATGGCTTGCGTGTTGCCCCTGATTGTCCTGATGCCAAGCCAGAGACAGTTGTCTTATGGCCAATTACACTGGAAGCATGGCTACCTGTTAAAGAGCAGCGGGCAAATCGGCTGCCTCCCATTAATCACCAATGCCCGCCCATGAAAGTGGATGAATCGCCATTGTTGATTATCGGGGTGCGTGAAGGAGATGTACTGAAACGCATTCCGGGTCAAAAGGATTTGGATTTACGAATAACAACGCAAGGAGGCAGTGGTAAACAATGGTGGTTTTTGGATGGTGAACAAGTTGCTGTGACAGAACATAATCAGTCATGGGTTAAAACATTATCGCAGCCGGGAAAATATCAGCTTAGTGTGCTGGATTTGAGTGGGCAAATCAGCTCTGTTAATTTTGTGTTGAAGTGACTTATTCGTTAGTCATGGGAAGTCAACCATTAGATACGGAATTATATTTTAAAACATGGCATTAGCCATGTTTTTTTGTGTTTAGATATAACACGTCTGTTTTTTTATTCTTCTTTTGTGATAAAAAATTATTGTTTTACATTAACTTTTGTCTATAATTAAAGCGATTCTGGCAATGGATAATAAAAATGATGAACACAGAAAAACTCACACGAATAACGACACTCAGTTTAGTGATGTCTAAATTATCGTTGTTAATTATCATCGCTGTGATGGTGGTTAATATTTTTAGCTGGCTGGAACCACAGTTAATTTTGGAAAAGTATGGATTAGAAATTTCGTTGACCGGAAGAATATTATCTAACTTTGATCATGATGCTTTGAGTACATGGAAATTAACCGGGGGAATATTGATTTCGACAATACCACTATTGTCGCTGAGTGGCAGCTTTTGGGCTTTCCATCGATTGTTTGGTAATTACAGAAAAGGTGATTATTTTTCCAAACGCACTGTTAAATATTTGGAATATGCTGGCTGGGGAGTCATTCTATGGAGTGTTTTGGATATCCTTTGTGAGCCTTTATTAACACTATGGTTAACAATGGGAGCACCAGTCGGTGAACGTTTCTTCTCGTTGAGTTTAACTTCAAGCCATTTTGTCGCTATTTTCATTTCAGTTTGCCTGGCTATCATTTCACGTATTCTTTACCAAGCATGTGATATATACGATGAAAATCAGAGCATTATATAGGAGATACCATGGCAATTCTCATGAATTTGGATGTGATTATGGCGAAACGGAAAGTTAAATCCAAAGAATTAGCACAGGCTATTGGTATTACTGAACAAAATCTTTCTTTACTAAAGACCGGAAAAATTAAAGGAATTCGGTTTTCTACTCTGAATGCTATTTGTCAATATTTGGAGTGCCAACCCGGGGATATATTGGAATTCAAAGAGGATTAATCAGTTATTGAACTATATTGGGTTATTAATTCAACATAAACAGTGAGGAAAAAGATGAAAAGTTTTTCATATGTTTTTCTGTTGGGTGTGTTTTATATTCCAACTTCGTTTGCGGATATATCAGCAACAAATGATACTCAAAAAAATAGTAACCAAGAAATAACAGCTCAAAAGTCTTCTCATCCGGGAGAGTTGAGAAAGTGCACAGATTTATTACCAGCCGGCCATAAATATACCATTAGCATTATTGGTACATCGGATAAAACGACGCAAAGTGCTGAAGGAAAGTTTACCGGGGAGTTTAAAGTGTCTAATGACGTTAAACAAGACGTCAACAAGAAAGCGGCCGAAGAGATCAAACCTTTTGTGCAATGTGTAACAGAGAGGGTTTTATAATTAACATTGGGATTAAAGAGCAAATTCAATGATCTGGGTCAGAATGCCTGTTTGGGATTTAATCGCCTGAACAGGCATTCTGAGTTAAAATGTGATTCATGCTAAAAAATGATAACTTTCGCTAAGAAAGTTTTAACGAAATGTTATGTTTTTTGTAGGCAAGCAGAAAGTCTCCTCCTATAATCAACGCCTATTTTTATTCCTGTGAAATACAGGGTAGATTTGCCCTCAGTTTGACTTGGGGCATAAAAATTAAAATGAATCATCGCTGAAAGTGCCAAAGAGGTTATCCAATGACAATTGAACGTACTTTTTCCATTATCAAGCCCAATGCAGTAAAGAAAGATGTTATCGGCTCTATTTATGCTCGTTTTGAAAGCGCAGGGTTTAAAATCATCGCGGCCAAAATGCTGCATCTGACTCGTGAACAAGCAGAAGGTTTTTATGCTGAACACAAAGGCCGCCCTTTCTTTGATGGTCTGGTAGAGTTCATGACCTCTGGCCCAATTATGGTACAGGTTCTGGAAGGCGAAAATGCAGTACAGCGTCACCGTGATCTGATGGGTGCAACCAACCCTGACAACGCGCTGGCAGGAACGTTACGCGCAGACTATGCGGACAGCTTTACTGAAAATGCGGTTCATGGCTCAGATTCCATTGAGTCTGCAAACCGTGAAATTGCTTATTTCTTTAGTGATGACGAGATCTTCCCTCGTCACTGAGTCTTCAGTTACTCGTAGCATCTAAACAGTAAAGTTTGTACAATGACGCGCCCCACTGATTTGATTTAGTGGGGCGTTTATTTTTATTTCAATGTTCATTCTCTATTTCTGGAATTTTATAATGACGGGAATTTGAGATTGCCAGAATGGAATGTTCATTGAATTGGCAGTCACCGCATGAAAACTTAGTGCTGAGATAAAATCGGCACAGAGCCGAAAGTGTAACAACGAGGCGATGTAAAAAATGTCCCAACTTAACGAAACCGTACCACCTTCAACCTCCGCCGTATCTGTCACGCCTGAAAAGAAAAACGGTAAAGTCAATCTACTTGACCTCAACCGTAAACAAATGCGTCAATTCTTTGTCGATATGGGAGAAAAGCCTTTTCGTGCCGATCAGGTTATGAAATGGATTTACCATTATTGCTATGACGACTTTGAGCAGATGACAGATATCAACAAAGTCCTCAGGGCTAAATTGCAACAAGTTGCTGAAATCAAAGCACCGGAAGTTGCAGAAGAACAACGCTCCTCTGATGGCACCATAAAATGGGCGATTACTGTTGGTGATCAACAGGTTGAAACGGTTTATATCCCGGAAGATGATCGGGCGACACTATGCGTTTCATCTCAGGTGGGATGTGCTCTGGAGTGTAAATTCTGTTCTACGGCTCAGCAGGGTTTTAACCGTAACCTGCGGGTATCTGAAATTATTGGTCAGGTTTGGCGCGCCGCTAAGATCATTGGTTCGCTGAAATCCAGTGGCCGCCGTCCCATCACCAATGTGGTGATGATGGGAATGGGGGAACCATTACTCAATTTGAATAATGTGGTACCCGCAATGGAAATCATGATGGATGATTTCGGTTTTGGCCTGTCAAAACGTCGCGTGACGTTATCAACGTCCGGCGTTGTCCCTGCATTGGATAAATTGGGCGATATGATTGATGTTGCATTGGCAATTTCTTTGCACGCACCTACCGATGACATTCGTGATGAAATCGTGCCAATTAACCGGAAATACAACATTGAAGAGTTTTTGGCCGGGGTACGTCGTTATCTGACAAAATCCAATGCCAATCAGGGGCGTGTCACGGTGGAATATGTGATGCTTGATCACGTTAACGACAGCGTTGAACAGGCTCACCAGTTGGCGGAATGCCTGAAAGATACGCCAAGTAAGATCAACCTGATCCCTTGGAACCCGTTCCCCGGTGCACCTTATGGCCGCAGTTCCAATAGCCGAATCGATCGTTTTTCCAAAGTCCTGATGGAGTATGGTTTCACAACCATCGTGCGTAAAACGAGAGGAGACGACATTGATGCTGCCTGTGGACAGCTTGCGGGTGATGTCATTGACAGAACAAAACGGACACTGAAAAAACGTCTGGCAGGTGAACCTATTCAGGTAAAAACAGTCTAATTTTCTGTTTAATATCGATTAATGGCTAAAAATCTGGCGAAGTTTGACATATTCTTATAAATGAAAATGGTATGATACGGAAATCAATAATTTGGTCTATAGTTTGTTTTGGCTTGTCAGCGGGGTGCGCAGAACACTCAACGCATCGTGCTTCTCAGGTTGTTGCCATAGATACACGATTACAGCTAGGGAAGGCTTATTTGGTGGAACGGAATTTACCGGCTGCCAAATATCATTTTCAGAAGGTCTTGCTGGCGGAGCCTCGTCATCCGGAGGCGCATTTGGGTATGGCATTGCATGAACAATATGCTGGCCGACCTGAAGCCGCCAGCCGCCATTATGGAATAGCCATGCAGCAGACGGCAGGACGTGATACTGTAATACGTCATTATCATGCTTTCCTCTGTGAACAAAAGCGGTTTGAAGAAGCTAAGCAATTGCTCACGGAAAATAGGGAAAGCAATATGAGCCGTTATCGCTGTGATAGATAATTTTTTGCGTTCAACGCAGTGCAAGATGATTTCGCGGCACAAATTAGTTTAAATTAATTTGCGTAAACTCTTTAACCCAGAACAGTACCAGTGTCCTTAGCTAATGAAGACTGAAACTTACCCAGAAGAAGCCAATCTGACAACAGGTCAGATTCTGCGTCAGGCTCGTGAAAAACTTGAGCTTTCTCAGCAAACTGTGGCAGATCGCTTGTGTCTTAAACTGTCCACTGTTCGTGATATTGAAGAAGATAATATTCCATCAAATATTACACCAACATTCTTTCGTGGATACATTCGCGCTTATGCGAAACTGGTTCAAGTGCCTGAATCTGAGATCTTGAGCATTTTAGATAAACAAATGCCAGCCAAGACCATGAAAGTTTCTCCAATGCAGAGTTTTTCCTCGGGAAAAAAACGTAAAAAGAGTGATGGTTGGTTAATGAAAATAACATGGGCTATCATCATCCTGCTACTTGGTATGACTGGCCTATGGTGGTGGCAAAACTACAAGGCGCAACAAAAAGAATTGTCTTCAATGGCAGCACAATCCAGCGTCCAAAGTACCCATGTTCAGGGCGCTGAAAATAGCCCGGCTGCTTCAACCGCAATAGCGGATAACAAGATAGCGGATAACAAGATAGTGAACAATGTATCCGCACCTCTGAAAGAAAATCAATCTGTGGCGATTTCTCAAGAGAAAGCGTCTCCAGAGCAGGCGAAAACCACTTCCAATGCACAAATGTCCATGGCAACAGAGCCGAAAACAGTGCCTAATCCAGTGGCAGCAAATGCGACTTCAGAAAACCCTAGCGTAACGACTAATACAGGCACGGAAAATCCTGTTGTCAGTACATCATCAATTGATGTGAACAATATTAGCGCTATAAGCAGCAATGAATTGGTCATAGACTTCAACGGGGAATGTTGGTTAGAAGTCAAGGATGCTAAAGGTAAGGTACTGTTTAATGGTACGAAAAAGAAAGGTGATAAC
Organism: Xenorhabdus sp. PB62.4; assembly: GCF_014467285.1. Lineage (NCBI taxonomy): Bacteria > Pseudomonadati > Pseudomonadota > Gammaproteobacteria > Enterobacterales > Morganellaceae > Xenorhabdus > Xenorhabdus sp. PB62.4. The sequence goes on along the minus strand of NZ_NKHR01000004.1, from coordinate 218,231 downwards.
CTGAAATTTTCCGGCGTATTGCCTTACTCTTTGAACATTGGTGCGCCTTCACAGGTTAAGGTTCAGTTCCAGGGGAAACCGGTGGATCTGAATTCCTTTATTAAGAAAGGTGTGACTGCCAAACTGAAGCTGAAATAAATTCATCGACAGAGTTTTGGCAAATTTATCTTGAAAAGAATTTGGGCGAACATTGAATAAGTATTCATGTTCGCCTGTGTGTATTATTCACCACAGCATAGTTGTAATTTTTATAAACAAAATACAGGGATGTAGGGGAGTAATGTAAAAATGCATAATGAATCACCGATAAAAAGACGTAAATCCACACGTATTTATGTCGGTAATGTGCCCATAGGGGATGATGCACCCATCGCGGTGCAATCAATGACTAACTCACGGACAACTGATATTGAGGCGACAGTCAATCAAATCAAAGCATTAGAGCGAGTTGGTGTTGATATCGTTCGTGTTTCTGTTCCGACCATGGATGCGGCTGAAGCATTCAAATCCATCAAACAGAAGGTCAATGTTCCCCTCGTTGCTGACATCCATTTCGATTACCGCATTGCATTGAAGGTAGCCGAATATGGTGTGGACTGCTTGCGCATTAATCCCGGCAATATTGGTAACGAGGAACGCATCCGTCAGGTTGTGGATTGTGCCCGTTACAATAACATTCCGATTCGTATCGGGGTCAATGGTGGATCGCTGGAAAAAGATCTACAGGAAAAATATGGCGAACCGACACCGGAAGCGCTGGTTGAATCAGCAATGCGCCATGTGGATATCCTTGATCGCCTTAACTTTGACCAATTCAAAGTGAGTGTCAAAGCCTCTGACGTTTTCTTGGCTGTTGGCGCTTATCGCTTGCTGGCACAAAAAATTGATCAACCGCTACATCTGGGTATCACCGAAGCAGGTGGCGCTCGCGCAGGTGCGGTGAAGTCTTCAATTGGTCTGGGCATTTTATTGTCAGAAGGAATTGGCGACACATTGCGTATCTCTTTGGCCGCAGATCCGGTAGAAGAAGTTAAAGTCGGCTTCGATATATTGAAAGCATTGCGCATTCGTTCAAGAGGCATCAACTTCATTGCTTGCCCGACTTGCTCACGTCAGGAATTTGATGTTATCGGTACTGTTAATGCGCTTGAGCAGCGTCTTGAAGATCTCATTACACCGATGGATGTTTCTATCATTGGCTGTGTCGTGAATGGCCCGGGAGAAGCAGAAGTTTCAACGCTTGGAGTAACAGGTGCTAAAACGAAAAGCGGCTTTTATGAAGACGGCATTCGCCAGAGAGAGCGTCTTGATAATAAGGAGCTGATTGATCAGCTTGAAGCGAAAATCCGGGCTAAAGCTGCGATCCTTGATGCTAATAACCGGATCAGCATTAATCAGCTTGATGAGTAATATGCCTGATGCTGGTTCATGTTATCATGCGCCAGCTCTGCTTTTTATCTTGGTATCTATTGGATAAATGAGCATATAGTGAGAATTTTGTTTGCTGATTGAACCTGACAAGTATTCGCTTTTATAATCGATGCCATTGTATAAATATTAATAAGAGATAAAACGTGACAAAAAATATTCCAGCTATTCGTGGCATGAACGACTGCCTTCCTGCTGAAACGGCCATCTGGCAACGAGTTGAATCTACGGTAAAGCGTGTGCTGTCAGGTTATGGTTTCAGCGAAATTCGGACACCGATTGTAGAGCAGACCCCGTTATTTAAACGTGCGATTGGGGAAGTCACCGATGTTGTCGAAAAAGAAATGTACACTTTTGACGACCGCAATGGAGAAAGCTTAACCCTACGCCCGGAAAATACCGCAGGATGTGTCCGTGCCGGTATTCAACATGGTCTGCTGTACAATCAGGAACAGCGCTTATGGTATATCGGGCCAATGTTCCGATATGAGCGCCCACAAAAAGGCCGTTACCGCCAATTCCATCAATTGGGTGCTGAAGTTTTTGGTCTGCAAGGGCCGGATATCGATGCTGAACTCATTTTAATGACAGCCCGCTGGTGGCGTGAGTTGGGCATTGCTGACCACGTTACGCTCGAATTGAACTCCATTGGTTCACTGGAAGCTCGTGCAGATTATCGTGAAGCACTGGTTGAGTTTCTTGAACAGCATAAAGAAAAGCTGGATGAAGACTGCCAGCGTCGTATGTATACCAACCCTCTGCGTGTATTGGATTCCAAAAATCCTGAAATTCAGCAACTTCTTAATGATGCACCGGAACTGTTTGATTATCTTGATGCCGAATCAAAAGAACATTTTGATGGATTGTGTCAGATACTTGATAACGTGGGTATCAAGTATCGCATTAACCAGCGTCTGGTTCGCGGCCTTGATTATTACAACCGTACAGTCTTTGAATGGGTAACCTCTGCATTGGGGGCACAGGGAACAGTCTGTGCGGGGGGGCGTTATGATGGTCTGGTTGAGCAATTAGGTGGAAAAGCAACACCGGCAGTGGGTTTCGCCATGGGCATGGAACGTATGGTTCTGTTAGTGCAGGAAATCAATCCTGACTTCGTTGCCGATTTGGCGGTTGCTGATGTTTATCTCTCTTCCTTTGGTGAAGGCAGTCAACAAGCCGCATTGATTCTGGCAGAAAAAATCCGTGATCAACTGCCGGAATTGCGCCTGATGACCAACCACGGTGGAGGTAATTTTAAGAAACAATTGACTCGTGCGGGTAAGCATGGCGCTAAAGTTGCCCTGATCCTCGGAGAAGATGAAATTCAGGCTGGCAACGTAACAGTAAAAGATTTACGTAACGGTGAACAAGAAACGTTGTCACAACAAACGGTCGCGGCACGTTTGAGCGAATTGTTAGGCTAAGGAGAGACTCTGTGCAAGTCTATACCACTGAAACTGAACAAGTTGACGCGATAAAGCGTTTTTTCGTCACCAACGGTAAATACCTTGCTGTTGGTTTAGTTCTGGGCATTGGCGCGTTGGTTGGCTGGCGTTACTGGCAGACTCATCAAACAAACCAATTACATGAAACGGCAGCAAAGTTTGAGAAATTGAACAAATCTCTGGCGTTGGGGTCGAAAGAGGGTGTTACTGCCGCAGATAAGTTCGCGAATGAAACGAATAATATCTACGGTGTCATGGCTGATCTGGAGCTGGCAAAACATGCTATCGGGCAGAATGACTTGGCTCAGGCTGAGAAAAATTTGCTGGCGGCATCAGGTAAAGCCACAGATGAAGATATGAAAACGTTATCCAACCTTCGTTTGGCCCGGGTTCAATTGGCGGAAGATAAAACGGATGCTGCATTGAAAACGTTAGAATTGGTCAAGGGAAAAGGCTGGTTGGTTGTTGCTGAGGATATCCGTGGAGATATTCTGGCGAAAAAAGGTGATATAGCCGGTGCTCGTGCCGCATATTCCAAAGGGCTTGAATCTGATGGTCCTCAGTCGATGAAAGATTTCATTAAAATTAAACTTAATAATTTATCCAACTAAGGGAGCCAACTTCTAATGCAACTGCGAAAAACACTCTTGGTTGGGCTGGTTGCTTCTGTTTTGCTGGCTGGTTGTTCAAGCGAACAGGATACGGTAACAATGTCACCGTTGCCGAAGGTTGAAAATCAATTCAAACCTCGTGTTGTCTGGGATAAATCCGTTGGCAGCGGCGTTGGGCACTACTATTCTCATTTGTCACCGGTTTGGCAGGGCTCAACGGCTTATGCTGCTGACCGAAATGGTGTTGTCAAAGCGTTTGATATAGATAGTGGCAAGGAGTTGTGGACAACGGACCTGTCAGAGAAAGCCGGTCTTCTGTCATCTCGTTTGCCAGCACTGCTGTCAGGGGGACTGACTGTTTCCGGTGATCGTCTCTATGTCGGCACAGAAAAAGCAAAAGTCATCGCGTTGGATGCAACAAGCGGTAAAGTTGAATGGGATTCAACAGTTGCCGGCGAAGCATTATCGCGCCCGGTGGTAAGTGATGGTTTCGTCTTGATTCACACTGGCAATGGTATGTTGCAGGCACTGAATGAAGGTGATGGTAGTATCGCTTGGTCAGTCAATATGGATACACCTCCGTTGTCAGTACGTGGTGAATCCGCTCCTGCCGTGGCCTATGGCGCCGCAGTTGTGGGGGGTGACAATGGGCGTGTCAGTGCTGTTCTGCTGTCCCAAGGGCAATTAATTTGGCAGCAGCGCATTTCTCAGGTAACGGGAGCCACTGAAATCGATCGCCTGAATGACGTTGATATGACTCCGGTCATTTCTAACAATGTTATTTATGCCATTGCTTATAACGGTAATTTAGTTGCAATGGATATGCGTTCGGGCCAGATCATCTGGAAACGCGATCTGGGTTCAGTGAATGATATGGTCGTGACTGATGATAATATTTTCATTGTTGATCAGGATGACCGCATTTTATCCTTGCGTAAGAGCGATGGGGTTACATTGTGGGCGCAAAATGATCTCTTGCATCGTAACTTGACTGCACCTGAAATGTATAACGGCTATCTGGTTGTTGGAGACAGCGAAGGTTATTTGCATTGGTTGAATATGGCTGATGGCAAATTTGCGGCTCAGAATAAGGTTGATGGTTCAGGTCTATTGAGTCGCCCTGTTGTTGTCAGCGATAAACTGATGGTACAAGCGAAGGACGGGACAGTTTACCTGTATACTCGCTAATTCCAGAACGTGTTTTAACGTTATATGTAATACTATACGAAATAACACGAAACTATACGGCTCCTGTGCTGAAAGTAACAGGGGCCGTTTCGTCTTTTTAGTATCTTGTAGTAGTGAGCAACATTGGTTGGATCATTTCTAGCAGGATATCGATTTAAATTTAGTCATGAGGCATCAAAAAAATGATACCTGTCGTTGCGCTGGTTGGGCGCCCCAATGTTGGAAAATCCACCTTATTTAACCGATTAACCCGAACCAGAGATGCGCTGGTAGCGGATTTCCCTGGCTTAACCCGTGATCGTAAATATGGACGGGCAGAGGTTGAAGGGCAGGAGTTCATCATCATTGATACGGGAGGTATCGATGGTACGGAAGAAGGCGTAGAAACACATATGGCTACGCAATCTTTGATGGCTATCGAAGAGGCTGATATTGTTCTCTTTATGGTTGATGCCAGATCAGGGTTGATGCCGGCCGATCATGCGATTGCCAAGCATTTGCGCAGTCGTGAAAAAGCAACCTTTTTGGTAGCAAACAAGACTGATGGCATTGATATTGACACTTCCATTGCAGAATTCTACTCATTGGGATTAGGTGATATTTACTCTATTGCCGCTTCCCACGGCCGTGGCGTGACGCAGTTGATTGAACGTGCCCTGCTGCCTTTTTCTGAGAAAGAGGAAAAGGAAGAAGTCGAATTAACGGAAGAAGAGGCTAACGCTGCTTATTGGGCAGAGATGGAACAGGCTGAACTTGATGCTTCTGTTGAACAGGAAGAAGAGGAAGCGTTTGATCCTACTGCTTTGCCACTAAAACTTGCGATTGTTGGTCGTCCGAATGTAGGTAAATCCACATTAACCAACCGTATTCTGGGGGAAGAGCGGGTTGTCGTTTATGATATGCCAGGCACAACCCGTGACAGCATTTATATTCCCATGGAGCGTGATGGGCGCGAGTATATCCTGATTGATACTGCGGGAGTTCGTAAACGCGGTAAGATCACAGAAACCGTTGAAAAATTCTCCGTTATTAAAACACTTCAGGCTATTGAAGATGCTAATGTCGTGTTATTGGTGGTAGATGCCCGCGAAGGTATTTCTGATCAGGATCTCTCTCTGCTCGGCTTTATTCTTAATAGCGGTCGCTCGCTGGTTATTGCCGTCAACAAATGGGATGGCATGAGTCAGGAAGATAAAGATCACGTCAAGGATATGCTGGATCTGCGTTTGGGCTTTGTTGATTTTGCTCGTGTTCACTTTATTTCTGCACTGCATGGTAGTGGTGTTGGTAATTTATTTGAGTCAATTCAGGAAGCTTATGAAAGCGCAACCCGCCGTGTTAATACTTCCTTACTGACCCGTATCATGCGCATGGCGGAAGATGATCATCAGCCACCGATGATCCGTGGTCGTAGGGTTAAAATGAAATACGCTCATGCGGGAGGTTATAACCCACCGATTGTTGTGATTCATGGTAATCAGGTAACAGACTTACCCGATTCTTATAAGCGTTATTTGATGAATTACTTCCGTCGCTCTTTAAAAGTGATGGGAACACCTATTCGTATCCAGTTTAAAGAAGGGGCTAACCCTTATGCTGGTAAGAAAAATACATTAACAGCAACCCAGCTTCGTAAGCGTAAACGTTTAATGGAGCATTTGAAAAAACGTTAATTATTTTAAAAAATACAATAAATAAAGGGCTGTTTTCAGCCCTTTATTATTAAGGATTGCGCATTTCCATTCGTAATCATAATCTAAAATAAATTGTTTTTAAGTGTTTTATTCTGAAAAATAAAGATAGTAGTTGTAACTGCTTTCTATATATTTTATGAAAAGATATTTTATAGGTAGCAATAAATTTTATAGATAGTAACAAAAGTTTAATTATTGGTGGGAATAAATTATTAATAGAAATAATAGCTAAGTTTAGCTGAAATTCTATATGATAAAGATAATCTATTTATTCCCGATCCTATAATGGAATCCATGAATATAATGAATGTCAAAACAATCAACTAACTAAGTCATTCGTGGCCACTTGTGATGGCTTTGGTGCTTAGCATTAAAGAAACATTTTCCGATAGTAAATAATTATTTTATTATTCGGGTAGTGTTTTGTTTTTATATGATAACGAATTATCTTCATTGGCGTGGGGCTTGTTTTCTCTGGGTGAATGTTTCATTAATTGATTTACATGCTCTAAAGTTTTCAATATAAATTCTTTATCATCAGTATCACAATTTTTCGCAATACATTCCAATAAATACGGAGGAATTATATTTTTCTTGTTTATCTGATTGCTATTCATAATAATACCCTATTCTATGTGTTTTTCATGTCTGAGTATATTTAGCCTAATCGTAATATTAGCCAAACTAACCATGTTAGTCACTACTAAAAATGTAAATTTTTGATGGTGTGAGATTAATAAGTAAAATGTTTGAAATAATGAAGGGGGAAAATGAATTTTTATTGATAGGGGTTACGCTTGGAAGATTAATTCTTTGATACTGAAAATATCAGGGGGGAATAAAAAAGTATATAATCAAGGCCTTCCTTAGCCATTTATTATCACAGGAATAGTTAATATCAGAGCAAAGCTCCCACTTGCTTCCATGAATGAGTTACAATATCTGAAATTTTTTTACCAAATAATTTTTCTGCATTGTCGATGGTTAATGTCGCGAAATCATTAAAACTTGCTTTATGAGATAAGCGTTTGTCCAACAATGTCTCGTACCAAATCTTTCCTGCCTGTTCCCATGAATAGCCGCCTAACTCGATCGCTAATAAATAGAACGCCTTATTGGGAATGCCAGAATATTTGTGGACTCCTCCTTGGTCATCTCTAACGGACAGATCTTGATATTGATTCATATGGCCAACTTGGTTGTCTTTTGGGTTTGCGCTTCCGGGGTTTTTGAATGAGCGCAAAGCAATGTTGGGATCATTGTTTGGATTAAGTGCATAACCCAATATCCCTTGGCCGATTAACCAATCAGATTCGCTTGCCTGTTGATTTTTTACATACTGCTTCACCATAATACCAAACACATCTGCGATGGATTCGTTTAGTGCACCAGATTGATAGGCATAGTCAAGATTTGCTTCACTTTCAATAACACCGTGAGTTAATTCATGAGCAGTAATATCAATACAAGAGGTAAAGCGATTAAAATAGGGGGCATAACCATCACCAAAAACCATTTGGTTATTATCCCAAAAAGCATTCATATAATTTTTCTGGTAATGCACGCTGGCAACTAGCTTGAGGCCCTGGTTATCAATCGAATTGCGGCCAAAAACGTTTTTATAAAACTCATAAGTCTTACCCAGATACTCATAAGCTTCATTGGCTGATATATCGCCGCTCATAGTTGTTATTTCATCTAAAATTAATATTTTTCCTGGATATTGATCATTATATTGAGCATCATAAACTGTTCTATCTAATTTAGTATAATTTTCAGGCTGGTATTCACGAGTGAGAATATCCAACTCAGCAGAGTTATTCATTAAATTATAAACATGATTTAATGTTTTTAATATATATGCTTTATCACTTTGACCACAAATTTTTACAACGTATTCCAATAGAGAAGGCGGAATTATACCAGTTTTATTTAATTTAATTTGATGGTTGCGCATAATAATACCCCGCTTTTTAGATATTGTGTTTATTTTAATCCCTAGGAACCTTAATTAAGTATTAATCTAAATAGTGGTATTCGCTACTAATGAGAAAGGTTTTTTTGTATTTAATAATGTTAATTTATAAATATAATAAAGGATTATCCTTAATCCTTTATTATTTATTTTAGCGTTATCTTAACGTTACTGATTTTAACCTAAATTGATATTGTGTTAATATTGGATTAATCATTTTCAGGAAGTAAAATACCAACCTGTTTCCAACAATTACTAACAATGTCTGAAATTTCCTTATCAAATAATTTTTCAGCATTTTCAATTGTCAGTTTGGCAAAATCCTCGAAATCCGCATCAGAATACAAGCGCTTATCCAGCAAAGTTTGATACCATATTTTTCCTGCTCGCTCCCAGGTATATCCGCCTAACTCAGTCGCTACTAAATAAAATGCCTTGTTAGGAATTCCTGAATATATATGAACACCGCCATTGTCTATGGTGAAGGGGAGTTCTTTATATTGATCCATATGAGCAACTTGTCTATCTCCGGAAAAAGCTTTTCCTGGATTAATAAAGCTGCGTAAGGCAACATCAGGCTTATTTTCTGGATTAAACCTAGGCCCCAACAAACCTTGCCCTAATAACCAGTCAGATTCATTTGTCTTTTGTTTTTTTACATACTGCTTCACCATAATACCAAACACATCTGCGATGGATTCATTTAGTGCACCGGATTGGTAGGAATAATCAAGATCTGCTTCGCTTTCGATCACACCATGAGTCAGTTCATGTGCTATAACATCAATAGCGGAAGTAAAACGATTAAAGTATTTCCCATCTCCATCGCCGAATATCATTTGTTTTCTGGACCAAAACGCGTTCAAGTAATTTTTACCATAATGCACTGTGGCAACGAGTTTTAGCCCTTTGTTATCGAGCGAGTTGCGGCCAAAAATGTTTTTATAAAACTCATAAGTTTTACCCAGATACTCATAAGCTTCATTGACAGCAACATCTTTGTCTTCAGGCATGCCTTCACTTCGGGACAGCTTTTCTCCGGGGAATTCCTCTTTGTTTTTGGCATCATAAATAGTGCGATTTAATTTATTATCTGATTCTATTTTCTTTTCTTGATGAAAGAGATCCTCTTCAGCGGTTGTGCTCATTAAGTGATAAACATGATCTAATGTCTTTGATACATATTGATTAGTACATTCATCGCAATCATTAGATATCTGTTCCAAAACAAATGGAGGAATTAAGCTGTATTTGTTGATTTGATTATTGCTCATAGTAATCCCCTCTATTTTTATTAGATATTGTTTTTGTTTTTCGGGCCCGGATTGAATACTAACTGTAATTAGAGAGTGAGTCATTAGGGGAAATATTGATTTTTTATGGCAGGGTATTGCTAATGAAAAACCATGAACAATTTTATCAATGCTCTGATAATTATCCGTTCTATTTAATGAATAATTTCGGAAATGAAAATATAAAACAGGAACACAGAGGTGATCGTATGTTCCTGTTTTTAATTGTTAAACCCAATCTTTTTTTATCAGAAATGAATTATATAATTCAGATTCTGGAGAATTAGGTTCCGGAGTATAACCATATTCCCAACGCACCAATGGCGGCATAGACATTAATATTGATTCAGTTCTGCCACCGCTTTGCAGGCCAAAGAGAGTTCCTCTATCCCAAACTAAATTGAATTCAACATAGCGGCTTCGACGATATAACTGAAATTGTCTTTCACGATCACCCCAAGCCATATTTTTTCTTCGTTCTACAATCGGTAAATAAGCAGGCAAGAACCCGTTGCCGACAGATTGTGTAAAATTAAAACAGGTATCAAAATCAGGTGTATTTAAATCGTCGTAAAATAAGCCGCCAATGCCACGCGGTTCATTTCGATGTTTTATAAAAAAGTAATCATCACACCATTCTTTATATTTTGGATAAATATCATCACCAAACGGTTGGCATAACGTCTTAGCAACACTATGCCAGTGGATGGCATCTTCTTTGAAACCATAATAAGGGGTGAGATCAAACCCACCGCCAAACCACCATAAAGGCGTTTCTCCTTCTTTTTCTGCAATAAAGAAACGCACATTCGCATGGCTGGTTGGGATATAGGGGTTTAGCGGATGGATAACAAGGGAAACTCCCATGGCTTGATAGCTGCGACCGGCTAATTCTGGACGATGAGCTGTGGCAGAAGCCGGCATTGATTTTCCCATGACATGCGAAAAATTTACGCCGGCTTGTTCAAAAATACCGCCAGCGGTTAACACACGACTGCGTCCACCGCCACCTTCTTCCCGTTGCCAGCAGTCTTCTATGAATGTTGAGTGACCATCAATTTGCTCCAGTTGCTTACAGATTTGATCCTGTAATGAGAGGAAAAAATCTTTAACTTGAGATAGATTAGGTATATTCATAATTAAATCATAACCAATTGATATTAATTAAATAAACCTCATTTTTTAATGAGGTGGTTTTTGTTTGTTTATATAATTTTTTATACATAGAACACTGAACGAACCTATAAACAAAACATAAGAACAGTGTAAAAGAAAAGAAAAGAAAGGAAAGAATAAGAGTGAATTTGTGATCAATAAAACGAGATCTGTACGCTAAACCTTCTGGACTTGTGAAGAAGATGCGGTGTATTTCGTCGAAAAAGCTATTGAGGTGACAATTACGAATGTTATTGCTAGTGAGAAGATACCCCGTTACGGCTATCTTCCGCGTGTGCAACGGCTGCGCCACCGACTGAAACAAGTTGTTTATACTCGTTGGTATGTGTGGTCTTGATAGTACAGATTCGGCGCATGACTGATTCACAGGTAAGTTGCTGCATGATCTGCTTGTTCAGTTCAGGGATAACGGTATAGCCACTGTCTGACGGAACGCCCGTAGACAAAGTATAATCCGGTCACTACCTAGTCACCATCCCAAACCACAAATTTCTGCGCGAATGCTCCCGTAAGTCCTTATTGTGAGCCGGCCGAAATGAAATGCGAACACGGCTGCTTTTAATTGCAATAGTTACAGCTACCAAATTGGAATATTACCCGACATTCCGCACCGAATTCTTAATTTATTGTTTTAATTAAGAATTAACAACTGTGTAAAATTTTATACGAGCGATTAAAAATCAGCATATTACAGATATAGCTGCGAAATGACAGATTACCTCAGGAAAATAATTTTTCCCTGATTTCTATAAACCAATGAGGAAAACCTACCTTTTTCCGTATTTCTGAATTCCACCCTCCCTTTCCAAACAATGGGATATTTATCTTTTCCGAAGCAACCACCATAATATTCAATAGCTGTTCCTCACTTAATTCATTGATTTCTGCTAAATACGATATCCATTTATTACCTATTTGAACATGAAAGGCTTCATCATTATTGATATTAACGAAGGCATTTGCTTCTTCATGTCTATCTTGTTTAATTAATTCATTAATCAAAAATAGATTAATTTCAACCGCGTTACCCTCTTGAAGAATTTGCTGAATTATAAGTGATTCCAATAGCGTTGATGATTTCATATACCTCTCAACGACGCTATTCGTATAATATTCAGAATATAAATCTCCACCTAATCCTACAAATAGTTCATAAATATACTTTGCATGCCTACTTTCATCCCAAATCTGTTTTGCTAAATCCAATCTAAATTCATAAGGCATATCATCATTTTTTAACATTTGATGAGCACATACTTCCATTGCGGATATTTCCACATCAACAAGAACATAATAAAGAAAAGAAAGGTAGGTTTTATTATTTTTTACCAGCTCTTCGTTACTATTAGCATGGAAAATCTTATTATTGGATTTTTTCAGCTTTAGGTCTCTGCAAGGAGGAAAAACAGGACAGGTATCTAATACACAATCTGTTTTACTGTTACCCAAATTATCGATTATATAACTGGCTGTAATGCGTTCATGTTCTAATAATACACATTTTGAAGAAATAATATCCTCGCAATATCTGATTATATCCTTATTCCATACATTGTTACGTTGTGTCACATGACGCCAGCAACAAGATGAAACCGTAAGTTTCTGCGCAAATACTCCCGTTAGTCCTATTACGGCGAATCGCCTTAAATAGGTTAAAAAGAGAAGAGACAAAGAAAGACGGTAAGAAGCTAAGCATCAGAAAAAAACGCCAACGTGCCTGGATGAAAACCCGTTTTTTGGAGCAGGTATTACAAGCAGGTTTTGCTGATATGGATGAAATTTAAACATTCATGCGGTTGCCCTGTCAGTGAACGCTTTTCATCTTCGGCTTGGGTGAGCAGCGAACGCATTTGATGGGTTAAATTGGCTTTTTTCTGGCGTAGTTAGAGTAATTTTTTCATGGTGTTTTGTAGTTAATTTGTTTTTCCAGTAAGTTAATTTTTCATACTATGAAAAATAATAAGAAAGAATCCTGACTATGTTGAATGAGCACACAAAAGTATAGGGATGGAATAGCTGGTTTCTGTTAAAATTTATCTATAAATGATTTTGTGTAATGTCATGTGTATAAAGTTTTATAGCGCACTTGACTAAATTACAGGAGCTCTAATGACTAAAAGAAGTGACATACAAAATGGGCGATTAGTTTATACAGAAAAATTAGGGTGGTTAGACTTAGGGCATGTTAACGGTGATGATGCAAGGAAGCTGATGATTTCTCTCGCTTTAGGGGATGAATCGACTAATAAATTTCATTTTATTGTTAGGTATGTCCAATATATGGGTAGGGGACGTAGCCTTGGAACATCTATAAAAACAAGGTGGAGAGTTAGAAGAGGATTATCTTTGCATGATAAAAAAAGAGTTGCTCTTACTATTATGATGTATACAACTCATTCATTTGAATCATACCAAGACTCCTTTCCTTTTACTTTAATTTCGGATAGCGGTTATAGTGGTGAGGATTTGATTTCTAACTTATTCGGTTTTTACCAGGCTATTAATGATATTAATTACTTACCTCAAGTAGGGGTAGTGAGTAAAGAAAAGGCATTTAAACGGTGGGATTATTACGGAGCTATAGGGAAATATAAAAATAAATCTTTTAAGCCATTATTATTTCCTGATCCTGAAAAATATCCTAACAATACAATACCTTATCATACTTCCTTGCCTGGTTTTTTAAATACCATAACGCCTATAAGTGATATAAAAACTAGTCAAGATGTAATGCTCATTGAAGATGCAAGCTGGGTTAACATAGGTAAAGAATATGCTGGGATTGCGATTGAGTAAATCTATACGTATATGTATAGCCATATCTATTTTAACTATTGGTGTTATTTTTCTTATTGCATCATTAGCGAATGTTAACTTGTCATATACAAAAAGAAATTTTATTTATTATTACGCATTTACTTTTGATGAGATTAAGAATGTACCTTTTATTTCAAATGATTACATTATATACTATGACTCTCCTGATGGCAGTAATACAATGACTAACGAAATTGTCTTTTCAAATGTAAAATTGAGTCGTCTGACAGAATTAATAGAATATACTGAAAATATGGGTTTTAAGAAATACTTCGATAAGCATTGGGGAGATGAACGCTGGCACAAAGACGATACTATTATCAGTATACAACAAAATGATACTGAGAGTACCATTTTGTTTTTAGTTGAGAAGAATTAAAATACATTTTCTTCTCTTATACTATAACCCGATGTGCCAGCGATATGATGTGTCCATGTTATGCTATCATATGAAATTGTTATGCTTTCATGTGGTTGCATATCATTATGGCTTAGTGAGTTAGGATAGTGGATGGAGATATTTTTTATAGTGGCATTTGTTAATTTGATAGAATAAAATTTTTCCAATCCCCCCGCTGAGCTATTTCTATATATTTCAAGTAGACAATCTAAATGTTCATTATTTGATATTGAAACGCCTAATAATGGAGATGATTTATCAATTGATTTTGTTATTACTATAGGATGATGGTTTACATTTTGTTCTCTATTAAGTACTCAAGAAAAATATTTTATCAGGCAGCCTTTAAAAACGACTATTTAATCTGCTGATATATGTTTTTCTAATTGACGAATAAAGCTATCAATATTGGCTCGGTTGTCTCTGCCATAGTGTTTTATCCAATATTCGATAGTGTCTTTTACAGTGATTGGTTTTAATGATTCTTGCATTGTTAAGTTAAATTGGAGCTTTGGAACTTTACCAGAGGTCAACCAGTTACGGCATTTATCCCGTGTTTCACGAGCTTGTTTGAGGAGTATATCAGGGTAGCGTCCAATGGGGAGACGGTTTAACTTGATGCTTTTGCACTCAATCCAGCACCATCGGCAAAAAATTCAATCTTATTCCTTTCTTTTCCGTGTAGGATTTTAGTTTTTTGTCACTGGGCTTGTTTAGTCCGGCAGCCATGATCTCCCAATATATTTATACAAATGTTTATACGCAGTGTGCTGCAAGAGTTAGGAAAACGTCAATAAGCACTGTAACAACATACAGTTTAGTGAGATATTAATCGTTTGATTTTCATATAAAAGTAATAATCATGGACAAACATCAAAACATTAAACTAATATATATTAAGTATATTCATTTCTGCTTTCATTTTGGTTAGTTTATGAATATTAGCAGTATACCTGTTAGTATCAGTAAACGCATTTTCATATTGATTCAAAAATAAAAGCAGTGATAATTAACATTGATTCAATTGCTTATTAGATAGGCTTACTAACTATGGAAATTCGGGTATTTCGGCAAGACGACTTTGAAGCCGTCATCACACTTTGGGAACGCTGCGATTTGATTAATTCTGGTGATGATCCAGAAATAGACATTGAGCGTAAATTAACCCATGATGCTGATTTGTTTTTGGTTGCTGAAGTTGCCGGGGAAGTAGTTGGTACAGTTATGGGTGGCTACGATGGGCATCGGGGGCATGCGTATTATTTGGGCGTTCATCCTGAATTCAGGGGCAGGGGAATTGCTAATGCGTTGATTGCTCGTTTAGAAAAGAAATTATTGGCAAGAGGTTGTCCAAGTATTTTACTCATGGTGCCAGAAGAAAATGATGCAACAATTTGTATGTGTGAAAAGATGGAATATGATTATTTGGGGCAGGAAAGTGCCATTTTTAGTAAGCGGTTGATTATTGATTAAAATATAAAGAATATAAAATGGCTGAGCATTACATATGTTATTCAGCCATTATTTTTTTTACTATAATTTTTATAGAATGAGTCAAATTTCTCATGTATTTGTTTTTTGTAATAAGGAGATCCTTTGACAAGTTCGGCTTTTTATTATCTGTATCAAATATAATTTTAGCCTGAATGTGTCCATCCTTATCTTTAAAGATATAATACTTTTCAGGAATCGAAGTTTCAGATTTTCCTTCTAATACATACCAGTTAGAGTTCAATGGGTAATCAATATCTTGTCCTTCAGGTAGATCCATATGTTTTCTCCTGACTGTATATTTTTTATGAACATTGACTTACAGTACTGTTTGTTTTTTAAATAGATCGGCAATGTCATATTATTAATGTGTTATTAACATCGATTTTACGTTTCTATTGATGAATGGTTTTGATAAGGGAATGTTTTTTTGAAAACGTGGTCTGATAGATGTCAAGTTATTGTCCATAGAGACTCAAGGTAAAAAATTTCAAGGTAAAAAATAGTGATGGATAAATTTTTCGTATTCAATTTCCTGCCTAAACAACGGATCATTACACTCAGTAGTTTAGTTGGGTGCTCATTTTTGTTAACCGCTTGTGCCGGAGCAGCGGGTTTTTCATGGTCTTCTTTATCACCTTTAAACTGGTTTGGCAGTTCCCTGAGTGTCTCTGAACAAGGGATTGGAGATATCAATAAACAGACAGACATGACTCAATCCGCAATTGAACAAGGCTTGGGAGATAAATATCGCCTGCGTAGTGGTATGGAAACGCAAGGTAATCAATTAATTAGCGTGATTCAGGGAATGGAAGGCGATCAGGTAAAACTCGAATTTTATGGTCTCGTCAATGGAAAGGTTAATCGTATTGATGTATTGGATGAAGGAATTAAAACGGTTTGGGGAGCGAAAATAGGAACCCCTTTCTCCGAGTTGTATGACAAGGCATTTGGTGCATGCCAGCGATCCAATGATTTCACCATGCAACCTACAGTTATCTGTCGTACTCCGCAAAGTCGGCATGTCAGCTATGTTTTTACCGGAATTTGGGATGGCCCTGAAGGATTATTGCCTTCTGATGATGTTCTGAAAGATTGGAAGATTTCGCGTATTATCTGGAAACCCTGATAAAATCTCAAAGAGAGTTTTTATTAAAGTTAAACTCTCTTTTTTCCACCTGTATATAAGGGAAACAGCTAAAATCGTTATTACCTGTATCTTATTATTATCATCCTAAATGAGTAACCTTACGTTCCCTGTACCTTATCGCGTTTCATCATTTCTCATAAGAATTTAGTATATAAAACAGTAGATAGTTAGCTATCCTGTTATAAATATTCTGGATACAGTATACCTTTCATCTTTCAAGTTGCTGCTTTGTTGGCTACGTTCACTCACCTTTGGTTACGTAGTTATAAATATGTACTTATAAACAGGTAGTTATAAACATAGAGCCAGCTATCCTTCTGAGGATTTGCTTTTCTTGCCGTCGCTCTGCAACTTGAAATCTATTGGATGTAGAAGAAATTGTTGTCTAATTGCGTGATGGGTAAGGTGTTAGATGAAGATAATGACAATAAAAATTAAATTATTAAGCAGATTGGCTGCCATATCATTTTTGGTCAGTCTCAGTGCTTATAGCACCAACGCCTTGGCTGCCGAATTGCTGAATAGTTCCTACGACATTGGGCGAGAATTATTTTCAGGCTTGAATCCTGTATTTGAGAAACATTGGAATGAACAGCATCCACAGGAAAAATTGACTATTAAACAATCACATGCAGGTTCCTCTAAACAGGCGCTGGCTATTTTGCATGGATTGCGAGCGGATGTAGTCACTTATAACCAAGTCACGGATATTCAGATACTGCATGATCGTGGCAATTTGATTCCTGCCAACTGGCAGCAGCGCCTGCCGAATAACAGTTCACCATATTATTCCACAATGGCCTTCTTGGTACGCAAAAATAACCCTAAGCATATTCGGAATTGGGATGATTTAGTGCGTAATGATGTGAAATTAATTTTTCCAAACCCAAAAACCTCAGGTAATGGTCGTTATACCTACTTAGCGGCATGGGGCGCTTTTCAAAAGCAAGATCCACATGAAAAAGAGAAAGTACGCCAACAGATGCAACGCTTTTTGCAAAATGTAGAAGTGTTTGATACTGGCGGGCGCGGAGCAACCACTTCGTTTATTGAGCGTGGATTAGGGGATGTTCTGATTAGTTTTGAATCGGAGGTCAATAACATCCGCAAACAATATGGTGAAGATAATTATCAAGTGGTTGTGCCCCCAGTGAATATCCTGGCTGAATTCCCCGTGACCTGGGTAGACAAAAATGTCCAGCGAAACGGTACGGAAGCTGTAGCCAAAGCATACTTAAATTATCTGTATAGTCCGGCAGCACAAAAAATCATCGCCGATTTTAATTATCGTGTAGTTGATAACGATGTTATGGAAGCCCGGCAACCCCGTTTTCCTGCAACCAAATTGTTTCGTCTGGAAGAACAATTCGGTAGCTGGCCTCAAGTGATGAAAACGCATTTCGGCACTGGTGGAACGCTTGATCAATTATTGATGGAAGGGCGTAAATGATGTGGGGATTCAGCAAACGCGTCTTGCCCGGATTTGGGCTGAGTTTGGGCTGTAGTCTGTTTTATACCTGCCTTATCTTGTTATTGCCATTAAGTGCCTTGGTAGTACAGCTTTCCAGTATGACATGGGAGCAATACTGGCAGGTGATTGCCAATCCACAAGTTGTTGCCGCTTATAAGGTGACATTGTTGGCGGCTGCGGTTGCCAGTCTGTTCAATATGGTTTTTGGCATGTTAATGGCGTGGATATTAACGCGTTACCCATTTCCGGGGCGCAGCTTACTTGATGGTTTGATGGATTTGCCGTTTGCTTTACCGACGGCAGTTGCAGGTTTAACGTTGGCAACGTTGTTTTCTGCAACCGGATGGTATGGGGCCTGGCTTGGTCATGTTGATATCAAAGTCACGAATACTTGGCTAGGTATTGCGTTAGCAATGGCATTTACCAGTTTGCCTTTTGTTGTTCGTACTGTGCAGCCAGTACTTGAAGAACTGGGCCCTGAATATGAAGAAGCCGCACAGACATTGGGAGCAAGTCGTTGGCAAACTTTTCAGCGGGTTATTTTGCCGGAGGTTTCACCGGCATTGATTGCCGGGACAGTGCTCTCTTTTACCCGCAGTTTGGGAGAGTTTGGTGCTGTAATTTTCATTGCGGGCAACATTGCCTGGCAAACGGAGGTTGTCTCTTTAATGATTTTTGTTCGCTTGCAAGAATTTGATTATCCGGCAGCCAGTGCAATTGCTTCAGTCATTCTTGCCACGTCATTACTGCTCTTGTTTAGTGTCAATGTATTACAAAGCCGCTTTGGGAAACGGATAGGAGGACATTGATGACTGAGTTTTCCGAATACACAGTGGCACAACATCCCCCGATAAATTGGGGAAAATGGTTGCTGATTGGCACAGGTATACTTTTTTCGGTTCTGTTACTGGTGATCCCGATAGCGTGGATTTTTCTGACTGCCTTTTCCAAAGGGCTGGACATCGTTACCCAGAACCTTTTCGATTCCGATATGCTGCATGCTATTTGGTTAACAGTGATGATTGCGCTTATCACTGTTCCCATTAATTTGGTTTTTGGTGTGATGGTGGCATGGTTAGTAACGCGTTTCCAATTCCCCGGCAGACAACTATTACTGACATTAATTGATATTCCGTTTGCGGTTTCTCCGGTTGTCGCAGGGCTGCTTTATCTCCTGTTTTATGGTGCCAATGGCTGGTTGGGAAGTTGGTTGAGTGACTATGGCATTCAATTAATGTTTTCATGGCCTGGAATGGTACTGGTAACCGTGTTCGTAACATGCCCGTTTGTTGTCCGGGAATTGGTGCCAGTGATGTTGAGTCAGGGCAGTCAGGAAGATGAGGCTGCTATATTGCTGGGAGCTTCCGGTTGGACGATGTTCTGGCATGTGACATTACCAAATATTCGTTGGGCATTGTTGTATGGAGTTGTTTTGACTAACACTCGGGCAATAGGGGAATTTGGCGCTGTGTCCGTCGTATCAGGATCGATTCGGGGAGAAACTTATACGTTGCCTTTGCAGGTTGAACTTCTTTATCAGGATTACAACACGGTTGGCGCATTTACGGCAGCAGCCTTATTGGCAGTAATGGCGATTATTACTCTGATTGTCAAAAGTGCGTTGCAATGGCGTTTGAGCCGTCAGCAAGGGTAGGGTATGGGGGCAGAATATGAGTATTGAAATCACTAAAATCAGTAAATCTTTTGGTCGTTCTCAGATACTGAATGAAATTTCACTGGATATCGAATCCGGTGAGATGATTGCCCTGCTCGGGCCGTCAGGTTCTGGCAAAACGACATTGTTGCGGATTATTGCAGGGCTTGAACAACAAAATTCAGGCCAATTGAAATTTCACGGTCAGGATGTCAGCCGGGTACATGCGAAAGATCGGCGTGTCGGGTTTGTCTTCCAACATTACGCCCTATTTCGTCATATGACGGTGTTTGACAATGTGGCTTTTGGCCTGACTGTACTTCCTCGTCGCCAGCGCCCCGGTAGCGAGGCGTTGCGTAGTAAAGTCATGACATTACTCGATATGGTGCAGTTATCCCATTTGGCTGACCGTTATCCATCACAGCTCTCTGGCGGACAAAAACAACGGGTGGCGCTGGCAAGGGCATTGGCCGTAGAACCTCAAATCCTGTTGTTGGATGAGCCTTTTGGTGCATTGGATGCACAGGTACGAATGGAATTGCGCCGTTGGTTGCGTCAGCTTCATGAAGAACTGAAATTTACCAGCGTGTTTGTCACCCATGATCAGGAAGAGGCCATGGAAGTGGCGGATAGAGTGGTACTGATGAATCACGGGCACATTGAACAGGTTGGAACACCACAGCAAGTGTGGAGTGAACCGGGGAGCCGCTTTGTGCTCGAGTTCATGGGGGAAATCAATAAATTTCGTGGTGAAATTAAAGGCTCACAGCTCTGGGTTGGCGGGAGAGTTTTCCCATTGGATATCACTCCCTTGCATCAGGGGAAAGTTGATGTCTTTTTCCGGCCATGGGATATGACACTCAGTAAACAGCAAACGGTTTCTTGTCCCTTGCCAATTCAAATCGTGGAAGCTAGCCCGCGCGGGCATTTTTCTCTCTTATCTGTCCAACCAATAGGATGGGGAGATGAACTACTCTCAGTTGTCTGGGAGGATAATTCATCTATTCCGGTCAGAGGCGATTATTATTTTATTGGAGGAACAGGTGCTCGCTTATATACGGAAGACTTACCGTTAAAAGTCTTAAGGCTGGCTGAATCGGCCTGATTTGATACATTTTTATTATTCATTCTTGCTTCCCTTTTATAACGGGGAAACAGGGATTTTTTGCTTAATATCTTGCTACCGTATTCTGAATATGATTAGTTGGTTACCCATTCTCATATAAACTAGGTAATACTGTGGCAAGCTTGGAAGACTTTATAGGTAATACACCGCTGGTAAAATTACAGCAGATCACAGAAGGTGTTGATGCGGAAATTTGGGTAAAGCTGGAAGGTAATAATCCAGCAGGTTCTGTAAAAGACCGGGCTGCACTTTCAATGATCCAGCAGGCAGAATTGCGTGGAGAAATTACACCCGGTGATGTTCTGATTGAAGCAACGAGCGGGAATACTGGTATTGCACTGGCTATGATTGCGGCAGTAAAGGGGTATCGTTTAAAACTTCTGATGCCTGAAAATATGAGTCTTGAACGACAAACATCAATGCGGGCTTATGGCGCGGAATTAATTTTGGTGAGTAAAGAGTTGGGAATGGAAGGTGCGCGAGATTTGGCACAAGAAATGGAGAAAAAGGGAGAAGGAAAGGTTCTCGATCAGTTTAATAACACAGATAACTCACTGGCACATTTTAAAACCACTGGCCCGGAAATTTGGCAACAGACACAAGGCCGGGTGACACATTTTGTTTCCAGTATGGGAACAACCGGCACGATTACAGGTGTGAGTCGCTACTTGAAATCTCAATCAGACAAAGTGCAAATCACAGGATTACAACCCGCAGAAAATAGCCATATCCCCGGTATCCGTCGTTGGTCTCCGGCTTATATGCCAGGTATTTACCAGAAAGAATTGGTGGATCAGATTTTGGATATCACTCAGTTGGAAGCTGAAACGACAATGCGTTTACTGGCACAGAAAGAAGGTATTTTCTGTGGTGTCAGCTCTGGTGGCGCAGTTTCTGGGGCACTTCGCATTGCGGCTGAAAACCCTGACGCCGTTATTGTGGCAATTATTTGTGATCGCGGTGATAGATATTTGTCTACAGGGGTATTCAATTAAGCGTTTTTCGTTGGTGGGAATTTCTACATTTGGTAAGTGGGAATTGGTTTCTCCCGATGCGAATAACTGACGGATGTTTATCCGAATAACTGAGTCCTGCTTCAAGGGATTTTTTCCCTTTGTCATCATGCTGTATGCTGGAATCCATTGAGATTAGCATAAAAAATCGCCTCTGTATTATCAGGTTAAATGAGTAAAGTACCTGACAAAACAGTGGCGATTCACGAACCATCCAAAAACTAAGATGTCCGGTTATTTTTTGATGCGCATGATGACTGATTCACCAACGACAACTGATCCACTGACCTTAGATAACTCTTTAATTTCGTCCATGTTGGAAATAACAACAGGAGTTAAGGTTGATTTGGCTCTTTCTTCCAGAAATGCCAAATCAAACTCTAGAACCAAATCGCCTTTCTGTACTCGTTGACCTTCTTCAGCAATACGCTTAAAACCTTCGCCTTTTAGTTCAACAGTATCAATACCAAAATGTACGAATAGCTCAATGCCACTATCAGACTCGATAGAAAAAGCATGATTAGTTTCGAAGATCTTACCAATGGTGCCATCAACAGGAGCAACAATTTTATTGCCGGTTGGTTTAATGGCGATGCCATCACCCACAATTTTTTCGGCAAAAACAACATCCGGAACATCTTCGATATTGACTATCTCACCTGACAATGGGGCGATAATTTCAATACTGCCGCTGTTTTTTTTATCGTCTGAAACCAGAGATTTCAATTTATCAAGCAGACCCATGAATCTTCTCCTAATTGTTTTAATGGGACCATGTTCTGGCTAATGTGTTTAGCAGAGTGTTTTTTCTCTGGTAAAAGTGTCAACCAAATCCATCAATTCCTGTGCTGTTGGCTGAACTAAAGCTTGTTCTGCCAGTGCCTTAGCCTCATCGTAATTGGTATTACGGATGATCTTTTTAATGCGTGGAATTGATATCGCACTCATGCTGAATTCATCCAAACCCATGCCCAAAAGCAACAGTGTGGCGCGCTCGTCACCGGCAAGTTCTCCGCACATCCCAGTCCATTTACCTTCTGCGTGTGAGGCATCAATAACCTGCTTGATTAGGTTCAACACTGCTGGCGACATTGGGTTGTAAAGATGAGAAATCAGCTCATTACCACGGTCTACCGCAAGAGTATACTGAGTTAGATCGTTCGTCCCAATACTAAAAAAGTCAACTTCTTTTGCAAGATGATGAGCAATGGTTGCAGCAGCAGGTGTTTCCACCATGATACCCACTTCAATCGATTCATCATATGCCTTGTTTTCATCGCGTAATTGCTCTTTGAGCAATGTTAACTCAGCTTTCAAGTCCCGAATCTCTTCGACTGAAATGATCATCGGGAACATAATGCGAAGTTTACCAAATGCAGAAGCTCTCAGAATAGCACGTAATTGAGAATGTAAGATCTCTTTACGATCAAGGCAAATACGGATTGCTCGCCAGCCAAGGAATGGATTTTCTTCTTTTGGCAGATTCATGTAAGGCAGATCTTTATCGCCACCGATGTCCATCGTGCGAATAATGATGGCTTGATTGCCAACTGCTTCCGCCACCGCTTTATAAGCTTCAAATTGTTCGTTTTCCGTTGGCAGGGCATCGCGATCCATAAACAGGAATTCGGTACGATATAAACCGACACCTTCAGCGCCATTGCGCTCAGCTCCCATGACATCACGAACCGTACCAATGTTGGCACATACTTCAACTTGATGCCCATCCAAGGTGATGGCAGGTAAATCTTTCAGTTTTGCCAGCTCGGCTTTTTCTGTCAGGTATTCGCTTTTTGCAGTTTTCAGTTGCTCAATTTCGGCATCAGATGGGTTCACATAAATTTGGTTGTTAACCGCATCAAGAATTAGATAACTGCCATTTTTGATTTGTTTGGTTGCGTTGGTTGTCCCAACAATGGCTGGTAATTCCAAAGAGCGAGCCATGATGGAGGTGTGGGAAGTGCGGCCGCCCAGATCAGTAATGAAACCGAGTACTTTATCCAGATTGAGTTGCGCGGTTTCTGATGGTGTTAAGTCACTGGCAACCAGAATCACTTCTTCTTCAATCGAACCTAAGTCGATAATTGGCATATCCAGAATATTTTTCAGCAAACGCTTACCGATATCACGAACATCGGCCGCACGTTCTTTCAAATATTCATCATCCAGTTCTTCCAGCGCCTTAGCCTGATCTTCAATGACGGAATAAACAGCAGCATCTGCGGTTGCCAGGTTTTTCTTAATAAGAGTAACAATTTCCTGCTCTAACTCTTCATCTTCCAGCAACATAATATGGCCTTCGAAGATCTCGGCCTTTTCTGCACCCAAGTTTTTTTCGGCTGTTTCTCTGATTATTTCTAGCTGTGCGGAAGATTTGTCGCGGCCTTGTTTAAAGAGGGAAATTTCTTGTTCGACTTGTTCAGGGATAATTTTTTTATGGTTGATAATGATCGGATCTTCTTTCAGCAATAATGCCTTACCGAAAGCAATGCCTGGTGATACTAAGATGCCTGAAATCATACTATATGACCTTACTGCGGATGATTACCTTTCATTGAGCCTTCAGGGGGGAGGCTCTAAATATCCCCGGATTTTATCAATCCGGGGATAAACTGAATGAAATAAATTGGTTTGATAAGTGGACGATTATTCCAATTCACCCATCAACTTAACTAAATGTGCAACAGCTTGTTGCGCATCATCGCCTTCAGCAGCAATCGTTACAATTGTACCTTGAGTCAATCCCAGTGTTTGTAGTTTAAATAAGCTTTTTGCGCTGGCAGACTTGCCTCCAGAAGTTAGGGTGATGTCAGAAGAAAAGCCTTTTGCTTCTTTGACGAACTGTGCAGCAGGGCGAGTGTGGAGGCCGTTTGGTGCAGTAATAGTAACTTCTTGCTGGAACATAGTATTTCCTCAATAACTTAAATATTCGTTGATAAGCTAAGAGAATTCTAAAGCTAGTGTAGTTGAATTCCCTTAGACTTGTACAACCGTTAAATTGATAATGAAATAAGGTGCATACCTTTCATCTTTCAAATTGTGGTTCGATTGAATACAACTTGAAATTTATCGAATGTATATTAATCATTATCAAAAAATTAACACACTTGATGCATCCAATTGTTGAGTTGGTGTTAATACACGCTATTCGAGTCATAGCGGAATTGAATAATCTTTTAGCTGTCGGCTTGGCGATTAATTTCGTGCATCAAAATAATTACTGGTTAAATACTAAAGCTACTTGAATAAATCATCTAGGAAAGCTTTAAAGTTTGATCTGATGCACAAAAAAGCACCCTTAAGGTGCCTTTTTGTCAATGTAATGGAAAATATTACTGTGTGATTTTCAATCATTAGATAAATCAGCAAACAATACCGTACTCAGATAACGTTCAGCCGAAGAAGGTAAAATCACCACAATATTTTTGTCTTTGTATTCATCTTCTTGTGATAATTTGATTGCTGCTGCAACAGCGGCGCCAGAAGAAATACCAGCAAGAATACCTTCTTTTTCAGTAACTTCGCGTGCTATCTGAATAGCTTCTTCATTGCTGATTTTAAAAACACGGTCAACTAATGTTAAATCTAAGTTATCAGGGATGAAACCAGCGCCGATCCCCTGAATTTTATGTGGGCCCGGTTTAAGTTCTTCACCGGCCAATTTCTGACTGATAACAGGTGAATCTTCTGGTTCTACCGCGACGATGATCACGGGTTTGCCACGAGTGTTTTTCAGGTAACGAGCAACTCCGGTGATAGTACCGCCAGTTCCTACACCCGCAACAAAAACATCTACATTACCGTCGGTATCTTCCCAAATTTCAGGGCCAGTGGTTTTTTCGTGGATTTCTGGATTGGCTGGATTACTGAATTGTTGCAGGAGTATATAACGGTTGGGATCGCTGTCATGGATTTCGTTGGCTTTTTCAATGGCACCTTTCATGCCTTTTGCACCTTCGGTCAGCACCAGTTTGGCTCCCAATGCTTTCAAGAGCTTACGGCGCTCAAGGCTCATCGTTTCGGGCATGGTCAATGTCAGCTTATAACCACGAGCTGCTGCAACATAGGCAAGTGCAATCCCAGTGTTGCCACTGGTCGGTTCAATAAGTTCTTTATCTTTGGTCAAAATACCGCGTTTCTCAGCATCCCAAATCATATTGGCACCAATACGACATTTTACACTGAAACTGGGATTACGAGATTCTACCTTCGCCAAGATGCGGCCATTAGTGAAATTTTTTAGACGTACCAGCGGAGTGTGACCAATAGTTAACGAATTATCTTCATAAATTTTGCTCATTATTCGATTGCCCCTAAAATACCGTTAGATACAGATTAACCATACGCTAACATCTTATTTATGGAAATAAAGTTTCAATCTATTCTTATTATATAAAAGAATATTAGATAGCTATTTTATGTTATTTAGGTTATTTATGATTTGTATAACTAATTGTAGTGTTTTTGTAGCATTTTGTGGCTAAAAATAGCGATTTCTGCGGAAGTGGAAGAAAATGAAACGATGATGAAAATTATGATAAACAACCCTGACATAGTAAGAATTGTCAGGGTGTTTTGTAGTTAACAGGCTGAATTAACTTAGTTTTACGGCCTATGATTCAGGGCGTGCTGAGCGCGGTAACGATCAACCCACATAGCAGTAGCACCACAGACGGCGACTGGCATAATAAATAAATTCACGATAGGGATCATGGTCAGTACGCTTACCGCCGCGCCAAATTGGAGATTGTCAATTTTGTCTTGCCGCAGCGCGTTGCGCATGGTGGAAAAACTAACTTTATGGTTATCAAATGGATAATCACAATATTGGATCGTCAGCATCCACGCACTAAAAATAAACCAAAGGATGGGCGCGACGGTTTGACCGATCCCTGGAATAAAGTAAAGCAACAATAGAACAACCGCACGGGGAATATAGTAAAGAATTTTTACTACTTCACATTTTAGAATGCGAGGGGTGTCTTTAAGTAAATCGATAACACCAGTATCTGGTGCAGGTATGCCTGTCAGGTTTGCTTCCAGTTTTTCTGCCAGTAATCCATTGAATGGTGAGGCGATAAAATTAGCCAGTGTGCTGAAGAAATAAGTAAAAACCAATAAGATGGAAATAACGGCAAGCGGCCAAATCAAATAACTTAACCATTGCATCCAGTCTGGTATTTTATCGAGAACCCATTGTACCCAGCCGCCTAGTTTATGATATAGCCACCAAAATGAACCACCTAACAATAAGATATTGGCCAGTAAAGGTAATAAAACGAATCTCTTAATGCCAGGACGGGTTATCAGTTGCCAACCTTGTGCAATATAATGAAATCCACTCAGACGTTTTGGCAATTTTGTCGAATTCGTCATATTTTCTTATTCTCTCCTAGATGATTGAGACGGTATGATATAGGCAGGATTTTCTACTGACCAGTAGTTTTGTGTGTAAAAAACATCCGAAAAAACAGCGGATATATCTCTTTATGGTAAGAAAAGTATGTAGAGACTTGCACTTGTCTTATTTGACAAATACTCTTATCTAAAGAATATTCCGCCGTAGTGGCACTTACTTTAAACAACAGACTTTAAACAACAGAGATAGCAATGATGCAGGATTTGCGTCTGATATTAATCGTTGTTGGTGCGATAGCCATAATAGCTTTGCTATTACATGGGTTGTGGACCAGCCGTAAAGAGCGTTCATCACTCTTTCGTGATCGCCCAGTTAAACGTCATAAACAGGAGCGCCAGGAAGAGCTGGAAGATAATGATGGCAATGAACTGTTTGATAATTCGCCGAAATCACATGCTCAGGAGTCGGTAAAACCGCACACTGAACATCGTGCTGAGCCTGTTATTGAACGTCGTGAGCCTGAGTCATCAGCAGCAATGCCTGATGATGGTTCCGATCCTTTACTTGCAAGGCATCATCCTGATGTATCAGCAGCAAAAGAGATGGTTGCTGATAGACAACAGGAAGAGCCGCAACTTGGGTTGTTTGATCCGGTTGAACAAAAAGTTGCAGGAGCAGCGGAACCGATAGCCGGGATTGTTGAAGGGCAGCCAAAGCTACCTGAAAGTGAAGGGGCGGTTGAATCCGGGCAAACCAAGAAAGAGACTGTGCTGGTATTGCATGTTGCTGCGCATCATGGGCAAGAACTGAACGGTGAAGTGCTATTTCAAAGCATTTTGCAGGCAGGCTTCCGGTTTGGTGACATGAATATCTTCCATCGTCATTTGAACCCATCGGGCAGTGGTGCTGTATTGTTCAGTTTGGCTAATATGGTAAAACCCGGTTCGTTTGATCCCGATCGAATGACAGATTTTACTACTCCCGGGATTTCCATGTTTATGCTTGTGCCTTCATATGGTGATTCCAATCAGAATTTTAAACTGATGTTACAGGCAGCACAGCGTATAGCTGCGGATGTGGGGGGCGTGGTTCTGGATAGTGAACGTAAGATGCTGACACCACAGATGATTGAGCTCTATAAAACGCGTATCCGTAACACGCTTAATGCCGGTGAATAATTCCTTCTTTTTTAGTATCAAGCCCCCGCTAGTCGGGGGTTTTTCATCTCTGGTGAGAAGTCATGGAAAATATTATTGGAAAAATCAACAAACTAAGAACAACATTGCGTCATCATGAATATTTGTATCATGTCATGGATGCGCCAGAGATCCCAGATGCAGAATATGATCGTTTAATGCGGGAATTAAAAGCGCTGGAAGAACAGCATCCAGAGCTGATTACAGCAGACTCCCCCACCCAACGCGTTGGTGCAGCCCCATTAACGGCATTTGAGCAGGTGCGTCATGAAATACCTATGTTGTCTTTGGATAACGTATTTGATGAAGAGAGTTATCTGGCGTTTGACAAACGTGTTCGCGATCGCCTGAAAGATAGCCGGGATTTGGTATTTTGCTGTGAACTGAAACTTGATGGTTTGGCCGTTAGTTTACTGTATGAAAACGGGGAATTGGTTCAGGCGGCAACTCGTGGAGATGGCACAACGGGAGAGAACATCACTGCGAATGTTCGTACTATTCATGCCATTCCTTTGCGCCTGAAAGGGGAAAATATTCCTGCCCGTGTTGAAATCCGTGGTGAAGTATTCATCAAGCAGGCAGGGTTCGAAAAACTCAACGAAGAAGCACGTCGCATAGGAAATAAAGTATTCGCCAATCCCCGCAACGCAGCGGCCGGATCTTTACGCCAGCTTGATCCGAGAATTACCGCCAAACGCCCGCTCACTTTCTATTGTTATGGTATCGGGGTACTGGAGGGTGGGAAATTGCCAACAAGCCATTATGAACGTTTGATGCAGTTCAAAAATTGGGGATTGCCCGTTAGTGACAAAATAAAATTATGTCAGGGCACTCAGCAGGTGATGGATTTTTACCATAGCATTGAAAAACAGCGCCCGGCGTTGGGTTTTGATATTGATGGTGTTGTCGTTAAAGTTGATTCCCTTGAGTTACAGGAAACGTTGGGATTTGTGGCCAGAGCGCCACGTTGGGCGACAGCCTTTAAATTTCCGGCTCAAGAACAGATGACTATTGTACGTGGCGTTGAGTTTCAGGTAGGGCGCACAGGGGCAATTACACCAGTTGCCCGTTTGGAGCCTGTATTAGTGGCTGGTGTGACAGTCAGTAATGCGACATTGCACAATGCGGATGAAATTGAACGTTTGGGTCTGCGTATTGGCGATACTGTGGTGATTCGCCGGGCCGGAGATGTTATCCCACAAGTTGTCGGTGTTGTGCATGAGAACAGGTCAACAGAAAGTCAGGAAGTCATCTTCCCGGAACATTGTCCAGTTTGTGGTTCAGATATCGAACGAGTTAAAGGTGAGGCAGTAGCTCGTTGTACCGGGGGCTTGTTCTGTGGAGCTCAACGCAAAGAAGCGTTGAAACATTTTGTTTCCCGTCGGGCCATGGATGTAGATGGCATGGGTGAAAAAATCATTGAGCAGCTCGTAGATAAAGAGTATGTCAAAACACCGGCTGATCTTTTCCGTTTGACTGCCGGCACGCTCACTGGTCTTGAACGCATGGGGCCTAAGTCTGCGCAAAATGTGATTAATGCCTTGGAAAAATCCAAAAAAACCACCTTTGCCCGCTTTATTTATTCTTTGGGCATTCGTGAAGTTGGTGAAGCAACGGCTGCTAATCTCGTTTCGCACTTTGGCACATTGGAAAAACTGTGTGCAGCAGATACCGAGGCACTTATTGCGGTTCAGGATGTCGGAGGTGTTGTTGCCAGCCATGTCGTGAATTTCTTCGGCGAAGAGCACAATCAGATTGTCATTGATGATTTGGTCAATAATATCGGTATCCATTGGGAATCGGCTGAAAGCCCGCGTTTAGATGAAGTTGACAGCCCATTTGCCGGTAAGACTGTTGTATTGACTGGCTCATTAAGCCGTCTATCTAGAGATGAAGCCAAAGATAAGTTGGTAGCTTTAGGTGCAAAAGTAGCCGGTAGTGTTTCTAAGAAGACCGATCTGGTTATTGCCGGTGAAGCGGCGGGCTCTAAATTAGTTAAAGCTAATGAGTTGGGAATTCCTGTTATTGATGAAAAGGAAATGCTTCGTTTATTGAGTGAATAATATACTTTTCACTCAAAAGTATGACTGAGAAAGTGTGATCGGGTTGGCTAAATAGGAATTTGTAGCCGTTTAGATAGTAAATTAATGTGATAATCAGCATAATTTACTATTATGCGTTGCATAAAATACAGTGATAAATTTGCGCAGCATCATGTTTGGAGTTCTTTTTATGTCTCATATTTTTCATTTTTGTCTCGCATTGGTTGTGATTGGCGGCCTAGCTATTTTGGCGAGTAACAATCGGAAGGATATTCGGATTCGTTATATTATTCAGTTGCTTATCATCGAACTTTTCCTTGCTTGGTTCTTCTTGAACTCTAATGCAGGTTTGGGAATTGTTAAGGGATTTGATAACTTATTCGTCCATTTATTGTCTTATGCAGCAAAAGGTACCAGCTTTGTTTTCGGGGGCATGATAGAAGCGAATCTGGCGTTCTTCTTCCTGAATGTATTGTGCCCTATCATTTTCATCTCTGCCCTGATTGGTATTTTGCAACACATCAAAGTGCTGCCGATTATCATTCGTGCGATAGGTACAGTACTGTCTAAAGTCAACGGCATGGGCAAACTGGAATCTTTTAATGCGGTTAGCTCATTGATTCTGGGACAATCAGAGAACTTCATTGCTTACAAAGATGTGCTGGGCAAAATGTCTGAGCGCAGGATGTATACAATGGCAGCGACGGCTATGTCGACAGTATCCATGTCTATCGTTGGCGCTTATATGACGATGTTGGATGCAAAATACGTTGTAGCAGCCCTGATCCTCAATATGTTTAGTACCTTCATCATCTTGTCGCTCATTAACCCTTACTCTATTGAGAGTGAAGAAGAAATCCACATGAGCAACCTCCACGAGGGGCAAAGTTTCTTTGAAATGCTAGGCGAATATATTCTGGCAGGTTTCAAAGTTGCTTTGATTGTCTCTGCGATGCTGATCGGTTTTATCGCCCTGATTGCGGGTATCAATGCAATTTTCCACTTAGCATTTGGTATTACTTTCCAGGAGTGTTTGGGGTATGTGTTCTATCCACTGGCATGGATCATTGGCATCCCAAGCGATGAAGCATTGAAAGTGGGCAGTATCATGGCGACTAAGCTGGTTTCTAACGAGTTTGTTGCGATGCAGAGTTTGCAAGAAATCGCGGCCCAATTGAGTGAGCGCTCAAAAGGTATTCTGTCCGTATTTTTGGTTTCCTTTGCTAACTTCTCATCCATTGGGATTGTTGCTGGTGCCATTAAGGGACTAAATGAAAAACAAGGTAATACTGTTGCACGTTTTGGCCTGAAATTACTGTTCGGTTCAACGTTGGTAAGTTTTCTATCTGCGGCAATTACTGGGCTGATTTTAAGTATCTAATCAATTCGATAGCTGAATTTGATAAAACTCATTGAAAGTGGCGTCTTGGCAGATGCCACTTTTTTTATGTAGAGTTCTTTTTGACAGCAAGAAAACGAGGCCGACATCATGGACAAAGAAGATCTGTTGGAGATAGCCAATACAGCTATGCCATTTGGCAAATACAAGGGGAGAATGCTGATTGATTTGCCAGAGGAGTATTTACTTTGGTTTGCCAGAAAAGGGGAATTTCCGCAGGGAAAACTGGGCGCATTAATGGAAATGACCCTTGCGATAAAGATCGAAGGTTTGGATTCGCTGGTAAAACCGTTGAAAAAATCCTAATCGTTAAAGAACCCCTTCATTTTTTAGCAAAAACTTCTGCACTCGTTATTATTAAGGAGTGATATGAGCCTCTTCATTACTTATTGCATCGCATTAATATCTCACGTGATTAGCTGAAATTAATTATCTGGTTTTGCCATATTTAATGGATCAAACGTTATTTACGCGGGGAATCATAATGAATTATTTTGACGGAAAAATTGCAATTGTAACAGGGGCGACAACGGGCGTAGGGGAAGGTATTGCTGAGGAATTATTCCATCGGGGAGCGACGGTGATTATTACCGGACGTCAATTTTCCCGCGCCAGACAGACAGCACAGCGGATAGATCCGACAGGGCACTATGTTATCCCAATGG
Organism: Xenorhabdus sp. PB62.4; assembly: GCF_014467285.1. Classification (NCBI taxonomy): domain Bacteria; kingdom Pseudomonadati; phylum Pseudomonadota; class Gammaproteobacteria; order Enterobacterales; family Morganellaceae; genus Xenorhabdus; species Xenorhabdus sp. PB62.4. Next base: position 185,639 of record NZ_NKHR01000004.1, on the reverse strand, counting down.
AAGCGGATGTCAGGGATCATCTTTCAATCAAGGCGTTGATTGATAATACCGTAGAACAGTTCAGTGGGTTGCATATGCTGGTTAATAATGCTGGCATTACAGGGCCACATGGCATCAATATTTGTAATTATTCCATTGATGACTGGAATGATGTGATTAACACCAATCTCAGCGGAACCTTTTTCGGACTGAAATATGGTATTCCGGCCATTATCCAAAGTGGGGGAGGGGCTATTGTTAACCTTTCTTCATCCAATGGCATTGTAGGTATTCCCGGCATAGCGCCTTACACGACCACTAAACATGGTGTACTTGGCTTAACACGTTCGGCTGCTTTGGAATTTGCAGATAAAGGTGTCCGAATCAATGCGGTTGGTCCGGGTTATGTTAATACGCCGCATATGCAAACGTTACCCGCAGAAGTCAGGGAATGGATGGCAAGTACCCATCCGATGAAGCGTATGGCAACCAGAGAAGAAGTGGCGAAAACGGTAGCGTTCCTGCTGTCAGACGAAAGTTCATTTACGACCGGAGCTTTTTACGCAATTGATGGTGGTTATACAGCCCAGTAAATTCAAAGAGAGAAGCTATTTTCACTCACTCCAGAAGCATAGATAACTCTATGTTTATAACTACGGTGGCTGGGGTGAATGTAAGTGTAGCCAACAAAGTGGTAACTTGAAAGACGACAGGTATATTGATTGTAATTTGTTCTTTTAAAGATATGAACGAGCATACATAAGAAAAATCCCTGAAAACGCAAGTTTTCAGGGATTCAGAATTTTGGTGGAGCTAAGCGGGATCGAACCGCTGACCTCTTGCATGCCATGCAAGCGCTCTCCCAGCTGAGCTATAGCCCCACAAATGTGGTTCAGGTTTTTGAATACCAAATACTGATGACTGGATTTACCAATATTAGTCGTATTTGGTGGAGCTAAGCGGGATCGAACCGCTGACCTCTTGCATGCCATGCAAGCGCTCTCCCAGCTGAGCTATAGCCCCAAATCAAAATCCTGTAGAACGGGGCGAATCATATGAAACCCAGAGAATTCTGTCAATGGATTCATTAGTCTTCTCTGTGTAAGCGCTGAAAAAGCCATCAATAATCAATCTCGTGAACAAAAAATAAAGGCACTCAATTCATTGCAGTGCCTTTATTATTCATGTCATCTTGTTATGCAGTAAAGCCAAATGACAATTTATTGCGCTTCACGCTGGGCAATATAAGCCAGAGCTTTATCAATACGAGACAGTGAACGAGCTTGGTTGATAGCATGAATCGTCACATCAACACTGGGTGATTGGCCTGCACCTGTTACCGCAACACGTAGTGGCATACCCACTTTACCCATACCCACTTCCAATTCGTCAGCCGTCGCCTGAATAGCGTGATGGATATTTTCTGGCGTCCACTCCGTGATAGCTGCCAGTTTCGCTCGAGCGACTTCTAATGGCTGACGAGCAACAGGACGCAAATGTTTCTTCGCTGCATCCGCATCAAACTCGGCAAACTCTTCATAGAAGTAACGGCTGGACTCTGCCATCTCTTTCAGTGTCTTGCAGCGTTCACCCAGCAGTTTGATCAAATCAGCCAGTTCCGGGCCAGTACGAGTATCAATACCTTGTTGTTCAATATGCCATGCTAAATGTACTGCAACTTTTTCTGCTGGCAGGGTATTGATGTAATGATGGTTCAACCATTGCAATTTTTCAGTATTGAATGCACTGGCGGATTTGTTGATGGCATCAAGGCTAAACAGTTCAGTCATTTCTTCAGCGCTGAAAATTTCCTGATCGCCATGTGACCAGCCCAGACGAACCAGATAGTTCAGCAGGGCTTCCGGGAGATAACCATCATCGCGGTATTGCATTACGCTGACTGCTCCGTGGCGTTTGGACAGCTTTTTGCCATCATCACCGAGGATCATAGAAACGTGGGCATATTCTGGAACTGGTGCGCCAAGCGCTTTCAGAATATTAATCTGGCGCGGAGTATTGTTGATATGGTCTTCACCACGAATAACATGGGTAATTTCCATATCCCAGTCATCAATCACAACGCAGAAGTTATAAGTTGGTGAGCCATCGGTACGGCGAATGATCAAATCATCCAGTTCTTGATTGCTGAATTCAATCGGGCCACGGATGCTGTCATCAAAAATAACGGAACCTTCTTGTGGATTGCGGAAACGTACAACATGGGGTTCATCGTGATTGTGCTGACATTCACTATCACGACAACGGCCGTCATAACGGGGTTTCTCGCCATTTGCCATCTGAGTTTCACGCAATTGCTCTAAATGCTCTTTAGAACAATAGCAGCGGTAAGCTGTACCTTGATCCAGCATTTCATCAATAACTTGGTTATAGCGGTCAAAACGTTTGGTCTGATAATAAGGGCCTTCATCCCAATTCAGGTTTAACCAGTTCATCCCGTCCATAATTGCATCAATGGCTTCTTGAGTGGAACGCTCCAGATCGGTGTCTTCAATGCGAAGAACAAATTCACCTTTATTGTGGCGACTGTATAACCAGGAATAAAGAGCAGTACGCGCACCACCAACATGAAGATAGCCAGTAGGACTCGGTGCAAAACGGGTTTTAATTTTACTCATCGGGAATTGCCTTAATTACATTTCTCTTTTTTAGAGAGCGTGTTGGATGATTGGAGTAACAATAATAGGGGTTATTTTATCACTGCACTTCAATTCCTCAATGGCGTTGATAGTACGTTATTGATAAAAGCTGAGACATATCGTCCGAATGATAACCATGAGTGATTATAATTGTTTCATTCTGTTTAATTTTACAACGAACGAAAATTTTAGTAATAAAAACCGTTGACTCACCTCGAACTATCCCTATAATGCGACTCCATCACGACGGGGCGATTAGCTCAGTTGGTAGAGCATCTCCCTTACAAGGAGGGGGTCATCAGTTCGAATCTGGTATCGCCCACCATCTCTCGTAGTGATAAAAATGATTTTATGATTGGGCGATTAGCTCAGTTGGTAGAGCATCTCCCTTACAAGGAGGGGGTCATCAGTTCGAATCTGGTATCGCCCACCAATCATAAAATCAGTGGTATTGATGTCGTTATAGTCATCATGAAGTGGGCGATTAGCTCAGTTGGTAGAGCATCTCCCTTACAAGGAGGGGGTCATCAGTTCGAATCTGGTATCGCCCACCACTTCATTAGATTGTTTCGCAGTATCACACTGATATTTTGAATGGGTCGTTAGCTCAGTCGGTAGAGCAGTTGACTTTTAATCAATTGGTCGCAGGTTCGAATCCTGCACGACCCACCATTCAAATATCAAAATCAGTATTATCTAATTGGGTCGTTAGCTCAGTCGGTAGAGCAGTTGACTTTTAATCAATTGGTCGCAGGTTCGAATCCTGCACGACCCACCATTTAGATATCAAAATCAGAATTACCTAATCGGGTCGTTAGCTCAGTCGGTAGAGCAGTTGACTTTTAATCAATTGGTCGCAGGTTCGAATCCTGCACGACCCACCATTTAGGTATGAACGTATGAAGTGGGCGATTAGCTCAGTTGGTAGAGCATCTCCCTTACAAGGAGGGGGTCATCAGTTCGAATCTGGTATCGCCCACCACTTCATTTCAAGCTTTACTTCCTATTAAATTCTTATTTATTCCCTCTACTTACTAATATTTTTAATCAATCAGTTCTATTTTCTATTCCTTTGGAAATTATGGTTGTGGTTTTTATGTATCCTATACAATATCAAACAGCGGATTTTTTGGCTGGAGATGTACCTAACCTTTCGGCTATTGTGTTTTTAATCCATAATTCTTGAACTTTTCCAGTACGCGTTGCATTTCAGCCGGAGAAAGTACCGGAACGTTCTCCATAACGGGAAGCACTTTTAAATACAGTTGTGCCAGAATTTCAATCTCATTTGCCAGCCATAATGCTTTTTCCAGATTCACTTCCATCGCAATCAAGCCGTGATGCTGCATTAATAATGCCTTACTGTACTTGATTCCTTCTTTTACATTGTCGGACAGTGCTTTTGTTCCAAAAGTGGCATAGGGAATACAGGGAACATGATCGGTTCCTGTGACAGCAACCATGTAGTGAATAGCAGGAATTGCATGATTGAGGATGGAAACAGCCGTTGAGTTAACGGCATGATTATGTACAACGGCATTAAGCTCGGGACGAGCCTGATAGCAGGAAAGATGAAAATGCCACTCGCTTGAAGGCACTTTATCAGCTTCATATTCTCCCGCATGACTGATATACACAATTTGCTCGGGTGTTAGCTTTTCGTAGGGTATTCCACTGGGAGTAATTAAAAAACCGCTTTGATAACGAGCACTGATATTACCCGATGTTCCTTGGTTTAACCCAATCGCATTCATTCTGAGACATGTTTCGATGATCTCTTGAGCGATTTGTTCTCTGTTCATCATGTTCACCTTAAATGACAACTTATGGCTGTTGTCTGTACAAATCAGGGAAGAGTGCCCTCAACCCTTCCTCGCTAGCAGCGCAAATTCCACGCTCTGTAATCAACCCAGTGATAAACTCAGCCGGTGTAACATCAAAGGCATAATTTTCACAGCATGTTCTTTGCGGGGCGGTATTGACCCAACTTCGTGTACCTTCTGGTGTGATGCCGTATACATGGGATTGTTCTTCACCCGAACGCTGTTCAATGGGAATTTCTTTTACGCCATCCCAGACCGTAACATCCAGAGTTGGTGATGGTAAGGCAACATAAAAAGGGACTTGATTGGTTTTGGCCGCCAACGCTTTGAGGTAAGTGCCGATTTTATTGCATACATCGCCCCGGGCAGTTGTTCGGTCTGTGCCGACAATACAGAGATCGACCTTACCGTGCTGCATCAGATGCCCGCCTACATTATCAGCTATCAAAGTATGTGGCACACCATGTGAACCCAATTCGAAAGCGGTTAACCCTCCCTGATTACGTGGGCGCGTTTCATCAACCCAGACATGTACCTTAATTCCTGCATCATGCGCCATATAAATGGGAGCCAGTGCGGTTCCCCAATCAACCGTGGCAAGCCATCCGGCATTACAGTGCGTCAGAATATTGACCGCCGCGCCGACGGGTTTAGTTTCTGCGATACTCTGAATTATTTTTAGGCCGTGTTCACCAATCTTACGGCATAGTTCTACATCTTCATCTGCAATTTCATCAGCGATACGGTAAGCGGTTTCGACACGTAATGCGTGTTCGGTATTCTTCAATATTCGATATGATCTCTCCAACGCCCATTTTAAATTGACTGCGGTGGGACGGGTTTTAACCAAAATATCGTAAGCCTGCTGTAACTTTTCATCGCTGTTTTCCTGACGCATCGCTAAAGCCATGCCATACGCGGCAACGGCACCAATCAGTGGTGCTCCTCGTACCCACATCTCTTTAATAGCTATTGCAGCATCCTGCATGGTGTGCAGTTGAATCATCTGTACTTGAAAAGGAAGCTTAGTCTGATCGAAAATTTCGACGGTATAACCATCGTCAGCAAGCCAAACGGAACGATAATGAGTGCCATTAATTTTCATATCAGCCTCTTAACATCGTGCTATATAGCGTTTAATTAGAGAAAAATTGTGATAATTTTCCCGGTTTACAATTAACTCTCGTGCTAGTTTCAGTGCACTTTTTTCACAAATAGCACGCTGGTTTTTATCTTCAATTTGTTTGAAATCGGCAACACCAGCAAAGCCAATAATACGGCGATTAATTTCTAATCCCGCGTAGGCGAGAGTATCTTTAAATAAAGCGGATAAAAAGTCATCTTGCGCTGTTTTCAAGAACGATGTGTCGAACGCACCTTGTTGATAAAGACAGGTAGAGTAGGCATCTCCTGAGCTTTTCTCATTCCATAATTGACAGAAATGGTGTTTAAATACTGCCCAGGTTGTCTCTATTTGTTCCAAAAGCCATGTTTGGTAATCGGTGCATTGTGCATTATTTTCTCGTAGGGCAGGTTGAGCAAAATAAGCAATCAGCAAATTACCGATGTAATTTCCGATATCAAATGCCATTGGCCCCACGAAACTGAACTCAGGATCAATCACCTTTGTGGAGTTTTGTGTCACCATAATGGAGCCGGAATGGAGATCGCCATGCAGCAATGCTTGTGCTTGTGTCATAAACTGATACTTATATTGCATGGCTGTTTGAACGAGTGCTCGATCTTGCCAAAGGGAATAAATTTCTTCGTCAAGTTGGGGGGTAGTCCAATTATTTCGTTCCGCATTAAAATAGGGTTCTGTGAAGATCAGATCTTCGGTAATTTTGCAAAGTTCATGATTATTAGCGAAACGAGCGACCAGATCTTTTTTCTCTTTGCTAGCCATTCCAATATCGGAGGTATGAAATAACGTCTTGGCCAGAAAAATCCCTATATCTTCCGCAAGGTAGGGAATTTTTATTCCAGCAATTAGCTGCTTGCGTAGGATGATATGCTGAGACAAATACTCCATAGCAAAGAGAGACATTTCCTCATCATAAAAATAGACATCAGGAACGTATTTTGGGGCAACTTTATTTTCTTCAATCAAAGTATGATATTCAAAATGCGAGCGAACAAGAGAAAGTTGCCATGATTCACCAGCAGCTCTTACATAAGGCAAGGCTTGCTTCACCACAATCGTTTTTTCTTTTCCAGAGACAATAAACACTAAGTTGAGATTACCATCACCGACTTCCTGTACTTGCCAAGTTTCAGGGGAACCACCTAGTGAAAGTGTTATTGGTAAATTTTGAGAAAGATAGTGTGGTAAAGATTCACAAGTTTGTGGGGTATACCCTGTAGGAATATGAGCAGACATCTTTTCCATCCTGATAATTTCATGAAGGAATGTTCATAAACTGCACAGCGATAACTCATTTTGCTGTAATGATTTTTACAACTGTTAACTATAGATATGCAAAAGTAAGGCGTCTGTGATGGAATTAACGAATATTCCATTGAATACAATATGAAAAAAGGCTTCTGTGAAGAAAAGAATCTGTGTCATTGCTGATCCTTATTCATTTTTCCTTTATCCATCTAATCGATGATGAAATACCAGCTATATTTAGGGTTTTGGCAGAGGAGGAAGACCATAAGCGGCTCTGGCACGATCACAGCTTTCATTATAATCGCCAGTTTCCCAGGCTTGAGGAAATTCTCTACAAGGGGACGGCCTTTTATCATAAATAGCACAAGAAACTGATTGACCAATTTCACCGCATAAATTAACGCATCGGGGTCGAGGCTCATTTGTCCCTTTCATACATCGCATGAAATTATTTAGTTTTTCTGTCATAGAGACGGGAACAGTGCCGCCACCATCTTCGGCTTCTGCCCAGTAAAATGAAACACGAAAATAAGCACAACAAGCACCACAGCTTATGCAGGGATTATCCTGTAATTCAGAGTGAGAAGTTAACGTTTGGCTCATACCAGATGCCACTATCTGATGTTTAAGACATACACTCAGGTAAAATTACCTTATCCTCAAAAGCTCATTTTCCAAAGGAAAGATGAGCTCTTTAAAAAGAGATTATGTTGCCAAATTATCTCTTTCTGCAAGATAAATTTATTTTATTTGGAATTAATTGAAATTATTAAATAATTTCAATTGATCTAAGTGTTTCATTTTTAAATAATTTCATTTTGTGATTTTTTATTGTATGTGATTAATTTATCGGTGTTGGAATTAAAATAAAAAGAAGGCGAAGATGTAGAAATAAAGAGTATCTTCTGCCTATTGAATAATAGCCTGATTATTTTTGCTTTTCAAGCAAGGAAAAAATAACAAAATAGATTTTATCTAAATTAATACTATTGACATTTTCTGGATCATATAAAGTTACACATTTATCATTAGATGCCAGTGGAGCCCAGTTTTCAGGTTTTGTCACGCCATAAAGGGCAACAAGATTTTTCTGTAACGCGGCTGATAAATGACAGATACCTCCATCACCAACAATAATTAATGACATATTATTCAATAAGGTCAAAAAGGAACTTAGAGAATCAGATATAACAATCTTACTACTTTCTCCTATACGTGATTTTAAATCCTCAGCTAAAAGAACATCATTGTTAAGTGAAGAAATAATAAATCTTGCCTCTGGGTAGTGAACACTTATTTTATGTGCAATTAAAGCAAGGCGCTCATTACTAATTAAACTACTTTTTCGGTTGTTAGAAACAGAAAATAATATTAAAGGAAAACTAGGATCACTAATTTGAATAGTATTTTTAAGTGTAATGCGAGGAAATAGATCAGAAGTTAATTTTTTTTCATCAGGTGAAAATATACGTAATAGTTTCAATGATTGATGATAACCAATTACTTGTTCTTGTTTCACCGGATAGTTAATTAATTTAGAATGCCAGTATTTATCAGCAATAACAGCATGGCGATTTTTAGCACCTAGTAACCATAAAAATAAATTATTCAGTTTCATCGGCGTTGGTTTGGCCGATATTGCAATATCAAATCTCTCTCGACGAAATTTTAATGCAGTTTTTAAAGTTGATAAATATTTATTCCCTTTGGGAATAATATTTATGTTTATATCATGGAATAAATAATAAGCAAGTTCAGTATTTCCTGCATCAATAAATAAGCTGATCTCTGAATTTGGATGTTTTTTCTGCAAAAATTTTATTAATGGCTGAGTACAAATAAGATCACCAAGCCCATTTCGTCGTAATATTGCTACTTTCATGTAGGATTTATCAAGTTAAAAAATATCATGTCTAATTTGTTTAACTATAACGAAAAATATAAAACAATGGTATTGGCTTTTCATCAAGTTAGCATTTATTAAGTATATTTCTGTTGGTATATTCTGAAAATAGATGAAAAGTTAGCATAATGTGTTATCTGATGATAAATATTATACCTGAATCATTAAAACTTCGTGTTTGGAGGAAATTTAATTTGCGGTACTTACCATCTACTTTATTATGGTACTTATTTCATTTTAGCTAGTTTTAACCTAATGTTATTTATTGATATTTAAGGTTTTTTATGATTTTTTTAAGAGGGACTTCAATGAGTTTAGTTGAGAGATTGGCGTCCCCTGCAGGAATCGAACCTGCAACTAGCCCTTAGGAGGGGCTCGTTATATCCATTTAACTAAGAGGACAACGAAAACAAGTATACCTGTTTTTTTTGCCGGAGATAAGGTACAACGAGCTGTTTGCCTATATAATCACCACTCTTTTTGATTACCATTAATGAAAAATTGGCAGTATATTTAACATATTGGGTACATTGACGGGTATGCACTGTGATAGTCGATGTCTAAAAGTAATTATGTGGAGAACAATATGAAGTATCGTCTAAGCGGGGTTGCTCTTTCAGCAGTCTTACTTGTGGGATGTGCCAGTTCATCGAATACGAATGAACAAGGCCGCTCTGATCCGCTGGAAGGGTTTAACCGTGCTATGTTCAACTTTAATTATGATGTTCTCGACCCTTATGTTTTGCGACCTGTTGCCGTTGCGTGGCGTAATTATGTACCAATGCCTGCGCGAAATGGTATTGGTAATTTTACGAGCAACCTTGAAGAACCCGCTAGTATGGTTAACAGTTTTTTACGTGGTGATATTCATGAAGGAGCAAAACACTTTAGCCGTTTCTTTTTAAACACGCTTTTGGGTATGGGTGGGTTTATTGATGTTGCTTCTATGGCAAACCCTAACTTGGCAAAAGAAGGTTCAGCGCGTTTTGGTAGTACGTTGGGGTACTATAATGTGGGTTATGGCCCGTATGTTGTTCTGCCTGGTTATGGTAGTTTCACACTGCGTGATGAAGGCGGTAACTTTGCGGATATGACTTATCCGATGTTGAGCTATCTCACTGGTTGGATGTCAGTAGGAAAGTGGGTTTTCGAAGGGATAGAAACTCGTGCCCGTCTTCTGGATTCTGACGGTCTGTTAAAGAACTCTTCCGATCCTTATTTGATGATGCGTGATGCTTACTTCCAACGTCACGATTTTATGGCCAATGGCGGCAAATTGGAGCCAGAAAAAAATCCTAATGCAGCAAGTATTCAAGATGAGCTAGATTCCATTGATTAATCAGGAAACTACAATTTAAAAAGGATAGCAGATGCTATCCTTTTTTAGATCTTGGCATTCAGTTCTAACGAATATTAGAACGTGTAGTTAAAGTTCACGCCATATAACCATGCAGTTCCTTTGGAATCGAACTCATAGGATGTATTGAGAGGTGCAGGAGCATCATCTTTCAATTTCTCACTAACGCGTACTTTCTTACCACGCATATAGGAAACGCCTACATCTACGGAAGCATCTTTATTGAATGCGTAAGTGGTTCCCACGCTTAACCAGAAGCGATCCTGATCAGGGATGGAAATAGAACGATTTTGGGCTGGTACGGGGCTTTCATCGAAGGCGATACCGGTACGGAATGTCCAGTTATCGTCATAATAGTAAGTTGTACCTAAAGAAATGCGGTAAGCATCACGGAAGCCTTCGTGCTTCGAAAATGCGACTTCACCTGTATCATTTCTTGTTGCTTTTAGTTCTTTGAACTCACTCCAACCCGTGTATAGGAGGCTATAGTGAATTGCCCATTGTGGTGCAACACGGTTATAACCTGAGAATTCCCACATATCTGGTAGGTTCAGATCCAGTTTACCTTTGACGGTTTCGCCATTAGTACCGTATGGAAGTTTACCTGGAACATATGGCAAATCACTGCGGTAATCACCACTCTTGAACTTAACCTTAACTTTTGAGCGGTAAGTCAGGCTATAGCGGTTATTTTCGTCATATTGATATAAAAGCCCTGCATTCCACCCGTAGCCCCAATCCTTTCCTTCCAATTTGGCAGCTTCAGCAGTTGCAGGAATATTACGCCCTGTCATCTTAGACATCATAGTACTTGCGTCACCCATATGGCGAACGATTTTGGCATCAGCATAAACAGCATTGACACCTAAGCCAAAGCTGAACTGATCATTAAATTTATAAGCACCGCTTAGGTTTAGGTTCACGGTTTTAAGATCAGTTTTACCGCCAATTAGGCCAGCCGCGTAGTTATTGCTGAAATTGGTAGCCAGGCCAAAATTGGAAGTCGCAGATGCACCGACAAACCACTGATCATTGATTGGCGTAATGAAATGCAGGTTTGGAATCCAAGCACGCGGTGCGATGTTTTTAGCATCAGTACTCTTGTCGCTTAACGGGGATTTACCTGTAATGTCAACATATGGCTTGACATAAATTAAGCCGCTGGAGAACGATGGGCGATCAAATAAGGTCATGGCTGCGGGGTTACGGCTGCCAACGGTAGCGTTTTCAGCGATGACACCTTCCCCAGAAAATGCACGACCTAGTCCTGATGATGAATATTCATTCAATTGAAAACCGGCAGCACTAGCGTTGGATGAGATAATTGCAACCGCCACTGCTAATGCTGAACGTGTAAACAGGTTTTTCTGGTTCATAACCAAAACCTCATTGTTTAATTATTATTTAACATGCTACTCAAGTAGCTGAGAGCGCGGGATTGTAGAGTCGGTTTGCCAAAATGACAAATCAGACCAGTGCACGAAGTATAGGCTTGATAATAGAATATGTTGCAAGAATGTTTTTAAAATATAACCAAAATGATTGCTGAAATGGGACTTGCTTAACAAAAAAACGACAACTAGTGTTAACAAGGTGTAAACAAGAGCGTGTTAGCGTGATGAGATCAATAAATAGTGAGATAAATGCCGGTAAGCAGTGTAAATACTGGTTATCAATAGCCGTAACCACGTAAAATTAACAGCAAGTTTTTACTGTTGGAGAAATAAAAAATGCCTGATGCAATTAACCGCTGTAGTGCAGAAGAAACGGCTGCTTGCTGTTGTGTTGATGTAGGAACTGTCATTGATAATGAAGATTGCACTGCTTCTTATCAGAGTGTTTTTGCCAGTCAGCAAGAAGCTGAAATTATGCTTAATACGTTGACTGAAAAGGCAAAAGCAGTGGAGTCAGATCCATGTGTGATACACCATAGAATCGAAATGGTTGATGGTGGGGTGCAACTATCTGTGGATTTAACCTTTAGTTGTCAGGCAGAAGCTCTGATCTTTCAGTTAGGATTGCGCTAATCTATTCTGAATAACGGCTTTCCCATTGTTTTGTGATTTTAAACAGTGGGAAAATTGATTGTCATTCATTGTAAATAATGATCTTTTTTTATATTTCGATCGCACATTCTCCATTCAAGTTGTATAAATTATAAATACCTTAAAGTTGCGCTTGCTCGCATTTTTCGTTTATTCCTATTTGCTATTTTCCAACATTGCGTTAACAATGCTCCATCAGGTCTGACCTCTTGTGAGGTGAGTGAATTTTTTTAATCAATCAATTGATTTAATTAATGATTATTGTCAGGAGTTGCTATGGGTCGTTCTTCAACAAAAGTAACACAGAAAAAAGAACGTGTTGCTATTGTCAGCGGGTTGCGCCTTCCTTTTGCAAAACAGGCAACTTTCTACCACGGTATTCCGGCTGTTGATTTGGGAAAGTCTGTTGTCAGCGAGCTGGTCATTAGGAGCGGTTTGTCGCCTGAGAAGATTGACCAATTAGTTTTCGGGCAAGTTGTTCAAATGCCGGAAGCACCGAATATTGCGAGGGAAATTGTTTTAGGAGCAGGTTTAAGTGTGAATACCGATGCCTATAGTGTTTCCCGTGCCTGTGCGACAAGTTTTCAGGCAATTGCAAATGTGGCTGAAAGTATTATGGCGGGTACAGTTAATGTGGGGATTGCCGGAGGTGCAGACTCTTCATCTGTTTTACCAATCGGGGTGACTAAGTCGTTAGCTCGTACTTTGGTAGATATGAATAAGGCTAAGAGTCTGTCTCAACGGTTGAAATTACTCAGTCAATTGAAGTTCCGTGATTTACTGCCGGTATCCCCTGCTGTTGCTGAATATTCAACGGGGTTAAGAATGGGGGATACGGCAGAGCAGATGGCAAAAACCTATCACATCAGCCGTGAAGATCAGGATGCCTTGGCGCATCGTTCCCATGTGTTAGCCGCTAAAGCTTGGGAGCAGGGGCTTTTGAATGATGAAATTGTATCGGCACATTTCCCTCCATATCGCGACACGTTGCTTGAAGATAATAACATTAGAAAAAATTCAGTCCTGGCCTCTTATGCTAAATTGCGTCCGGCTTTTGATCGTAAGCATGGCACTGTCACGGCAGCGAACAGTACGCCACTGACAGATGGTGCCGCCGCCGTTATATTGATGCGCGAATCGGTTGCCAAAGAACTAGGCATGACGCCATTAGGATATCTACGTAGCTATGCGTTTTCGGCAATTGATGTTTGGCAAGATATGCTGCTGGGGCCATCTTATGCGACACCATTGGCGCTGGATCGTGCAGGTATCACTTTGGACGAACTTACACTCATTGATATGCATGAAGCATTTGCTGCTCAAACACTGACGAATTTAAAAATGTTTGCCAGTGAGAAATTTGCCCGTGAAAAGTTGGGGCGCACTCAGGCAATTGGCGAAGTGGATATGGATAAATTCAATGTATTAGGTGGATCAATTGCTTATGGGCATCCATTTGCCGCAACGGGGGCCAGAATGGTTACCCAGACGTTGAATGAATTACGTCGTCGTGGCGGTGGGTTTGGGCTGGCGACCGCCTGTGCCGCTGGTGGCTTGGGTGCAGCAATGGTATTGGAGGTAGAGTAATGGCTCAGACTGAACAAGAAACTGTCATGTCAACGACACAACCGAAACAATCAGTGTTTAATTTCTCGGTTAGGGACGATAAGGTGGGAATTATCACCATTGATGTACCGGGCGAGAAAGTCAACACGCTGAAAGCTGAATTTGTTGAACAATTCCTGACAATGTTTGAGAAAGTACAACAAGTGTCTGGTTTGAAAGGGCTGGTGATTATATCTGGTAAGCTGGATACTTTCATTGCTGGTGCAGATATCAGCATGATAGCAGGCTGCCAATCTCAGGAAGAAGCAACAGAATTGGCCGAAAAAGGCCAAAAATTATTTGCGCAGATTGCTAATTATCCTTTACCTGTTGTCTCTGCTATTCATGGTGCGTGTTTAGGCGGAGGGCTGGAATTAGCTTTGGCTTGTCATGCCCGTATTTGCTCTTTGGATGACAAAACACGTCTCGGTTTACCGGAAGTTCAGCTTGGGTTGTTGCCGGGCTCGGGAGGAACTCAGCGCTTGCCTCGTCTGATTGGTGTCAGTGCTGCTCTGGACATGATACTGACTGGCCGTCAACTCAAGGCAAAACAGGCACAACGGTTGGGAGTTGTGGATGATGCTGTGCCTTTGGACATCTTGCTAGATGTTGCTGTGCAATATGTCAAAAAAGGCATTGCCAAACGTAAGCCATTGGCATGGTCACAGCGTATATTGGCGAGCGCTTTGGGCAGACCACTGTTATTCCATACGGTACATCAAAAAACCCGAGCAAAAACTCACGGTCACTATCCTGCACCAGAGAAAATCATTAATGTGATCCGTACTGGTTTGGAAAAAGGACCGGATAAAGGCTTTAAGGCTGAAGCCAAGGCATTTGGTGAATTGGCGATGTCGCCGGAATCAGCCGCATTACGGAGTTTGTTCTTTGCTTCGACTGCGTTAAAAAATGAAACAGGCTCGTCAGAACAGCCTGCCGAGATTAAACATGTGGGTATTTTAGGTGGTGGACTGATGGGCGGTGGTATTGCCAACGTTACCATAACACGAGGAAACTTGCCCGCCCGCATTAAGGATATTAATGAAAAGGGTATTAATCAGACGCTGAAATATACTTGGGATCTCCTTTCCAAGCGGGTAAAACAGCGTCGTTTGAAACCAAGCGAGCGTTCTCAGCAGATGTCTTTATTGACAGGAACCACAGATTATAGCGGATTTAAGCAAGCAGATATTGTGGTTGAAGCTGTATTTGAAGATTTGGTATTGAAACGCAAAATGGTCGCAGAAATTGAAGAGAACACCAAACCTGAAACTATTTTCGCTTCTAATACTTCTTCATTACCCATTCACAAAATTGCTGAAGTTGCTACTCGTCCAGAGCAGATCATTGGTCTTCACTATTTTAGCCCGGTTGACAAAATGCCGTTGGTCGAAGTTATTCCACATGCAGGAACAAGTGAAAAAACCATTTCAACTGCTGTTGCACTGGCTAAGAAACAGGGAAAAACGGCCATTGTTGTCGGGGATAATGCAGGGTTTTATGTAAACCGCATTCTGGCACCTTACATTAATGAAGCCGGTTATTGTTTGTTAGAAGGGGAACCCGTTGAGCATATTGATAAGGCTCTGGTGGATTTCGGTTTTCCTATTGGCCCAATCAATTTATTGGATGAGGTCGGTATAGATGTAGGTACCAAAATCATTCCTATTTTGGTCGAACAGTTAGGGAATCGATTTGCTGCACCAGAAATTTTGGAAGCGGTCTTAAAAGATAATCGGAAAGGCAAGAAGAATGGCAGAGGATTCTATTCGTATGCGAATAAAAAGAACAAACTCTGGTCATTCGGGAAGAAATCCAAAGAGGTTGATGTCTCCATTTATTCCTTATTAAAAATCAAACCCGCTGTAAAAACGTTACCTGCTGACATTGCCCAACGTTGCGTGATGCTCATGTTGAATGAGGCAGTTCGTTGTTTGGACGAAGGAATTATCAGAAGTCCTCGTGATGGTGATATCGGCGCTGTATTTGGTATTGGATTCCCGCCATTCTTGGGGGGGCCATTCCGTTATATTGATAAGCTTGGTATTGATAAGGTTGTAGAAACTTTACGTCGCTTGGAACAGCAGCATGGAGAGAGATTTACACCATGTGAAGGTTTAATTCAGGTGGCTGAACAGAAAAAGAAATTTCACGCATAACTTATGGCTTTTCTTAAATCAATCAAAATGGCTCTTTTAATCAAGAGCCGTTTTTTATAGAAAATAATTGACATTTCTTAATGGTTTTTATTTTTCATGTAAGAAGGAAAATAGTAAGCGCAACAGTAGATATATAAACTGTTTTTAGCCATTTTATTTCCACTTGTTTTAGGGCAGAATGCCAACTAATGCTAATTGAGCCGTTTTTTTACTCAATATTAGCTTGTTAATATCAAATTAACTTACTTATTTAATACCGTATAACCAATGGATTGCTTCAAGAAATGCCAGATTGTGTATTATCTTGAGGCTGGTTCACAATTAACCAGACGGTGAATTATGTATGTTTTCATTATGCGTCATGGTGATGCTTCTTTAGATTCAATCAGTGATGCAACACGGGAGCTTACACCTCGTGGGTGTATAGAATCACAGAAAATGGCTTATTGGCTCGAACAGCAAAAGCCTGATATTGATACTGTTTTGGTCAGCCCTTATATCCGGGCAGAGCAGACCTTAAAAGTGGTTCGTGAATACCTGACATTGCCTAACAATGAGGAAGTGTTAGACGAATTAACGCCTTCGGGTGATGTAGCATTGGTTGCCAGTTATTTACAAGTTTTGTCAATACAAGGGCATAAATCTGTATTGGTGGTTTCCCATTTACCGTTAGTCGGTTATTTGGTTTCTGATCTCTGCCCCGGGCAAACTCCTCCGATGTTTGCTACATCCAGCATTGCTTGTGTGAAATGGGATGATCAGACAGAAAAAGGGAGTTTATTATGGCAAACTTCCCCGGCACAACTAGCGACCAAATTCTAATCTCATACTGAGAATCAATTAACTAACGCTGCGTAAATTCCTCCATTTCGATCAAAATGAGTAATGCAGCGTTCCCTCCCCACTCTCTGGGTGCCTGATGGAAGGCGATAATATCAGGATGTTGAGCAAGCCATAAAGGGGTTTGTTGTTTGAGAATATGTTTACCGTGACCATGCATAATGCAGGCGCAGTAGACGTGTTCACGGCGACAGGCTGCGACCAAAGCCCCAATCTCTTGTTTGGCCTGCAATTGGGTTAATCCGTGTAAATCCAGAAAAAGCTCAGGAGAATAATCTCCACGGCGTAATTTTTTTAATTCATAGTGATTGGCACCTTCCCGAATGTAACGAGTCGGGCCTTCCATATCCAAATTAGGTTGGAATTCATCGGAAAAATAGTAACTGGCATCAACCTGCTCCTGCATAAGACGTTCAGGGGCGACATGGTTTATTTTTTTTCTTTTCGGGGTGTGGGTAACCGTATCCTGAACAATGCGACGGGTTCCCACAACAGACGTTCTGAACAGACTGATGTCTTCTTTGTTTAGTAGATTTTTCTTCTTCATTACACGTTAATTCACTCACAAATTTCAGTAAGTGTACCTGATTTTTTGTGTTTTTTCTTAGAAGCTATCGTTTTAAGTAACAAGTTGTTCACAAAATGATTTGACAATCGTGTTTGGTTATAAAATAAATGTATATACAACATGAAAACTGATATCAATAAGAAAAAAATAACAGGACGATAATAATGTCGATTGAACTGAAAGATACCGATGTTATTTGGCGTAATGCCAGACTTGCCACAATGAACCCTACACTTAATAACATTGATGGCAAAAATAATTATGGAATGTTAGAGCAGCATGATCTCATTGTTCGGAATGAAAAAATCTTAGCGATTTTGCCAACAGATAGCGTACCAATCAATAACTGCAAAATTATCGATGTGGAACAGCGACTAATCACACCCGGATTGATTGACTGTCATACTCACCTCGTTTTTGGTGGTAATCGTGCATCTGAATGGGAACAGCGTTTGAATGGGGTTTCTTATGAAGAAATTAGCGCTAAAGGCGGGGGAATTAACTCCACGGTCAATGCCACTCGCAATAGTTCGGCTCAACAATTGGAAAAGTCCGCCCAGAAGCGCCTCAATGCGTTGATTGCTGAAGGTGTAACAATCATTGAAATGAAATCAGGCTATGGGTTGGATCTGGAAAATGAAGAGAAACAGTTGAATGTCGTGCGGGCACTGGCAGAGAAAAACCCCATTGAAATTAGCCCAACACTGCTGTCTGCTCATGCAGTTCCACCTGAATATAAACACAATCCTGATGCCTATATTGATTTAGTTTGTGATTCCATCCTTCCCACACTTTGGCAGAAACAGTTATTCGAATCCGTGGATGTGTTCTGCGAATCTGTCGGTTTTAATCTCAACCAGACTAAACGCCTGTTTGATGCAGCCAGGTGCCTGAATATCCCTGTAAAAGGCCATGTTGAGCAACTTTCTAATTTGGGAGGAAGTGAACTGGTTGCTGAATATCAGGGCTGGTCAGTTGACCATATAGAATATTTGGATGAAAAAGGCATTAGAGCTATCAGCCGTAGTGGAACGGTTGCCGTGTTGTTGCCTGGGGCATTTTATTTCCTGAAAGAGACTCAGCGTCCGCCTATCGCATTATTGCGCAAATACGCTGTTCCGATGGCTCTTTCAACAGATTTTAACCCCGGTACCAGTCCTTTCGCCTCCTTACGTCTGATTATGAATATGGCTTGTGTACAATTTGGTTTAACTCCAGAAGAGGCATGGCAAGGCGTTACAACCCATGCGGCTCGCGCATTAGGACGTGCAAATAGCCATGGTCAACTGGCTGTTGGCTATATGGCGGATTTCGTTGTCTGGGATGCTCACAATCCAGTGGATATTTTATATGAACTGGGACATAACCCATTGGTTTATCGTGTTTATCGCGGAGAAATAACGCGTCACGAACATTTGAATCACTTTGGCGATAATAGTATTAACAATAATAGTATTAGCAATAATTAATGGTGGCGAGGGAAAGAAAATGAATTTATGGCATCCAACATCAGAAAACATTTGGCAAGGGCGCAATGATCTTGCAGAAGCAAATAATGCTTTGCGTATATTCCAGACAATAAAACAGCCCGCCAGTTTTTCCCCTGAAGAATTTCCTCATCACATTGCACTATTGGGATTTGAGTGCGATGAAGGAGTCAAACTTAACCAAGGTCGTCCGGGAGCGAAATTGGGCCCTGAATATTTACGTCAATCATTAGCAAATCTGGCTAGTTATGATGGTCATGATCGTCTGGTGGATTTGGGCAATATTCGTGCCAATCCCGAAAAATTAAGTGAAGCGCAGAATGCCCTTAGTGATGCGGTATATCATTGCCTGCAACATAATATGAAGACAATGATTTTTGGTGGGGGACATGAAACGGCATTCGCGCATGGAATGGGAATTTATCGTGCGTTTCCGACACAACGTATAGGTATTATTAATTTTGATGCCCATTTGGATTTGCGCAATGCACCGCAGCCCACATCCGGTACACCATTCCGACAGCTTGCCCATTATTGTCAGCAACATCATCGCCCGTTTAATTACTCCTGTATCGGAGCCAGCCTGGCGTCGAATACGCAAGCGTTGTTGGATGAGGCTAATCACCTTGATGTTACCATTATCTGGGATACACATTGTGTTGAGTCCATGATGGACAAGGTACAGCAGCAAGTACAAGATATCATTAATCAAGTTGATATTATTTATATGACTATCGATTTGGATGTGTTGCCAATTTGGCAAATGCCAGCAGTTTCTGCGCCGGCTGCGTTGGGTGTTCCGCTGGAACGTTTATTACCATTAGTTCAACTTATTTGTCAGAGCAAAAAGTTACAAGCCGTAGATTTGGTCGAACTTAACCCCTTGTATGACATTCAAGGTATGGGAGGAAAAGCGGCGGCTCGTCTTGCGTGGCAGTTGGTGCACTGGTGGAATGAATAGTTGGTGAAGTGAATAACTCGTGAATTGAATAAAAAGTAAGAAGGAAGGAATAGTGACGGCTGATTTATCAGATACATTTGCCAAGCCAGTGCCTTTGTATGCGAAAGTCAAACAAGCGATTATTGAAAAAATCTATACAGGGGAATGGAAACCGCATGATCGGGTACCCTCTGAGGCGGAATTGGTCAAGCAATTTAACTGTAGTCGCATGACAGCTAACAGAGCACTGAGAGAGCTGACAGCAGAAGGCTTCCTATTCCGTCTGCAAGGCGTGGGGTCGTTTGTTTCTGAACCTAAGGGGCAGTCCGCGCTGTTTGAGATCCACAGTATTGCGGATGAAATAGCTTCGCGCGCTCATCAGCACAGTTGCAAGGTACTGAAGCTTTCTGAAGTCAACGCTAATATGACACAGGCAGCGGAATTTGGTATTCCTGTAGGTTCGCTTATCTACCATTCCATCATTGTGCATTATGAAAACGATCTGCCTGTGCAAATTGAAGATCGTTATGTCAATGCTCAAGCTGCGCCGGAATATCTGAGGCAAGATTTCAGTCGGCAAACTGCTCATGATTACTTATCACAAGTAGCGCCTTTGACAGAAGGAGAGCATATCGTTGAAGCCGTTGCAGGAGATGCCCGTTCTTGCCGGTTACTGCAAATTGAAGCAAATACGCCTTGTTTGTTAATCAGTCGTCGAACTTGGTCGAAAAAGTTCATTGTTTCCAGTGCTAAGCTATTGTTTCCAGGGCATCGATATAAATTAAAAGGACATTTTAGTTCATAGCTCGCTTATTGGGTTATAAAAACCTCTTTAACTCCAAAAGGAAAAGAGGTTTTTTTATTATTGATTGTGACAACAATGTAAAGTGAATGTGATATAAAACACAAAACCAGCAAAAAAATCAACCAATCTATTACCCGATAAATCATTATCATCTTATTGATTTTTATAGGAATGATAATGCCCTCCACACTATCAACTTTATCTCTGTCACATTTTTGCCTATTGAATATACATGTATATACAACTATACAATTAACAAAATTCATAACGATGAAATAGGTAAAACCGTGACGATACAAAATAATAAATTCAGCAACGTAATTATTCGTGCCCCTAGAGGAACACAACTCACAGCAAAAAGTTGGTTGACGGAAGCTCCACTCCGTATGCTTATGAACAACCTTGATCCCGAAGTGGCTGAGAATCCAAACGAATTAGTGGTTTATGGTGGAATCGGCCGTGCAGCCAGAAATTGGGATTGTTATGAGAAAATCGTTGACACGCTGAAAAATCTGGAAAATGACGAAACTTTATTAGTGCAGTCAGGTAAGCCTGTGGGGGTTTTCAAAACACATGAAAACGCACCACGTGTATTAATTGCAAACTCGAATTTAGTTCCACATTGGGCAACGTGGGAACATTTTAATGAACTGGATGCCAAGGGATTGGCAATGTATGGCCAGATGACAGCGGGAAGCTGGATATATATTGGCAGTCAGGGCATTGTTCAAGGGACTTACGAAACTTTTGTGGAAGCAGGGCGTCAGCATTACAACGACGATTTAACCGGACGTTGGGTATTGACTGCGGGGTTGGGCGGCATGGGCGGTGCACAGCCACTGGCAGCAACGTTGGCAGGGGCATCTTCACTGACCATAGAATGTCAACAAAGCCGCATTGATTTTCGTCTTCGCACTAAATACGTGGACGAACAGGCCAATGATCTGGACGATGCGCTGGCGCGTATTGAGCGCTATTCCCGTAAAGGTAAAGCAGTATCAATAGCCTTGTGCGGCAATGCGGCAGAGATTTTACCTGAGTTGGTACGCCGTGGTATTCGTCCTGATATGGTCACAGATCAAACCAGCGCACATGATCCATTACATGGTTATTTGCCTGTGGGTTGGACGTGGGAAGAATATTGTCGCCGCGCTGAGATCGAGCCAGAAGTCGTTATTCAGGCGGCAAAAGCTTCAATGGCTGTACATGTTGAAGCCATGCTGGCTTTCCAGAAGCAGGGAATACCTACTTTCGATTATGGCAATAACATCCGTCAAATGGCGAAAGAAATGGGAGTTGAGCACGCCTTTGATTTCCCGGGGTTTGTTCCTGCTTATATTCGTCCTCTGTTCTGCCGTGGTATCGGGCCTTTCCGTTGGGCGGCACTTTCCGGTGATCCTGAAGACATTTATAAAACCGATGCCAAGGTAAAAGAATTGCTGCCGGATGACACCCATTTACACCATTGGTTAGATATGGCGAAAGAGCGTATTAGTTTCCAGGGCTTACCTGCGCGTATTTGTTGGGTGGGATTGGGCGATCGTGCGAAATTGGGATTGGCCTTCAATGAAATGGTACGCAGTGGAGAACTTTCTGCACCAATCGTAATTGGCCGTGACCATTTGGATTCTGGTTCTGTAGCCAGCCCTAACCGTGAAACTGAATCCATGCAGGATGGTTCCGATGCGGTTTCTGACTGGCCATTACTGAATGCTTTGCTAAATACAGCCGGCGGTGCGACGTGGGTTTCCCTGCATCATGGTGGTGGCGTTGGGATGGGATTCTCACAGCATTCGGGCATGGTCATTGTCTGCGATGGTACTGATGAAGCGGCAGAACGTATTGCTCGTGTACTGCATAACGATCCGGCGACAGGAGTTATGCGTCATGCTGATGCGGGTTATGAGCTGGCTATCCAGTGTGCGAAAGAGCAGGGATTGAACCTGCCAATGATTGATACAAAATAAGAGGCGTTATTGATATGAAAAATATTACTATTCATCCAGGAAAAATGACGCTTGAAGAATTACGCCATGTTTATCAGCATCCTGTTCACATCAGTTTGGATGAACAATGTTTCCCTGCCATTGAAAACAGCGTTGCTTGTGTGAATCGCATTATCAGTGAAAACAGAACCGCTTATGGTATAAACACGGGGTTTGGTTTGCTGGCGCACACTCGCATTGCAGAACAAGATTTGGAAGAGTTACAGCGTTCTATCGTACTGTCACATGCAGCGGGAGTAGGCGAGCCTTTGCCGGATGAAATTGTCCGCTTGATTATGGTGCTGAAAATCAACAGCCTTGCCCGTGGTTATTCTGGAATTCGTCTGGACGTTATTCAGAGCTTGATTACATTGGTTAATGCTGAAGTTTATCCTTGTATTCCAAGTAAAGGCTCAGTCGGGGCATCAGGAGATTTAGCGCCATTGGCACATATGAGCTTGCTATTGTTGGGCGAAGGTAAGGCCCGTTATCGCGGTGAATGGTTGCCTGCCAAAGTCGCGCTGGAAAAAGCAGGACTCAAGCCAATTAACTTAGTCGCAAAAGAAGGATTGGCGCTGCTTAATGGAACACAAACTTCAACCGCTTTTGCCCTGAAAGGTCTTTTTGCAGCAGAGGATTTACTGGCTTCGGCTGTTATTTGTGGTGCGCTGTCTGTTGAAGCGGCCCTTGGCTCCCGTAAACCATTTGATGCGCGTATTCATGAAGCGCGTGGTCAGAAAGGCCAAATTGATGTGGCAACCCTTTATCGTCTGGTTTTGGAAGAGCAAAGTGGTATCTCTGAATCCCACGAGAACTGTTCTAAAGTTCAGGATCCTTATTCATTGCGTTGTCAGCCACAAGTGATGGGGGCTTGCTTAACTCAGCTCCGTCATGCTGCCGATGTCATTATGGTTGAAGCTAATGCAGTTTCTGATAACCCGTTGGTATTTACTGAAGAAGATGAAGTGATTTCGGGTGGTAACTTCCATGCGGAACCTGTCGCTATGGCATCGGATAATCTGGCTATTGCTTTGGCAGAAATGGGTTCCTTATCAGAACGCCGTATTGCTTTGCTGATGGACAGCAATATGTCTCAGTTGCCACCATTCTTAGTTGAGAACAGCGGCGTGAACTCCGGTTTTATGATTGCGCAAGTCACTGCGGCGGCGTTGGCGAGTGAAAACAAAGCGCTGGCACATCCTTCCAGTGTTGATAGCCTGCCAACTTCTGCCAATCAGGAAGACCATGTATCAATGGCACCAGCCGCTGGTCGTCGCTTATGGGAAATGGCAGGTAACGTGCGTGGAATTTTAGCAATTGAATGGTTGACTGCTTGTCAGGGCATGGATTTTCGTCATGGATTGAAGAGCAGCAC
This sequence comes from Xenorhabdus sp. PB62.4, assembly GCF_014467285.1. Lineage (NCBI taxonomy): Bacteria > Pseudomonadati > Pseudomonadota > Gammaproteobacteria > Enterobacterales > Morganellaceae > Xenorhabdus > Xenorhabdus sp. PB62.4. Next base: position 161,719 of record NZ_NKHR01000004.1, on the reverse strand, counting down.
AATACTGGAAAAAGCCCGCCATATTTTGCGTGATAAAGTCGCACATTATGATAAAGACCGCTTTTTCGCGCCAGATATTGATGCAGCCATTCAACTGTTGATTGAGCAGCGACTTTCTGCATTGTTGCCTGCTGGCAAGATCTTAGAAAATTAATCACAAACACATCGTTTTTAGGCCGGATAAACCCGGCCTTATCGTAGTATTTATCTTTTCCAATCTAATAATAAAAGACACAAGGATAAATCATGCAAAACATTTCACAACTCAAGCGAGGGTTAAGTGTTCGCCACATCCGATTTATGGCACTGGGATCGGCAATTGGCACGGGGCTTTTCTATGGCTCGGCAGAAGCCATTAAAGCCGCAGGGCCGGCGGTATTGCTTGCCTATACCATTGGCGGTGCCGCAGTTTTCATGGTCATGCGGGCGTTGGGAGAAATGGCGGTTCATCGCTCTGAACCAGGCTCTTTCTCTTATTATGCGACTCACTACTTAGGGCCATTAGCAGGTTTTCTAACCGGATGGACTTACGTTTTCGAAATGCTGGTTGTTTGTCTCGCTGATGTCACGGCATTTGGCATCTATATGAAACTCTGGTTTCCCCATGTTGATCAGTGGATTTGGGTACTCAGCATTGTCTTCTTCATTGGGGCAATAAATTTATGTAATGTCAAAGTGTTTGGTGAAATGGAATTTTGGCTTTCCATCATCAAAGTCGCTGCGATTATTGCCATGATTGTCGGTGGTTTTGCCATTATGATGTATGGTTTCGGTCAAGAAGCCGGGCATATCACTGGCCTGTCAAATTTATGGGAACATGGCGGATTCATGCCAAATGGCATTGCGGGTGTAATAGCTTCGTTTACGGTCGTTATGTTTGCATTTGGCGGTATTGAAGTCATCGGCATCACCGCCAGTGAAGCAAAAAATCCGGAGAAATCTATCCCGCGTGCAATCAATGCCGTTCCGTTCCGCATCTTGCTGTTCTATGTTCTTACCCTGTTTGTTTTGATGTGCATTTACCCGTGGAATCAAGTGGGGCAAAACGGCAGTCCGTTTGTGCAGATATTCTCCAGTCTGGGTATTAATTCAGCAGCGAATATTTTGAATATTGTTGTGATTACTGCTGCAATTTCAGCGATCAACAGCGATATCTTTGGTGCTGGTCGGATGATGTATGGCATGGCGCAAGAGAAACAGGCACCGGCTGCTTTTACACAATTAACTAAAAACGGCGTACCGTGGATAACCGTATTGGTCATGTCAGGTGTTTTATTACTTGGTGTTGTTTTGAATTACTATCTGCCGGGAAAAGTTTTCGGAATCATTGCTTCAATCGCCACATTTGCCACTGTCTGGGTATGGTTGATGATCCTGCTGTCACAATACATGATGCGTCGTAAAATGCCCGCACAAGAAGCAAAACAGCTTAAATTTCCTGTTCCTTTCTGGCCTATAGCTCCACTTCTGACGATAGCATTTATGGCGTTTGTCATTGCTGTCTTGGGCTATTTTCCAAATACCCGGATTGCATTATACGTAGGGATAGTATGGATAGTATTACTGACTATTAGCTATTATTTATGGGTGAAAAAACCAAGTCATAGCTAACCCTCCCATACCACCCTATGTATATAGGGTGGTATGTTTTTGCCTTTCCAAATACATTTTATTCGTAGTCGCGTTAGCTTCCCTGGAAAACTCTTTTTCTTAATACGATGTTTTGTGAATACAATTTCATCTTAAGATAACTCTGTGCTAAGAAAGCTGATTTGTGTTCTGGATCATGGCAAACTAACGAGTTGATATATCTTTTTTGTTGTTTGGAGGTGTTTTTTGGATAAGATTTTAGTCGATGAGGCTGTTGCAGAGCTGCGTACCATTTTAGATATGTTGCGTTGGTCTACCAGCCGTTTTAGCGAATCGAATATCTATTGTGGACATACTACATGTAATCCGTGGGACGAGGCTTTGCAATTAGTTCTTCCTTCATTGCGTTTGCCTATGGATGTCCCTGATTCAATGATGGCTTCACGCCTGACATCAACAGAGCGTCAACGCATCGTGGAACTTGTCTTGCGTCGTATTAATGAACGTGTTCCTGTTGCTTATTTGATAAATCGAGCTTGGTTCTGTGGTCATGAGTTTTATGTCGATGAGCGAGTTTTGATTCCACGTTCACTGATTAGAGATGTGATTGAAAACCACTTTGAAGGGCTTATTTCACGTCAGCCATCAACAATTTTGGATCTTTGTACAGGAAGTGGTTGTATTGCAATTGCCTGTGCCCATGCCTTTCCAGAAGCTGAAGTTGATGCTGTTGATATTTCTCCTGATGCTTTGGAAGTTGCAGAAATAAATATAGAGAATCATAAGCTTTCTCACCGCGTAATCCCGATTCGTTCAGATCTATTTCATGATATACCATCGGTGAAATACGACATCATTGTCACTAATCCTCCTTATGTCGATGAAGAAGATATGAGTGATTTTCCTCAGGAATACGCTCATGAACCTGAATTAGCCATGGCTGCAGGTATTGACGGGTTGGATTTGGTTCGTCGTATTCTGGCAACTGCCCCGGATTTCCTTTCAGAAGATGGAATACTGGTATGTGAAGTAGGTAACAGTATGGTACACCTGATTGAGCAATACCCTGAAGTACCATTCAAATGGCTGACATTCGAACATGATTATGGTGATGGTGTTTTCGTGCTGACTCGCCAGCAGCTTGTTGAGCATCACGAATATTTCCAGCAATTCAAAGACTGATATTTTTCAGTTATCCAATGGCTAAAACAGATTTTCTATTAAACGATACCCGATAGATTTCAAGTTGTAGCACAACGGCAAAGAATCAATTTTCGGCCATACAATTAATTGTATGGCCGAAATGGATAAACACCGCTAACTTGCAAAATGGAAGGTATAAAGGAAAATAAAATTGATGAAATAAGTTAGGCTTTGATCATTGGGTGAGTTATTGTTATTTAATCTCATTTTTAACTCATAAATAATGATGGCAGGGTAGGAATGGCAGGCAATAGTATTGGGCAGTTCTTTCGTGTTACCACGTTTGGCGAATCTCACGGAATCGCATTGGGATGTATTGTGGATGGTGTTCCTCCGGGCATTGCTATCACAGAAGCTGATTTACAAGGCGACTTAGACAGACGTCGTCCCGGAACTTCCCGTTATACAACACAGCGTCGGGAGCCTGATCAGGTTCGCATTCTTTCGGGGGTTTTTAACGGAGTAACGACAGGAACCAGCATTGGCCTGATAATCGAAAATACCGATCAGCGCTCACAAGATTACAGTGCGATTAAAGATGTTTTCCGTCCGGGACATGCTGATTATACCTACGAACAGAAATATGGGCTGCGTGATTATCGTGGCGGTGGGCGCTCCTCAGCTCGTGAAACCGCAATGCGCGTTGCGGCAGGGGCGATCGCCAAAAAATACCTGCTTGAAAAACATGGCATTCTTATTCGTGCCTGCCTGACTCAGATGGGCGATATTCATTGCGAATTGAAAGATTGGGCACTGGTTGAACAGAACCCTTTTTTCTGCCCTGATGAGAGTAAATTGACTCAACTTGATGAATTACTGCGAACACTGAAAAAAGAAGGCGACTCTATTGGTGCGAAAGTCACGGTAGTAGCTGAAAATGTTCCTGCGGGATTGGGAGAACCGGTTTTTGATCGTCTGGACGCGGATATTGCTCATGCTTTGATGAGTATTAATGCGGTGAAAGGCGTTGAAATTGGTGACGGTTTTGGTGTTGTTAATTTACGTGGCAGTGAAAACCGCGATGAAATCACAATGCAGGGATTCAGCAGTAATCATGCCGGCGGCATTTTGGGTGGAATTAGCAGCAGCCAACCGATTATCGCTCATATTGCCCTGAAACCGACATCCAGCATTATGGTGCCAGGCAAAACAATCAACCGTCAGGGAGAAGAAGTGGATATGGTGACCCGTGGCCGCCATGATCCTTGTGTGGGTATCCGTGCTGTCCCTATCACAGAAGCCATGATGGCGATAGTGCTGATGGATCATTTGCTGCGCCAGCGAGCGCAATGTGCTGATGTGATACCCCCGCTTCCACGTTGGTAGTGAGGATACTGATACGTACTTCGATTGATACCGAAAGATATCGTAATAATTGGCAAGCAGTTTTCTGGTGAAATGAAGAATGGAATGGTCATCATTGAGTCTTGAGATTTACGGTTTTCTCTTTTTGGTTGCGATAGTTGCAGGATTTATTGATTCCATTGCCGGTGGGGGAGGGTTATTAACCATTCCCGCTTTATTATCAGTAGGTGTTTCCCCTGTCCAAACATTGGCGACGAGTAAACTTCAGGCTGTAGGTAGTTCGTTCTCTGCCAGCCTTTACTTTATTCGTCGTAAAGCCGTGGATTGGCGTTCCCAGCGTTTTGCTATCTTCATGACAATGATTGGAGCCATGTTGGGTGCTTTGCTGGTTCAATTCATGTCACCGGATTTTCTGCGTTATTTGTTGCCAATATTTGTGATACTCATTGGTCTTTACTTTTTATTGGTACCCAATATTGGAGCAGAAGATCGGCAACATCGCCTTGGCCCGGTTGCATTTGGTTGCCTCGCAGGGTGTGGAATAGGTTTTTATGACGGTGTGTTTGGGCCGGGAGCGGGATCTTTTTTCGCACTATGTTATGTCATGCTTTGTGGATACAATTTGGCGAAAGCGACAGCCCATGCCAAGGTGCTGAACTTTGCTTCTAACATTGGTGCTTTAGGCTTCTTTATTATTGGCGGTCAGGTTTTATGGTTGGTGGGTTGTGTGATGCTGATAGGGCAAATGATAGGTGCCCGGTTAGGCGCTGGTTTAGTGCTGAGTAAAGGGCAAAAACTGATCCGCCCAATGTTAGTAACCATATCTTTTTTGATGAGCATCAAACTTCTCTATGATCATCATGGAGATACTATCCGCTCTTGGTTGGCATTTTATTTTTGATTTTAGGGTATTGCATTAATACATGACTGCACATCATTATCAACAACTGATTGAAATTTTTAATAATTGCTTTAGCGATGACTATAACACCCGCTTGATAAAAGGTGATGATGAACCGATTTATCTGCCGGCAGATGATGAAGTGAGCTATAACCGGATTGTATTTGCCCATGGTTTTTATGCCAGTGGATTACATGAAATTTCACATTGGTGTATTGCGGGTGAAGAACGTCGCAAACTGGTCGATTTTGGTTATTGGTATTGCCCTGATGGGCGTGATGCTCAAACACAGGGAGAATTTGAAAAAGTGGAAATCAAACCGCAGTCGTTGGAATGGTTATTTTGCGTTGCGGCGGGTTTCCCCTTTAATATTAGTTGTGACAATCTCGAAGGGGATTTTGAACCTGATCGCTTTGCTTTTCAGCGAAAAGTGCATGCGCAAGTTATGCAATACCTTGAAAATGGAATACCCATACGAGCAGCAAGCTTTATTCAAGGTCTGCAATCGTTTTACAATACGCCTCCACTAAAAGCAGAACATTTTCCTTATCCGGAAAATCCTTTTGCTAATTGAAATTGATCTTGAGGAAAAGATAATGCTCGCAGAGTTTGAAACACGCATTCTGGCGCAAATTGATGACATGGTTGAACATGCCAGTGATGACGAATTATTTGCTGGTGGATACCTCCGTGGGCATTTAACGTTGGCGGTTGCTGAATTAGAGCAAGAAGGGGCAAATACCGTTGAACAGCTTCATCAGCGTGTGGAAGAAAGTGTCCATAAAGCGATTAAAGCGGGAGAACTGGCCCCGCCAGATCAAGTTTTGGTCTTGGCAACTTGGCAGAAACTGCTGGATAGTGCGCAAGTTTAATTTATTGACACAGAAATAATTCTAATGGGGGCTATTTATGTAGCCCTTTATTTTTTCTGATGGTTAGAGGTAATTAACCCTCCACGATTACAAAAAAATTTGTGGTACTTCTCAATAATTAGAATAAATAGCGAAAATCCAATTTTTATTGATCTTTTTATAGTGAATATAGAGTACAGTTACTTTGGCTTTAATATATTGGATGTAATAGAATAAATATGAAATAGAAAAATAATGCGCTATTTTTTATTGTTTTAGAATAATTTTCCATATGACATTAAAATAATATAAAAACATAGTATGTTTTAAGGGAGATGAATGGAAATGTTGATTTTTATTTAAAACAATCAAGTTGTTAGTGGAACGACTGATGATTAAAATAAATAGGAGTGTTAGAGTAGTGATAAAACAGGGTAGAAAATAGAGTGTTTTCTTACCTAATTAAGTAACTTGAATTAATAAACAAAATATCGATGTGAATACGCAATTAGCCCAATGTGCCATAAGAACTGTCTTCCAGAACGGAAAAAAGAATAACAGTAATTAGCGGCATGAAACCTTAATAGATCGCTAAGAGTTTGATAGGTTAGAGGAACAATTATAAAAAAAGAATAGATAACATTTCATCTTAGAAAAGAGATTGATTTTTCTTAAAAAATGGAAACTGGAAAAGGATATATCAGGAGATGGCGGTATGAAACAGAAAATTAGTTCTGTTCAAAATGAATATGGATATTTTTCCGCAAATAACAAAATACTTTTGTTACCCGAATCGATAAGTTATAACTCCTTAAAATTTGGTTGGAAAAAGGCAATGAGTACAACATTGGAAAAAAGAGTTGAAAATCTGGAATCGGATACTGCACAAATAAAAACAGATGTTGCTGTCATAAAATCAAATTATGCAACAAAATCGGATATTGAAGCCGTGAGTTCATTGGTTCATAAAGAAATAGCTACTGTACGTAATGATATGACAAATGAAATGATATCTATACGTGAGGATATGTCTTTCATGAAACAAGACATTGGTTTTATGAAACAGGATATTGATTTTATGAAAAAAGATATTCTTTACATTAAAGAGGATATTTCTTCCATGAGGAAAGAGATTTCATCTATTCATGTAAGCGTATCAGATAAAATAGTTGCGCAAACCAAATGGATGGTAACAATGATGTTTGGTCTTTCTGGCATAATTCTTGCTGCAATGAAGTTTATGTTTTAAATACTCACTAAAATAAAAAATTTTACATTTGAAGCTGCTTACTGAATCACTACGTCAAATGTTACAAAGTGAAATTGACTACGGGTTTGCTGAAGAACAACGCTGTACAATGAAACGGTTGATCTCTACACCTGAGCATTGTGCTGGTTTTTAAGAATGGAAATATTGGTGTTTCACCAGACACCCTGTTTTTTATGCAGGGTATCTGATATAGATGAGTAAATACCCTTAAGATCTTTCTGTCTTAACAGATTTGCCCCGTAACAACTTTCTCACCCAAAAGCGATTAGGATGTAAAGCTGCTAATGTTTCATCATCTAGAGGTAAGGCTTCTCCAAAAATTTGACTAGCTAATAATTCAGCACTCAAAGGGGCAGAACATAATCCACGGGAACCTAGCGCACCAATAACAAATAGATTAGGGTAACAAGGCGATTCTTCAATAATTTCATCAGACTGTATCTGATGAGGTAAATTTGCATATTTCTCCATGATGCCACTTAAAACAGGAACGTTTCCGACCATTGGCATATGATCCCGAATAACACATCGTATGCCTTGGCGGGACTTTTCTTCTGAGATATCAACTTCCTGTACCCAATCAACATCAGGAAAACATTTCAATAAACGATCACGGTTTTCTTGCTGTTCAATAGAAGAGTACTGTGTATCTAATTGTTGGCGTTGGTAACTGGCACCAATACAGTGATATTGATTATTGGGATTAGCGGGAGTCATATAACCATCGTAACACAGTACACTTTTCAGTTGCCTGAGACTGTTTGTGGTTGGGATATGGCTCACTTGACCGCGAACAGCAGTGACTGGCAGTTTTTTCGTTTGTTCGAACTGCGGCAGACAGTGACCATTGGCAATGATAACGGCGTTATGATTTTTGTATTGTAGGCTTTCCTCATATTCAATCTGCAATTGCCAACTGTTCTCATTTTGAATGAGCTGTGTCACTTTATGATTAAAATTAACCCGCATACCACGTTGCTCAGCAAGTTTTATGACTTCCTGGGTTAATTGTGCAGGGTATAACCAGCCTCCTTGTGGGTAGTGAATGCCATGATAATTAACGTCCAATCCACTGACATGACTTAATTGTTGGCGATCCATCTCAACCGCAATGGCTTCTGGCCATTCGGTTTGCAGCATTTTGTTAATTTTATTGTTGCTCTTTTCATCATAAGCTAATTGACTGACACCACACCATTGGTGGTCAAATGGCACGTTGTCATCAATCAATTGATCATACTGACGTCGGGCAAAAGTAAATGCTGATGTGAAGAAACGCTCTAGTGGATCGTCATTGCCAGTTAGTAAGGGATAAAGGGCTCCCTGCTGGTTACCGGATGCGTTCTGTGCTGGTTGTTCGTCTTGGCAATATAGTGTGACTTTCGCTCCACGGCGCAATAAAGCGAGGGCAGTTAATGCACTTGCGATACCGCCACCGATAATAGCTATATCATCGGGATGGGTGGCGGCTTGGCGAGAAAACCATGGCATGTGGGATAAAGTAAGAGAAGGGTTTTCTGATGGGGATAAAGCGCCTGTCAGCATCTCTCTTTTGCGTCCAAATCCTTTAACCTTTGTGACAGTAAAACCTGCACTCTGCAATCCTCTGCGAACTGTTCCGGCAGATGTAAAAGTTGCAAACGTGCCTCCGGGGCGGCAAAATTTTGCCATTGCAGCGAACAACTGTTCGCTCCACATTTGTGGGTTTTTAGACGGCGCAAAACCATCTAAAAACCAGGCATCAACTTTTCCAATCAGATTCGAATTTATTTTAGGTAAAAGATCATTTACATCCCCAAACCAAAGATCCAATGTAATTGCGCCATTATCCAAAATTAACCTATGGCAACCTGCAAGCGCTAAGGGCCATTGCTGACATAATTGATCAGAAAAGGCCTGAAGTTCTGGCCAACGTTGGTGTGCAGTTTTTAGATCTGCTGGCTTTAATGGGTATTTTTCAAAACTAATGTAATGAAGTCGCTTTAAAGAAGCTTCAGGATTTTGCTGTCTGAAAAGAGAAAACGATCGCCAAAAAGTAAGAAAATTCAATCCAGTACCAAATCCAGTTTCCGCAATGACGCAATTTGAGCGGGGGTGTGTATTGAAACGATCAGGAAAATTATTACCTTTTAAGAATACATATAAAGTTTCTTCTAAGCCATCTTGATTTGAAAAATAAACATCATCAAACTGCTCAGAAACAGGTGTACCCTGTTCATTCCAACTTAGGGTTGCGCTGTTGATAGCACTGTTTTTCACAATAATGCCCGTATGTTGATAAAAATAATATAGGGATTTTAACGGTCTTCATTTGGTTGCACCACCCATGGGTGAGCTGCGGGGTTTAGTCCAGATCAATTTTTTCACATATTTTAACCTGATCGGACTTGTTCGGCGTACAAGTGTACGCTAAAGTGCGGGTGAAAAAATCCCGCGGGTAAACATATTGATGAGGTAAGTAATGAAACGTGCAGTAATCACTGGTCTGGGTATTGTTTCCAGTATTGGTAATAACCAGAAAGAGGTGCTGGAGTCTCTGAAAGAGGGCCGTTCCGGGATAACTTTCTCCGAGGAATTTAAAGAGATAGGAATGCGCAGCCATGTTTGGGGCAATGTAAAACTGGATACATCTGGTTTGATTGACCGCAAAACTCAACGTTTTATGAGTGACGCATCTATTTATGCTTATCTGGCAATGGATGAGGCGATTAAAGATTCTGGCTTATCCGATGAACAAGTCTCTAATCTTCGCACGGGGCTGGTTGTGGGTTCAGGAGGCGGTTCGCCGTATAACCAGGTTGCTGGTTCAGATGGGATGCGCGCCCGTGGATTGCGTGGCGTTGGGCCATATATGGTTACGCGTGCAATGGCTTCCGGTGTGTCAGCTTGCTTAGCAACGCCTTTTAAAATCAAAGGCGTTAACTACTCCATCAGTTCTGCCTGCTCAACTTCTGCACATTGTATCGGTCATGCTGTTGAATTAATCCAACTTGGCAAACAAGATGTTATTTTTGCTGGAGGTGGTGAAGAATTAAGTTGGGAAATGGCATGTGAATTCGATGCGATGGGCGCGCTGTCTACCAAGTATAATGAAACACCAGAACAGGCTTCCCGTACTTATGATCAGAACCGTGATGGTTTTGTAATTGCAGGCGGTGGCGGTATTGTTGTTGTTGAAGAATTAGAGCATGCGTTAGCCCGTGGCGCACATATTTACGCTGAAATTGTGGGTTATGGTGCGAACTCAGATGGTGCGGATATGGTTGCACCTTCAGGAGAAGGTGCTGTGCGCTGTATGAAGATGGCATTGAACGGTATTGAAGGAGAGGTGGATTACATCAATACCCATGGAACTTCGACGCCGGTTGGTGACTTGAAAGAACTAGAAGCTATCAGAGAAGTTTTTGGTGATAACACACCTGCCATTTCTGCCACTAAGGCGATGACTGGGCATTCTTTAGGCGCTGCTGGTGCTCACGAAGCGATCTACAGTTTGTTGATGTTGGAGCATGGCATTATTGCACCAAGCATCAATATTGAAGACTTAGACGAAAAAGCATTGGGCATGAATATTATCACTGAACCTACCGAACGCGAGCTAAGAACAGTCATGTCCAATAGCTTCGGGTTCGGCGGTACAAATGCTTCCCTGGTGATGCGCAAGTATTCAGACTGATTTTTTTAATACTGAAAAAATTATCAGTTAAAATGAAAGCCAATCCATTAACTATGTGCATTAACTAAGTGTATAACTATGTGGATTGGCTATTTTAATTATGATGCCGTGATTTTATTACGGCGTTTCTTAATGGTTCGTAAAGCAAGTGGAATAATAATCACTAATATCGCCAAGATCAGAAGAACCTGAGCAATTGTGCTGCTCCACAGTATTTCAAAATCCCCATTACTGATTGATAACGCCCGGCGTAAATTTTGCTCCAGCATTTCCCCTAATACGAATCCTAAAATCAGTGGCGACATTGGGAAATTCATTTTTCGGAGAATGTAACCGAAAACACCTAGCCCAACCATCAATATAAGATCGAATGTAGTACTGTGAACAGCATATACCCCAACTGCGGAAATAATTGCTATTGATGGAACCAGAAACCACAGCGGAATACTTAGCATACGGGTAAATATCCCAATCATCGGGATATTCATAATCAGTAACAAAACGTTAGCGATTAGTAAAGCGGCAATAAGTCCCCAAACAATATCAGGCTGTTCTGTGAACATAGCAGGGCCGGGAGTGATGTTATAAAGCGTCAAAGCGCCTATCATTACTGCTGTTGTGCCTGATCCCGGTACACCGAGAGTGAGCATCGGGATGAATGAACCACATGCTGAAGCATTATTAGCGGCTTCTGGCGCTGCGACACCTCGAATATCTCCTTTGCCAAACGAATCACTGTTGCCACTAATCCGTTTTTCTGTCATGTAGGTGATTGCACTAGCGATTGTTGCCCCAGCTCCGGGTAATATACCCACGAAAAAACCAATCACAGAGGAGCGTAAGGTTGGCCCTACACAAACCGCTGCTTCTTTTCTATTGAACAGTAGGCGGCCTGTTTTACTTATCACTTTTTGTCCCGCAGAAGTGCTTTCCAGCATCAACAAAATTTCACTGACTGAAAACAAACCAATAACGACAACAATAAATTGAATACCGTCAGAAAGATGTACGCTATCAAAAGTGAAACGATAAACGCCTGTATTAGAATCCACGCCAACGGTTGCCAAACCCAGGCCGATCAAGGCGGCCAATAATGATTTTACCGGGTTTTGGCTCATCATACTGCCGAGACAGGCAATGGCAAAAACCATCAGTGCAAAATACTCAGCAGGCCCAAATGCTAAAGACCACTGCGCCAGAAGAGGGGCAAACAAGATGATACCAATGATAGCTAAAAGCGAACCGCAAAATGAACTGATAGCAGAGATAGAAAGCGCAATACCGGCTCGCCCTTGTTTTGCCATCGGATGGCCATCAAGGGCTGTCATGATGGCGGCAGCATCACCCGGTACATTGAGCAGGATTGAAGAGATACGGCCCCCGTATTCACAACCAATGTAGACAGTTGCCAATAAAATCAGGGCTGATTCAGCAGGTAATTTTAATGCAAAAGCGAGTGGCAGTAAGATCGCAACCCCATTAATAGGGCCAAGACCGGGTAGTAATCCAACAACAGTACCAATAAAACAACCAATTAATGCAATGACTAAATTCTGGGGGACTAATGCAACTTCGAATCCCTGGCTCAGATATACCCAAGTATCCATCGTTATCTCCTTAGTTGAGCCAACTGCCGACTGGCAATGTGACATCTAACAGGCGATCAAAGGCAAAAAAGAGCGAAATACCAAGAAATATGCCAGATATGATCGCTGCCGGAAGTGTAGCGTTAAATAACAATGCCACGCTGATGGTCAATAATGTTGTTGCCAGAGGAAACCCCAACCACTCAAACGACCAAGCATAAATGATTAGTGAAACAATCAACAAAACTAAGCGACGCAATACTTGTATTGTCGGCCATTGTATGGAGTCAGGTTTTTTAAATAGCAACAGTAATGCACAAAATGCCATTAATGAAATGATAGCTATTGGAAATGGGCGAGGCCCCAAGGGTTCATAACTGTATTCGCTATGGATCCCCCAGCCAATGACCAGCCCTATCCCACATAGCACCAGCCATACAGCAGCAAAGATACGATCGCTCATGATGCTACCCCTGTTATTTTGCTAAACCAAAGGATTTGGCCATTTCGTGGTACTGAATAACCTGTTTTTTCACATAATCATCCAGTTCTTTGCCTGTCATATTCAATTCAAATAACCCGCGTAATTCGCGTTGTTTTTTGAACTCCGCAGTTTGCTGTAACGTCTTAAAGGTATCTACCCACCATTCATATTGCGCATCAGAGACTTTGGGCCCCATATAAAAACCACGAATAACTGGCCATACGAGGTCATATCCCTGTTCTTTTGCCGTTGGAATATTTGCCAACTCACCATCCAGGCGTTTATCTGCATAGATAGCCAGTATGCGGATTTTATCCCCATTGAGATAAGGTAACGTTTCACTCAGATCGCCGGAAACAACTTGAATATGATTGCCTAAAAGGGCTGTGATAGGTTCGCCACCACCTTCAAATGCGACATAGCGCATTTTGCGGGGATCAATACCGACTTCTTTCGCCAATAATGCTGTTTTCATCCAGTCCTGACTACCGATAGAGGCACCTGCACCAAACACAATCCTGTCGGGCGCTTTTTTGAAAGCCTCCAACAAATCTGACAAAGTTTTATAAGGAGAATCCTGACGAACAGCAATCATACCGTAGTCTGTACCGACACTCGCCAGCCAGCGCACATCATTCACGTTGTAGCGACCGAACTTTCCTTGAGCAAGATTCAACAGGGAACCGCCAGAAAAAGCGACAACAGTGCCGGGTTCGGCAGGCCGCTGGGCAATGATGGCATTGTAGGCAACAGCACCGACACCACCGGGCATGAATGTGACCCGCATCGGAGAGTTGATGATTTTGGTATCCAATAATGAAACCTGAATGAGTTTGCAGGTTAAATCAAAGCCTCCACCAGGCTTGGCTGGCGCGATACATTCAGTTCTATTGGGAGCATCGGTTCTATTGGGATCAGAAGTTGCAAAAGCACTGGTACAGAGAAGTAGACTTGCAGCAGTTAATAAGGTTTTGAATGTTTTCATTTTGATTCCTCACATAGCGCCAGTAAAGGATATGGATGACAAATTTCCGGCACTTATTTATAGGAGTGAAACCTTTCAATTACCTTTCATTAACAATAAAAATTGACTGGATGTGACCTTAATCGATTAATTTGCGTAGTGTTTTACATAAAAATGTTAACTAGGTGTATTAAATTATGTTTTTTGTTAACCCATGTACAATTGCTGAATATTAGTATTGCAATTAGGAAGTATCTCCTATGTAGTATCCCCGCTTTATTCCTCTGGTTTATTTTTAACTGCGGGTATTACTCATGCGTCTTTTATTGGTTGAAGATCATCCTGACTTATCACATTGGCTACAGAAGGCATTGAGCAATTCTGGGTTTGTGGTCGATCTGGCAGAAGATGGTGTTATGGCAGATCAGCTTTTACAGACCGAAAATTATGCCTTACTGATTTTGGATGTTGCCTTGCCCAGATTAGACGGAATTTCTTTGTTATCCCGGCTGCGTAAGCGTGGTCAGAACTTACCCGTATTGCTATTGACCGCCAAAACAGATGTTGCGGATCGGGTAAAGGGGTTGAATTCTGGTGCTGATGATTATTTAACTAAGCCTTTTGATTTTCAGGAGCTGGAAGCCCGTATTCGGGCGCTCCTGCGCCGTAGTACAGCTATGCCACAAGAAGCACAAATGTTTGGCTCATTGGTTTATGAAGACGAAGGTTATTTTTTGCTAGGCAATGTACCGTTAGCCCTGACTCCCAGAGAATTATCTGTTTTAACAACACTATTTCACCGTCGAGGCCGCCCTGTTTCTAAGCAGCAGTTATTTGAGCAGGTATTTTCTCTGTCGGATGAGGCGAATCCACAAAGCATCGAATTGTATGTGCACCGGTTACGGAAAAAATTACTCGACAGCGATGTAGGAATAGGAACGTTACGTGGATTGGGATATCGCTTGGAATTACAGAATTCATGAAATTTATCAAAATACCCCGATCGTTATTCCATCAGTTGCTGCTGTTCTTTGGCGTACCGCTACTGCTATTGGGTTGTGCCTCTGTCTATAGCCAGTATGTCAGCGTGAAAAATGCTGCAACGCTGGCTTATGATCGAACGTTGCTGGCATCAGCAAGAACGGTTGCTGAACGCCTGACTGTCCGGGATAAGCATTTGGTGGTCGATGTTCCTTATGTTGTCTTGGATAGTTTTGAGCGTAATACAAATGATCGTCTTTATTATCAAGTTATCTCTCCTGAGGGAAAAAACATTTCAGGAGCCGATAACCTGCCTCTCATACCTCAACATGTTCAACGCTCGCCATTGTACACGGCGCTGGCGTATTTTTATGATGCAGAATACCGGGGGCAGCCTATACGCGTCGTGGCATTGTACCAACCCGTCAATGAGGGCGGTATAATGGGGATGGCGTTGATATTAGTGGCTGAAACGGTGATTTCCCGCCAATACATGACGCAGCAATTACTGTTTTATTCGTTAGTGAGTCAGGGGACGGTTGTATTATTAACGTTGCTGCTGGCTTATATCCTGTTAAAGCAATTGCTTAAGCCGCTACGAAAACTGTCAGGCATTATGATCAGACGCTCAGCTAATAACCTCACGCCACTACCGAATATTTTACCGTGGTCTGAGCTTTCTCCATTGCTTCAGGCATTCAACCGATATATCGAACGGCTGAAATTAATGGTTGGACGTCAAGAACGATTCAGCGCGGATGCCTCCCATCAGCTTAGAACGCCTTTAGCTGTATTGAAAACACAGGTGGCGGTGGCTTGTAGTGATCAAAACTCAGATCAGAGAGAAACAATACTGGCAGCGATTGACAACAGTTTGGACAATATGATTTTGCTGACCGATCGCCTATTGCAATTATCACAGTTGAAAGTGCATGAAAAGGAAGCAATACAAAACTATCAGCCAGTTAATATCGTAGAACTGTTGCAACAAGCCTGCTTTTCCCGTTTGCAGCAAGCAGAAAGCAAATACATTGATTTGGGTTATGAGGGGGAAGATGCTTTTTGGATCAAAGGCGAACCCGTCTTGTTAGCAGAAATGTGTGCCAATTTGCTGGACAATGCCATCAAATATACTCCGCAAATGGGTGTGGTAACGGGACGTGTGAAAATAACACCGGACAAAAAATACTGTTGCCTTGAAATTGACGATTCAGGGCCGGGTATTGCGCAGGATGATATTAGTCACTCTCTCATGGCATTTAACCGTTTGGGAAACTCTGCGGGGCTGGAGGGAGCAGGGTTGGGGCTGACTATCGTCAAAGAAATCAGCCTGTATCACGGTGCTACTCTCCAGCTTTTACCCAGTGAAATATTGGGAGGATTATTGGTTCGGGTTGTATTCCGGCTTTCTGCGAGTGAGCGGAGTGCGTAATTGCTGTGCGAGTATCACACCGCCGAGCACAATGCCTCCTCCAATTAGGTGATAACTGTGCATCTCTTCATGAAGCACCACGATAGCAATAAGGGCCGTAAATACAGGAGCCAGATTCATAAAAATAGAAGTCATATTTGCGCCAATGCGAATTACGCCCTGTATCCACATATAGGGGGCAATAATTGATGCAGGGATGCCGGCAAATAAGACAAGAGAGATATTATCGGCTGTTAACTGAACATTTTCTGTCATCATGAAGCTAGGCAGAAGCAGTAAAACGCCAAACCCGATTTGTACATAGAGTGATTGCCAGTTGGGTAAAGGGATTGCCCAGCGTTTTGTTAAAACACCATATAAGGCGTAAGAAGCGGCAGCAATAAACATCATGACTTCTCCGATACCCAGCCCATGTTGCAGTAGGGAGGCAGGATTTCCTTTGCTGACAAGCCACACCAAGCCGAACAAAGATAAAACTGTGCCAAGGGTAATGCCGACAGTAGGGGCAACTCGCAAGGCAAATATACTGATAATAACGGTCAATAATGGAATCAATGAAGTAAAAATACCAATCATTGTCGCACTGACCGTATGGGCAGCATAGTATGCCAGACTTTGGTTAAGCACCATGCCCAGAGAGCCTAAAACCAATAGTTTCCACCAATACTGGGCAACGAGTTTCCGTTGTTTCAGGATTGGCAATAAGACGAAAGGAGTTAACGTCAGGAAGGCAATGAACCAGCGATAAAAAGCAATTGCAGCAGGCTCAATTACGGTAGCGGCAGCTTTACTGACAACGGCATTGATTGACCAGATCAATACAGCCACGAGGGGAAACAATAAATTCTTCATTGAGCTAAATGTGTTATGTAAGTTTATAGTCTGATTAGTTTAGCAGTGACCAATTTATTGTATATATTGATAATCAGTCAACCGATGTGGCAATTAAGACAAAATATCTCTATCTCTCTTAGTTATTGCCATGTTTCAGCAATTTTCTGGTACGACGCCAGAGCGTTTTAAGAAAGGCTGACTTGAAAGATGAAGGGCATATAGGTTTTATGCAGATAAAATGGCAGAATAGCAGATCCCGCCCATTTAAAGCCGTTGGATGAGAAAAGTGAAAATTTTGGTTGATGAAAATATGCCTTATGCTGAACAGCTCTTTCAGCAATTGGGGGAAGTACAGGCAATTCCGGGACGCCCAGTACCTGAAGGAGTTTTGGAACATGCGGATGCCTTTATGGTGCGTTCTGTCACTAAAGTTAATGAATCCTTGTTGCAAGGCAGCTCAATAAAATTTGTGGGTACTGCCACTGCGGGTATGGATCATGTTGATCAGCAATGGCTGGCGCAGGCAGGAATTAGTTTTTCCGCTGCCCCCGGCTGTAATGCAATTGCGGTTGTTGAGTATGTATTTTCTGCACTGATGTTATTGGCTGAACAAGATCAGTTTCAACTCAAAGATAAAACGGTTGGAATTATCGGCGTTGGTAATGTCGGCGGGCGTCTGGCTGATCGGCTGGCGGCTTTGGGCGTGAAAACATTACTGTGCGATCCTCCACGCGCTGATCGGGGTGATGAAGGTGAATTTTGGCCTTTAGAAAAATTAGTGAAAGAAGCGGACATTCTGACTTTTCATACGCCCCTTAATCAGTCTGGCCCATATCAAACCTATCATTTGGCAGATGAAAAATTACTTTCTGCATTACCAGATAACCGAATTTTGATTAACGCCAGCCGGGGTGAGGTGGTTGATAATCAGGCCTTACTTTCTGTGCTGCAAAGTGGAAAAAAATTACGTGTAGTGCTTGATGTTTGGGAGCCAGAGCCTAACCTTTCACTGCCTTTACTGGAATTGGTTGATATTGGTACTCCCCATATTGCGGGCTATACCCTGGAGGGTAAAGCACGGGGCACAACGCAGGTTTTTGAAGCCTATTGTGAATTTCTGGGACAGCCACACAAAACGGAATTGTCTGAGCTGTTACCCACACCTGATTTCAGCCAGATCACCCTACAAGGTGAAGTAACACAAAGCATCCTGAAGTGCTTGATACATTTAGTGTATGATGTGCGCCGTGATGATGCACCTTTACGTCAGGTTGCAGGTCAAGAGGGGGCTTTTGACCAGTTGCGCAAGCATTATCCAGAACGTCGGGAATGGTCTTCCTTGACAGTGTATTGTGATTCAGAAAAAAGCGTTCGATTACTATCCCGGATTGGGTTTAACGCAAAACTGGGGTTAACACAAAACTGAGTTTAATGCTCAAGTGATTTAATACAGGCAGGGGTTCCTGCCTGTCAGCAAAATGAAAGAAGTGGAGAAAACCAACATGTCTGAAGGTTGGAATATTGCGCTCTTGGGTGCAACGGGCGCAGTAGGTGAGGCGATATTGGCGTTATTACAGGAACGCCAATTTCCGGTTGGTGAACTGCATCTTCTTGCCAGTGAACAAAGTGTCGGAAAGATCCAGCGTTTTAATGGTAAAAACATCACCGTTCGTGATGCGGCAGAATTTGATTGGTCACAAGTACAGCTTGCGTTTTTTGCCGCGACAATGGAAGCAACAGCGCAGCATATTGAAAAAGCAACAGAATCTGGCTGTCTGGTGATTGACAGCAGCGGCCTGTTTGCGGCAGAGCCGGATATACCTTTGGTTGTTCCTGGCGTTAATCCACATGTATTGGCGGAGTACCGTAACCGTAACATCATCGCTGTGGCTGATAGCTCAACAAGTCAGGTATTGACAGCCATCAAACCATTGATCGACGCGGCTGGCATCGCCCGTTTACATTTCACCAATATATTGCCGGTTTCTGTGCACGGTAAAGCAGCCATTGATGAACTGGCTGGTCAGAGTGCTCGTTTATTAAATGGCATTCCACCGGATGAAGGCCGTTTCGGCAAACAATTGGCTTTTAACTTGCTGCCTTTATTACCTGATGTTGAAGGCACTGTGCGTGAAGAGCGCCGTATTGTCGACCAAATTCGCAGAATATTGCAGGATGAAGGTCTGCCGGTTTCTGTAAGTTGTGTACAGTCTTCCGTGTTCTATGGTATTGCGCAGATGGTAAATTTGGAAACATTGCGCCCGGTTGGAACAGAAGAAGCACGTGGCGAATTTGAACGTCTTGAGGAAATTCAGGTCTCAGAAGAGGGTGATTACCCGACTCAGGTGACTGATGCTTCTGGTCATGATGGTTTGAGCATAGGTTGCCTGCGCAATGACTATGGTATGCCAGAAATGCTGCAATTTTGGTCGGTTGCCGATAATATCCGTTTTGGCGGCGCATTGATGGCGGTTGAAATTGCAGAGAAACTGATGCAGGAGCAATTTTACTGATGTCTGATACAGAGCTGGCTCAGTCTGTGCCAGAAGCAAAGAAAGTGAAAATTGCACTGGGGATTGAATATGACGGCAGCCGATATTATGGTTGGCAGCGCCAGCAAGAAGTGAAAAGCGTACAGGCGTGTTTGGAAAAAGCCCTGTCGAAAGTCGCGAATGAGCCTATTTCAGTTTTTTGTGCTGGCAGAACGGATGCGGGAGTACACGCAACCGGGCAGGTAGTGCACTTTGAAACTTCGGCGCAACGTAAAGAGGCAGCATGGACAATGGGGGTAAATACCCATTTACCGCCGGATATTGCCGTTCGTTGGGTCAAAATGGTAGATGATGAATTTCATGCCCGTTTCAGTGCAACCGCTCGCCGTTACCGCTATGTGATTTTTAATCATCGCTATCGTCCGGCAGTTTTGGCACAGGGCGTCACGCATTTTCACTATCCATTGGATGAGAAAAAAATGCATGAAGCGGCACAGAGCCTATTGGGAGAGAATGACTTTACGTCTTTCAGGGCGGTGCAGTGCCAGTCCAATTCACCGTGGCGCAATATGATACATATTAACGTCAGCCGGTATGGACATTATATTGTTGTGGATATCAAGGCGAATGCTTTTGTTCATCACATGGTGCGCAATATCGTTGGTAGCTTACTGGAAATTGGCTGTGGTAATCAGGACATCGGCTGGATGGCTGAACTATTAGCACTGAAAGACAGAACCAAAGCGGCGGCAACAGCCAAGGCAGAAGGGCTATATCTGGTTGCTGTGGATTACCCTGAACACTTTGGTTTACCTGAACCAATTATGGGGCCACTGTTTCTGGGAAATGATTGAGTTTCTGGCTAACGATTTAATCTGACATTTTCGAATAGCGACAGGGATGTTCGTGCATGACGAGGAATATTATGGAGTTTTTAACTCATTTTGTTGATTTTGCGAAATTTATTGTCGATTTTATTTTACACATTGATGCTCATTTAGCTGAGTTGGTCGCCAGCTATGGGGATTGGGTGTATGGCATCTTATTCCTGATTATATTTTGCGAAACAGGGCTGGTGGTTACGCCATTTTTACCGGGAGATTCTCTGCTATTTGTTGCGGGTGCGATCTCGGCATTAGATTCGAATAATCTTAATGTACATATTATGGTGGCCTTGATGATTACGGCCGCGATTATTGGTGATGCTATAAACTATACGATTGGTCGAATTTTTGGTGAAAAATTATTTACCAATCCGAATTCAAAAATTTTCCGTCGCAGTTATTTAGATAAAACTCATGAGTTTTATGAAAAACACGGGGGAAAAGCAATAATTTTGGCTCGGTTTGTGCCAATTATTAGAACGTTTGCACCGTTTGTTGCTGGAATGGGGAAAATGTCTTATCGCCATTTTGCGGCTTATAATGTCATCGGTGCATTTATCTGGGTGCTATTATTCACGTATGCAGGTTATTTATTCGGCGATATGCCAATTGTACAGCAGAACCTGAAACTATTGATTGTTGCAATTATCTTTATTTCTATTCTGCCGGGCGTCATAGAAATTTGGCGTCATCGCCGCGCTGCATCAAAAAAAGCGGCTGAGAGTAAATAGATAACCGTTAACAGGTTTGAGCAGTTTTTTATCCACACTGCAATAGCATTGTGGTTTAATGGCACGTAAAACAAAAGCTGGCATCTACCCGATAGATCTCAAGTCACTGCTAATAAAGCCGTGGCTTGAAAGATGAAGGTATAAGCTAAATTCAGACGGAAAGGTTCATTAATGAGCTGGATTGAAAAGATTCTAAATAAAAGCAAAATAATGCAAACTCGCAAGGCAAACATACCTGAAGGAGTTTGGACAAAATGCGATAGTTGTAGTCAGGTACTGTATCGTGCTGAATTAGAGCGTAATCTCGAAGTGTGTCCGAAATGTGACCACCATATGCGTATTTCAGCCCGTCAGAGACTGACCTCATTTTTGGATGAAGGCACCGGCACGGAATTAGGTAGTGAGTTGGAACCTAAAGATATTCTGAAGTTCCGCGATACCAAAAAGTACAAAGATCGTTTAGTTGCAGCCCAAAAGCAGACTCAGGAAAAAGACGCACTGATCGTCATGAAAGGCGCGTTGCACGAGATGCCTGTTGTAGCAGGTGCATTTGAATTTAACTTCATGGGCGGTTCAATGGGCTCTGTCGTCGGTGCGCGTTTTGTTCGTGCCGTTGAGCAGGCTTTGGAAGATAATTGCCCGTTCATCTGTTTTGCTTCCAGTGGCGGGGCACGTATGCAGGAAGCCCTGATGTCACTGATGCAGATGGCAAAAACCAGTGCTGCACTGGCAAAAATGCAAGACAGGGGTCTGCCATATATCTGTGTGCTGACTAACCCGACAATGGGTGGTGTAACCGCAAGTATGGGGATGTTGGGTGATATCAATATCGCTGAACCTAAAGCTTTGATTGGTTTTGCCGGCCCTCGTGTCATAGAGCAGACAGTGCGTGAAAAACTGCCGGAAGGTTTTCAGCGCAGTGAATTCTTACTGGAGAAAGGCGCAATTGACATGATCGTGCGTCGCCCAGAGATGCGCGAGAAAATTGCCAGCCTGATTGCAATGTTGACTCACCAACCGCACCCGGGCACAAAAGCGAAGCCAGCAGAAGAAATTGTTGTGGAACAATCTGCTGATGTTGAAGCTGATATAAACATCAACACTAATAAAGAAGATGTCTGATACTTTGCAAACTCCTCAAGCCACGTCGCCATTGATGACGTGGCTTTCCTATTTGGAAAACCTGCATACTAAAGCCATTGATATGGGGCTTGAGCGCGTGGGAAAACTCGGCGGTCAATTAGGCCTGTTGAAGCCCGCGCCAAAAGTGATCACGGTGTCAGGTACGAATGGCAAGGGAACTACTTGCCATGCCCTTGAATCTATTTTTCTGGCCGCGGGCCTCAGGGTTGGCGTATACAGTTCCCCGCATTTAGTACGCTATACCGAAAGGGTACGTATTCAGGGTAAGGAAGCGACAGAACAGGACTTCTGCCGTGTATTTGCGGATATTGAAACCCGGCGTGGCGATATCTCATTAACTTATTTTGAATATGGTACGTTGGCAGCGTTACAGCTTTTTAAAGAAGCCGATCTTGATGTTGTGATTCTGGAAGTTGGGCTGGGTGGACGTCTGGATGCCACCAACATTGTGGATGCAGATGTTGCGGCAATCACCAGTATTGCATTGGATCATACGGATTGGTTGGGTTCTGATCGCGAGCACATTGGTCGTGAAAAAGCCGGAATTTTCCGTCGCGGGCATTTTGCTGTGGTGGGCGAACCCGATATACCACATGCGATTGCCGAAGTTGCAGATGAATTAGGGGCTAAGCTCTTTTGTCGAGGCGTGGACTGGAATTTCACTCAGGATACAAATAGCTGGGCTTGGCTAACCGATGGGCAGCAGTTCAGTGAATTGCCCTTACCCAATTTGCCACTGGCAAATGCTGCGACCGCGATGGGGGTGATCCACTGTTTATTGCAGCAGGACGATAAAATCAGCCGGGCAATTGATGAGCGGTCAATCCATGCGGGATTGAGAAAAGCTCAATTACCGGGACGTTTCCAAATCGTCAGGGAAAATCCGCTGGTTATTCTGGATGTGGCACATAACCCTCATGCTGCGGGTTATCTGGTTCAGAAATTGGCAGAACTGCCCCGCGCACCAGACAGCAAAATTCGTGGTGTGATTGGCATGCTGAAAGACAAAGATATTGCGGGCACACTGGCTTGCCTTTCCCGGCAAATTGATGAATGGTATTGCGCATCACTGCATGAACTACGGGGTGCAGAGGCTGAAATATTGGCAGGGCAGCTTGCCTGTGCCCGGGCATTTGCAGAAGTTGAACCGGCATGGCAGCAGGCAATGGAAGATGCGTCAGAGCAGGATATCATTGTAGTTTGTGGTTCTTTCCACACCGTGGCGCATGTCATGGAGGCACTTGAGGAGGGGAAGGAACGTGGCAAGTAAATTTCAAAATCGCTTAGTTGGAACGCTTGTTCTTGTAGCATTGGGCGTGGTTGTGCTGCCCATTATCTTTGACGGCGATAAGAAATATAACGAAGACCAGTTTGCTTCTATTCCATTAGTGCCAAAACCGGGTGATGAAGAAGATATTGACTCAATCCCGCCATTGACGCAAAACATGCCATCCACACCACCGGAAGGTGCGGCGGAAGCGATGCAGACACAAGCACAGCAGCAATCAGATTCAGAAACCGAAATACTGCCTGAGCTATCGCCTTCTGAACCAGCTCAGATAACAGCGCCGCCTGCTGCTACCACAAAAGAGCCGAAGGCAGTGGTTAAACCTGAACCTCCTCCTCAACCGAAAGTGGAAACTAAACCACAAACTAAACCACAAACTCAGCCTGACACTCGTTCTGAAAACAAGCCAGAAGCTAAATCGAAGCCAGCAGAACAGGCTCCGCAAGCAGCCGCATATGTTGTTCAGCTTGGCGCATTGAAAAATGCCGATAAAGTAGGCGAAATAGTGGCTAAACTGCGTCTTTCGGGGCATCAGGTATACACCATTCCTCCTTCTCCGGTGCAGGGGCAATTGACACGGATTTATGTCGGCCCTAACGCTTCCCGACAAAAATTGGAATCCATTTTGTCCGAACTGAGAGAAATAACAGGGTTAGAAGGGCAAATTAAAAACTATAAGCCATAAACGGACAGTCACTTCACGGGAATCAAAATGTCCCGTGAAGGTATAAAAAATTATTTTCAGTAGAGTGATAAATCTACTACGCAAACGTTTTCGTTTTCTGTTAGAATGCGCCCGACCTGAACGTCGGGAGCCTATTTTTGGATTAAAATATGGTCTGGATTGATTATACGATTATTGCCATTATTGGTTTCTCGGCACTGGTTAGCCTGATCCGAGGGTTTGTTCGTGAGGCACTCTCCCTGATAACTTGGGGCTGTGCTTTCTTTGTTGCGAGCCACTTCTATACTTATCTGGCGGCGTATTTTACCCGTCTTGAAGATGAGCTGGTGCGTAATGGCGTAGCGATTGCTATCTTATTTATTGCAACACTGATTGTTGGCGCAGTAGTGAACTATGTTATTGGTTCATTGGTTCAGCGAACTGGCCTGTCAGGTACTGATCGGGTTCTGGGGATCTGTTTTGGGGCATTGCGCGGGGTATTGATTGTATCTGCCATTCTGTTTGTTGCAGATTCTTTCACGCCACTGCCTAAAAGTCAGGACTGGCAACAGTCACAATTGATCCCACAGTTCAGTCAAATCATCAGGTGGTTTTTTGACTACCTGCAAAATGCGTCGAGTTTCCTGCCGGAGAGATAATCCTCTCCGCTTGGCTGATGAGGAAAGACTACATGTGCGGTATTGTCGGTATCGTCGGTTTTACACCGGTTAACCAGTCGATTTATGATGCCTTGACGGTGCTTCAGCACCGTGGACAAGATGCAGCAGGCATTGCGACTATTGATAGTAACAATGAATTCCGTTTACGTAAGGCCAATGGTTTGGTCAAGGATGTGTTTGAAACACGACACATGTTACGTTTGCAGGGAACGATTGGGATCGGACATGTCCGTTACCCAACAGCAGGAAGTTCCAGTGCTTCTGAAGCACAACCTTTTTATGTGAACTCTCCTTTTGGTATCACGTTGGCGCATAACGGCAACCTGACAAACGCACATAAATTGAAAAAGATGTTGTTTGAAAATGCCCGCCGTCATGTCAACACTACCTCAGATTCTGAAATCCTGCTAAATATCTTTGCCAATGAATTAACGCAATTCCCGAATTTCCCATTAGAGCCTGACAACATTTTTGCCGCCGTTGCGGAAATGCACAGGAAAGTTCGCGGTGCTTATGCTTGTGTTGCCATGATTATCGGGCATGGATTAGTGGCTTTCCGTGATCCGCATGGTATTCGTCCTCTGGTGTTGGGGAAACGTACACTGGAAGATGGCCGCAATGAATATATGGTGGCATCAGAAAGCGTGGCACTGGATACCTTGGGCTTTGAATTCCTGCGTGATGTGGCTTCCGGCGAAGCGATTTATATCACCGAAAACGGGCAATTATTCACTCGCCAGTGTGCTGAAAATCCGTCACTGACACCCTGCTTGTTTGAGTTTGTTTATCTTGCCCGCCCTGATTCCTTTATTGATAAGATTTCGGTATATAACGCACGGTTACGGATGGGCAAGAAGTTAGGCGAAAAAATTTCCCGTGAATGGGAAGACTTGCATATTGACGTGGTGATTCCGGTTCCGGAAACGTCTTGTGACGTTGCGCTGGAAATTGCTCACATTTTAAATAAACCCTATCGTCAGGGATTTGTTAAAAATCGTTATGTCGGGCGTACTTTTATTATGCCCGGTCAGAATGAACGTCGTAAATCAGTTCGTCGGAAACTCAATGCTAACCGCGCTGAATTCCGTGGTAAAAATGTCTTGCTGGTGGACGATTCCATCGTGCGCGGGACAACTTCAGAGCAGATTGTTGAATTGGCACGTGAAGCGGGAGCCAAGAAAGTTTATTTTGCTTCGGCGGCGCCAGAAGTTCGTTTCCCGAACGTTTATGGTATTGACATGCCGAATGCCAATGAGCTGATTGCCCACGGGCGAGAAGTGGATGAAATTCGCCAGCTCATTGGTGCTGATGCCCTGATATATCAGGATCTCCAAGATCTTATTCAGGCGGTACGGGAAGAAAACCCAGATATTGAAAAATTCGAATGCTCTGTATTTGATGGTATCTATGTGACAAAAGACATTGATCAGACTTACCTCGATTATCTGGAAAATCTGCGTAAAGATGATGCCATGAAAGTGCTTGGGCAGAGCGAAATAGAGAATCTGGAAATATATAATGAAGGATAATATTGTTATTATCATCAGGTTATAGCCAGAACCTCAGAGGAAAAAATGAAAAAATTGATTGTCGGGCTGACCGGGGCAAGCGGTGCGGTTTATGGTGTCAGGTTACTGCAAGTTTTGCAGCCAGTAGAAGGCATTGAAACGCACTTGGTCATCAGCCAATCAGCCCGGCAGACATTAGCATTGGAAACGGATTATACCTTGCGCGATGTGCAGGCTTTGGCAGACGTGGTACATGATAATCGCGATATTGCTGCCTCCATTTCCTCAGGATCATTTAAAACATTGGGCATGGTGATTCTGCCATGCTCCATAAAAACCTTATCTGGTATTGTGCATAGCTATACCGAGGGCCTAATTACCCGTGCGGCAGATGTTGTTTTGAAAGAAGACCGCAAATTGGTGCTGGGAGTGAGGGAAACGCCTTTGCACTTAGGGCATTTGAGGCTAATGACTCAGGCGGCTGAAATCGGGGCGGTGATAATGCCACCTGTTCCTGCGTTTTATCACCGTCCTGAGCATATTCAGGATATCATTGACCAGACTGTTAACCGTGTACTTGATCAGTTTGATATTGACTTACCAGAAGATCTATTTAACCGTTGGCAGGGAGCTAAACCTGCGGGGAGCTATACCCAATAGATTTCAAGTTACACTGTCATCTGTCTTTAATATATCTTGCAAGGCTTCCTCCAGCCGGAAATAGCGAAAGCCAAATCCGGCTTCTTCCAAATTTTTCGGAATAGCTTGTTGCCCACCTAAAACTAATTCTGCTGCTTCCCCCATCATCGCTTTTAATACAAATGCAGGAATGCGAACGAAAGATGGACGGTGTAAAACTTTCGCCAATATGGCACTAAATTGTTCATTATGAATAGGGTAGGGTGATGTCATATTAAAGGGGCCGCTTAATTCAGGCGATACCAGCAGATAGTAAATACCATTAACCATATCATCAATATGTATCCACGGTATATATTGCTTGCCATTACCGATTGCTCCCCCTAAGCCCAGTCGGAACATTGGCAGCATTTTTTGCAGTGCTCCCCCTTTTTTGGCTAATACAATACCAGTGCGTAGCAGGCAAACACGGGTTTTTTCACTTTGAGCCTGTAAGGCAAGCTGTTCCCAACGTTCACAAAGTTGATGGGAAAATTCATCGTGAGGCGGATCATTTTCAGTCACAACGGATTGCCCCTGATTGCCATAATAGCCAATCGCTGAGCCGGAAATGAACACCGATGGAGGAGACTCACTGGCGTTGATCAATTTACTCAACCGTTCAGTAAGTTGCCATCGACTTTGACAAAGGATTGTTTTTTGCTTTGGCGTCCAGCGCTTATTTACAATAGGCTCGCCAGCAAGATTAATAACGGCATCAAAATCATTGAGATCACTCTGGTCATCCAGCGTTGTCCAACATTCAACGCGATCGGAAAACAGAGAATAGACCTTTTGTGGTGAACGGCTCAAAATAGTAATGGAGTGAGAAAGAGAAAGTAATAGGCAGGTCAAATGATGACCAATTAACCCTGTTCCCCCTGTAAGTAAGATACGCATAGCCACCCCCTGTGAGGAAATAGATAGTCGATTGTTGACTATAGCAAGGGATGGCTTACATGGCAGCGAAATATGCTGTTATCTGTTACCAATATCAAATTTTATGGTGAAAAATTTTGCCAATAACTAAATTATTTGCATGAGTTACATTTAAGCATCATTATAAGCAGTTATTGTCGCAGGGCGCTGTTTAATCTTATCGAGCCATTTTTCAACAGCAGGATAATCTTGCAAATTAATTTTTTGAGACTCATGGCATTTAGCCCATGGATAAGTGGCAATATCCGCAATGCTGTATTCGTTCCCACCCAGATAGTCTGTTTTTTCCAGTTGGGTATTGAGCACTTTGTATAAACGTTGTGACTCTTCCACGTAGCGTTTAATGGCATAAGGAACAACTTCAGGAGCATAGCGATTGAAATGGTGATTTTGCCCTAACATCGGGCCAAAACCGGCCACTTGCCAGAACAGCCATTGCAATTGTTCAGTGCGTTCGCGTAAATCTTTGCTTAACAACTGACCTGTTTTGTTTGCTAAATAAAGTAAAATGGCACCTGATTCGAAGAGGGAGATAGGTTCACCCCCATCGACAGGTTGATGGTCAACAATAGCCGGAATTTTATTATTGGGTGCAATGGCAAGGAATTCAGGCTTGAATTGTTCGCCAGTACTGATATTGATGGGATGAATAGTGTAAGGTAAGCCGACTTCTTCAAGAAATAGAGTGATTTTATAGCCATTAGGGGTTGGAGCATAATACAGATCTATCATATAACCTCCAGTAATAATAACTTTCAAATAAGTATAGTGGCGTTACACTAACATTATTTATCTGTGACATGTTACACATTTCTTATATCCGTGTTGTGGATTTATGTTAACCAACTATGGTAACCCTTATCCGTTTTAGTCCCCCCTTAATCGGGACATCACAGCAAAAAACTGGCATACAAATCATTTACTAAAGGTTCTTCGGATGGCGCAAGAAAAATCAGTAGGTATTGAATGGATTGACATTGTCAATGAAGACAATGAAGTGATTGCGCAGGCGACTCGTCATCAGATGAGAGCGCAAAACTTGAGGCATCGTGCTACCTATATCGTTGTACATAATGGTATGGGCAAAATTTTGGTTCAGCATCGTACAGAGACGAAAGATTTTTATCCGGGAAAATTGGATGCAACGGCAGGTGGTGTTGTTATAACAGGAGAAAATTTGCTCGATTCTGCCCGTCGAGAAGCGGAAGAAGAGCTAGGGATTGCGGGTGTTCCATTTGCTGAACATGGTATTTTTTACTATGAAGAAGATATCTGTCGTATATGGGGCGGCTTGTTCAGTTGCGTCAGCCACGGGCCGTTTGCACTACAGGAAGAAGAAGTCACGGCTGTTTATTGGCTAACACCGGAAGAAATCACGGCTCGTTGTGATGAGTTCACACCAGATTCACTGAAAGCGCTTTCCTTATGGTTAGCGCGCAATAATCAGATGGAATATTGATGCTGTAATCATTTTTCTTATATTGTTTAGTCCTGATATACGTTGACACTGATTTTACTCATAACGCCTGATGATGGACTTCATCGGGCTTTTTATTTTTAAGTGCGCCGGGCATGGTGCGTAGCGCTGTGACAGGTGCTATTGACTCACTGTGGTGGTGAATCAACGACTTGGAGGTGCGAGTCTTCTACACACCCGGCAAGGGTGTTCACTGCGAGGTGAAATCTGAAGGAAGCTGAAAGCAAAATGCTAGCTTGACGAGCAGGAAACGGCTTATATCGTCAAAGCCCAATACTTGCACAGAACGCTGTGACGTAGAGTCGACAGGCATAAGCAGGAAGGTCGCGCGAATTACCCCGGGAGATCTGCCATTCTGCCACAGTGCTACGGGCATCGAGAGGTGCCGGGATGGAATGACAGAAGTCAACCGAGGCCGTAGTAGAGCTATAAAACCGATAGCATGAAGGGCTGAACATGGTTAACCACAATTAGGACATGGATAATCAATACATCGACGACTCGTACTCTCCATGTATCATTTAACAGGTAAATTTACGTCCAATACAATTCACCATTATCTGAAACCTACACTATCCCGCCAGGGCACTCTTCAAAGACGAACCATAACCCGTTGTACAATTCTTCTTCTGTTTTTGGAAAAGCCGCCCGAAGGCGTGCCAACTGCTCATCAATTGTGCCTTCCAGAAACACTCCATGTTTAGCGAGTTTGATTTTGCCGTCTTTTAATAACCACTCAAGAAATTCAAAAAAATAGTCTTGTCTCTCGCCAAAAGAGAGGTAAGCCTTTTCGAAGTTTTCTGCCGTTATAGTTCCCCAAATAGTACTGGGGGAACTTCCTTCTAGCTCATCTCGGAAAAATGTATATGTCTTCTCATCAAACAGCATATTCAGCCCTCACCGAAATTTGATTTCCACAGGTTTTTTAACGTTACCCTGCAAATTGCCTATCTGTTCATCACGCAAAATTTCAATTGTCCAACGCGCCTGGGTTTTATCTACGCTGGTTGAAAATTGACGCAAGGTTATGACACTACCATCAACCAGCCTCGCGATATAACTATCCGTTTTACTTGGAACTCTGGTTAAAGGCACTCCGCCTGTTAAACTTTCAGCATAGGCAAAAATATTCTGCTCAGTTAATTTTTTCGGTTGCAAACACCTTAGTAGTACCTATAGAAAATAATGACGGCTGATATTGATAAGGGCTGGATGTTATAAAACTCATTTAATTAAATCAGGCAAATATATCATACAAAAAAATTCCAACTTTTGAGGCTGGGATTTAACCAATACATCGACGACTCGTATTCTCCATGTATCATTTAACAGGCAAATTTACGTCCAATACAATTCACCATTATCTGAAACCCACACTATCCCGCCAGGGCACTCTTCAAAGACGAACCATAACCCGTTGTACAATTCTTCTTCTGTTTCAGGGAAAGCCGCCCGAAGGCGTGCCAACTGCTCATCAATTGTGCCTTCCAGAAACACTCCATGTTTAGCGAGTTTGATTTTGCCGTCTTTTAATAACCGTTCAAGAAATTCGAAGAAATAGCCTTGTCTCTCTTCAAAAGAAAGGTAAGCCTTTCCTAAGTTTCCTGCTGTCATAGCTGACCAAATAATGCCAGGAGAACTTTCTTCTAGGTCATCTCGGAAGAACGTATAGGTCTTTTCATCAAACAACATTTTCTTTTCCTCACCGAAACTTGATTTCCACAGTTTTTTTAGACTTACCCTGTAAATTGCCTATCTGTTCATCACGCAAAATTTCAATTGTCCAACGCGCTTGGGTTTTATCTACGCTGGTTGAAAATTGACGCAAGTTTATGATACTACCATCAACCAGCCTCGCGGTATAAATACCTTCTTGACTGGGAACTCTGGTTATCGATGGTGAATCGGGAAGAGGTCAATCGGTTAAGATATTCTAATCCTTGCTCTATGTCGCGCAAGTTCAAGGTTTTTCCCACCATGTTGGGAAACAGCATCTTGGCCATACGCGGGGGGTTACCGTCAATCTCGACGGCGCCAACCTTGCCTTCAATTACGACAATGAGTAGTTTGCCATCCGCCAAGTTTTGTTCCGGCAGTTGTGCTTGCGAAGTGACATAGCCAGAAGAGATATAGGCGTTAGTGGCCGCCCGTACCAGTTGCTTAAGCCCGGTAAGTGTAACGCATTGATGCACATAAGGCTGAATCAACGTGTTCAGGGTTGAGGCGGATAATGATTCAGCCCCCTGAAACGTGATTTCGTTAATGGTAACGCACTGTGTGTCAGTGGTTGAAACATCCTCGTCTGGCTGTGTGGGCAATAACAGGGATTTTTGTAAATCCTCACGTTGGTGCTGTGCATCTTCGAGCCGTTCTTTCTGTTGCTGATGTTGGCTATCCAATACAGCGGAAGACGTGTCCAGATGTGGTGCTGTTTGCTGAGCCTGACGGCTAAAGGTCGGTATATCTGCCTGCACGGGCTGAATGGCGAATATAGCCCATCCTAATAGCCCTGCTATTATCTTGTAGGGTATTCTTATTGCCATAATTGAACCAAATAAAGTTAATTATTATTAAATGTTTATGAATGAAATTTGAGAGAGGCTATTATGATTCAAGTTGATTGTTTTTCAAGTGATCGGGATAAAAAATGAAATAAAGGGGAATTATTGGTTTGTTAAACCAAAAATATATCTATCGCCAAAATAAAATATAATAAATAAAACAGGAAAGGATAAATAAAATATATTCATCTTGGTTTTGTATTTACAAAAAACAATAAAACTATAAATATGATGAAAAATGCTAATGATTGGCGCAATATTCAGACGATTCTTAATTGCTGCGTAGGAGCTATTTATGGAATTAATTCATGTGGCGAGTAAAATGACGCTGAATGCAAAAAATCATTCATTATAAATTTGTTAAACAAAGAGCATGTGGCTATAAGAAATTTCTGTTATAAATTATAACCCTTGCCAAAGATAACTATCAGAAGAGTAATAACAGCTTAAAATGAAATAATCATCAATAAGCCTCCTTTTTAGGAGGCCATATCAAAATTACCCGTTATGCAGGTGATTTTTTATTTCACTGATTATCAGGAATTTCTTCCAAATAAAAATTAAAGTGATATTTGCCTACTTTCTCAAACCGCATATGAGGCGGCTTTGTTTCATTATAAGTAATAATATCAAGATCGGTGCCATTATATTTAAAATAAACAGCTCCCTGAGTTACCGGGATATTTCGATCATTAAATATCACGACGGAAGTCACATATTCTTGCCCATCTTTGGGTATAAGCCCAACTACTTCATAATCGCCATCTGAATAAGAATCTGCTGGATCAGTGATTGTATAGGTTCGGATATTCGCTCTAAATACTTGCTCATCTCCGGACTCGTTAATCAATTTAACAGCTAATAATTCACGGTTTGACGGTGATACAATAAATTTTGTTAAACCTTGAATATCACTGATATCAGCCTGGCTTGTATCCCATTCGCGATAAATTTGTCCGGCTTGGCTATTACTGCCGTGCCGCCAGGCAAAAACCATTGACTCCAGGCCTATTTCGACAGAAAGAAAATTATCATTTAGTTCAGTGCCATGTAAATTTACTATCTTACTACTTTCTGGGTATTTGTAAGAACTGCCAGTATAATTCTTTTTAGTATAAAATATAGCGCCATTGATTAGCTCAGCTTTAGACATAATAGATCTTTTCCTTACTTTTATTGCGGTAATGGTGGGTTATAATAAAGAAGTGGAGTTATATGTCAAGGTAATGGATGGATCTTATATTAAGCGTTTATTTCAAAAAATAATTGGTTCAATTTTTTATAAAATTAATAAATAAGGGTGTTTTTATTTAATGGGGTTTATTCTGATTTTCTTCTAAGATATTTATTTTTTAATAATTTCTTGAGTAAATAATAATAATACCAATAATTATTATTGGTAGGTGTAATATATTCACAAAAAATAAGTCCAGTGATTTTAACTATATTTTTAACGAACAGTTTAGTAAATAGGGCAGCCAATATGGCTGCCACTTATTGATAATCAACGGCGCAGTTTATTTATATCTACATCTGTTTATCCACACTAACTATCGCTGATGCTAATTCCTGAACAAAAGGTTGGCGCATGATGGTGATGTGATCACCAGATAAACTCTGTGCCGCAATTTCCCCGGTCAGGATTGTCTTCCATCCGTCAATAAAACTCTCGACCGAAGTACCTGACTCCTTATGTTCTTGGTTATCTTCTGCCATAAATA
This sequence comes from Xenorhabdus sp. PB62.4, assembly GCF_014467285.1. Lineage (NCBI taxonomy): Bacteria > Pseudomonadati > Pseudomonadota > Gammaproteobacteria > Enterobacterales > Morganellaceae > Xenorhabdus > Xenorhabdus sp. PB62.4. The sequence goes on along the minus strand of NZ_NKHR01000004.1, from coordinate 127,876 downwards.
GGTTAATTTTTCCTGAATAGTGCTCTTGTGGTTGATAAGTCATCAAAGAGTGAGCCTTGTACACACTTAAATAGGTTGCTATTTCACGAGATTCAAGTTGAGGTGGTAAAAGTTCCTCTTCAATCAGGCGAAGTCGCAAACTATCAATTTGCTCTTCTTCTGTCATAGATTGAAACTCTTCTTCAGTGAAGTTCTCTTCTGCCCCTTCCAATGAAGCAAGAACATTACCGAATTCGGCTATCCACTGGCTGTTAGACCATTCTGATTCAACCCGGTGCGCTAAGCTCTCAAGAGGAGATTCGCTATCGACCAAAGCCAGTAAGCCAATGCTTTCACCTTGTTGAACAAGTTGTTGAGCCATTTCGAAGGCAAGCCAGCCGCCGAAAGAATGTCCGCCCAAGTAATAAGGGCCATTTGGCTGGACTTTTTTAAGGTCGTTGATCATTGCGCTAGCCATAGCTTCGAGGCTCGATAGGGGAGCATTGCGGCCATCCAGTTCTGGAGACTGCATACCCCAAACCGAGTAAGATCCTTCTAATGCTGTCGCCAATTCCCGCAAGTAGAATACATGTCCCCCGGCTCCCGGTGCAAAGAACAGCGGTGTTGCCTGGGTATTCTGCGACAGGGCGACCATAGAACCCACATCAGCATTCTCGCGGTTTTCAATAGCGTGAGCTTGATCTTTGATGGTTGTAAAGGCCATCAGACGCGCCATCATATTCTGTTCCAGCGCAAACTTTTCTACTGCTAAAGAGCAGGCTTTCAGGATGAGCAACGAATGCCCGCCTAATTCGAAGAAGTGGTCATGGCGGCTGACACGGTCTAATCCCAACAATTCTTGCCAAATTTGAGCCAGTGCTGTTTCCACTTCGCCCTGAGGGGCTTCATAACCACGAGCCACGATGGCAGATTGGTCAGGGGCAGGGAATGCCTTACGATCGATCTTACCATTGGATGTGAGTGGGAAAGCATCAAGGGTGACAAATGCGCCAGGCAGCATATAGTCTGCAAGATGCTGCGAAAGCTGTTGGCGCAGTTCAGCCGGAACGAGTGTAACGCCGGGCTGAGGCAGAACATAGGCGACGAGCCGCTTATCATCTGGTGCTGTTTCGCGGACAAGGACAATAGCTTCAAGCACACCCTGACATTGCACTAAACGGGTTTCTATTTCGCCAAGTTCAATACGGAAACCACGCAGCTTGACCTGAAAGTCATTGCGCCCCAGATATTCAATTGTGCCATTTGGCAGCCAGCGTCCCAAATCACCGGTTTTGTACATGCGGGCATTGGGGTGATCGCTGAATGGATCGGCAACAAATTTCTCTGCTGTCAGTTCGGGGCGGTTCAGATAACCACGGGCAACGCCTGCACCACCAATGTGGATTTCACCACTCACTCCAAGAGGAGTCGGTTGTCCGTGTGCATCCAGAATATAAATGCGGGTATTTGGCAGTGGATAACCAATCGGGATGTTATCGGTGATATCAGTCGATTGTTTACCATCCAGTTTTAATGTGGTTGCAATAACTGTCGTCTCCGTCGGGCCATAGGAGTTGATCCAACGGCACGATTGGGTTTCCGGTATTGACTGCCAACTCAACAGGTGACGAAGTTCTGCTTTCTCACCGCCGACAATGATGGTATGCAGATGTTGGCCGAAACCACTGCGTCCTGCCATCATCTCCTGTACCCATTGGTGCCAGAAAGCGGTCGGCATATCCATAATGGTGATTCGTTGGTCATTCAGCAAAGCGACAAACTCTGCATCCGGTACGCGGATATGCGCAGGGCGCAGAACTAAGGTTGCTCCTGAGGCAAGAGTCGGGAAAATATCAGATACTGAGGTATCAAATGCCACCGTCGCAAATTGCAGTATGCGATCCCCTGACTGAGGTTCACTGGTCTTGTGCTGAGCATGGATGAAGTTCACCACGTTACGGTGTTCCAGCATCACGCCTTTTGGTTGTCCTGTTGAACCCGATGTATAGATGATATAGGCCAGATGATGTGGTTTGAGGCCCAATTGAACAGCGTTAGGATTATGTTCAGGCTGTTTTGCCACGTTATCCCGCAGGGCCGCATCATCCATCAGCCAGACGTTTAAGCCTTGTACTGGTAAATGGGCGTGTAAATGTTGCTGGGTCAACAGTAATACGGGCTTACTGTCCGATAACTGATAGGCCAGTCGATCAACGGGATATTCCGGATCGAGCGGCACATAGCCGGCACCCGCCTTGAGTATTGCGTACATGCCAATAATCATATCCAGACTGCGGTCAGCACAGATAGCGATACGATCATCAGGACGTACACCCGCCGCAATTAATTGATGCGCCAGTTGGTTAGCGTGGCGGTTCAATTCGACATAACTTAATTGCGTGTCACCAAATACCAGCGCAGTTGCATCCGGTGTGCGTTCTGCCTGTTGTTCGAACAATTGGTGGATTAACATATCCTGCGGATAGTCCAGTGCAGTATTGTTAAAATCCACCAATAACCGGGTGCGTTCTGCCAATGGCAGGATATCGATTGATTGGATTGCTTGCTCAGGCGCATGTTGTAATGCGGTCACTATTCCTTTCAGTGCGGCGTTGACATAGGCATTAATGCGCACAGGATTAACTCGCTGGCTGCATTGTGCCGTGAGTTCGAATCCGTCATCAAAATCATCCACATCCAGTGATAACGGATAGTTACTACGCTCTTCACTTTCCTGTTCTTGAATGCCTTCCCATACCGATGATCTGGATTGCTCGTCATCACGCGGGCTATGACGGAAATTGAGCAAACTATTAAACAGTGGCAAGGAAGCCTGAACACCACTGCAACGCTGAGCAATGGCTAATGGTGTTTGCTCATGATCCAGCAATTCGCTCAAGCGCTGATAAGTTTCCTGTACCGCCTGCTTAACTGTGCGTCCCTGCAACTGAATGCGGACGGGCAGCGTGTTGATAAACATACCGAGCACTTGAGAAGCGCCCGAACCTCCCTGCAACCGACCTAACAGAACGGTGCCGAACACCACATCATCACGACCACAGCATTGTGCCAATACCTGCGCCCATGCGACATGGAACAATACGGCTGAACTGATACCTTGTTGGCGGGCACAATCACGGATTTGCTGTGCCAGTTCGCTATCCAGTGTGAGGATGTCTTCCACTATTTCATCGTGTTCATCACGATGGCTTCCCTGTACATCAAGTAAATCAAAAGGCAGGGTAGGCTCTTCTACATCCCCCAATAATTGTTGGAAATAAGCCTTGTGTACTTCAATCGGCACTTTGCGGGTTTCAGCAATAAAATTGCGGTAAGGCACGGGAACGGGCAGGCTGTCTGTTTCCCCTGAAAGCAATGCCTGTATTTCACCGAAAATGATTTCCAGTGACAGATGGTCACAAACCAGATGATGATGTAACAAGCTTAGCCACCACTGTCCAGTGGCAGGATCTTTAGCTGTATAGGAAGCCAATAATGGGGCTTTGGTGATATCCAGACGGACTGTGTCAGGATCGGTAAGACGCTGTAATTGTGTTTCGGCACTTTCTGCCGCGGATAACGTCAATTCGGTAATCGGCATGGGTGCATGGCGATAGACAACTTGTACAGGCACTGGCAGTTCCTGCCAATGGAAGGCACTACGTTGAATATCATGCCGATCAATAACCTGCTGGAGTGCATGTAAGAAGCTATCCAGTCTGGTCCGGCTGTCAAAGTTGATGAGAATGTTTTCGAGATAGGTATCGCCTTCCTCTTCCCGTAAATGATGGAACAGAATACCTTCCTGCAATGGCCCAAGCGGGTAGATATCCTGAATATTGGCAACACCTCCCGGTACGCGGGCAATAATCTGGTCGATCTGGGATTGGGTTAATTCCACCAGTGGTAGCATATCCGGGGTAATGTTCTGGCTGTCTTCACGGATCAGATTAGGTGGAATAGCCTGTCTATCGGCATCCTGATCACTATTCTGATTTAAGCGGGCGCTCATGGCAGATAGTGTAGGAGCGGAGAAGACAGCGCTGACATCAATCGATAACCCTTGCTGGCGTAATTGTTCGATTAGGCTGACTACCAGCAGAGAATGTCCGCCCAGTTCAAAGAAGTTATCGTGGCGTCCGACCTGCTCTAATCCTAGCAAGGATTGCCAGACCGCCGCCAGTTTCTGCTCGATTTCACCTTGCGGTGCTTCAAACTCACGGCTGACAGTAGCGGTGCGATCAGGCGCCGGCAGTGCTTTGCGGTCTAATTTACCGTTGGCGGAGAGCGGGAAGGCATCCAGCATGACAAAGGCACTTGGGAGCATATACTCCATCAAGCTGACACTCAGTTGCTCGCGTAGATTGGCAGGGGTCAGTGTGACGCCCGTTTGCGGGATCACATAGGCGATGAGACGCTTGTCACCTGCTTCTTCTTCACGGGCGATAACGATGGCATCGCTGACGCCTTCACAGTTTGCCAACTGAGCCTCAATCTCTCCCAGTTCAATGCGGAAACCGCGTATCTTGACCTGAAAATCGTTGCGTCCCATATATTCAATCATGCCGTTTGGCAGCCAGCGTCCTAAATCCCCGGTTTTATACATACGGGCATTGGCCTGTTCATTGAATCGATCGGTACTGAATGGATCGGCAACAAATTTTTCTGTAGTCAGTTCTGGCCGATTCAGATAACCACGGGCAACCCCCGCACCAGCGATATGAATTTCACCGCTCACGCCGACAGGAACTGGCTGACCGAGTGTATCTAAAATATAGATACGGGTATTCGGTAGTGGGCGACCAATCGGAATATTGTCAGTCACATGTGGAGAATGTTTATCATCGATCGTTAACGTTGTGGCAATGACTGTCGTTTCAGTCGGGCCATAGGAGTTTATCCAACGGCAGGATTGTGTCTCTGAGCTGGATAACCAGCCAACTAAATGGCGATGTTCTGCTTTCTCTCCACCGACAATGATGGTGTGCAGATAAGGGCTGAAACCACTGCGACCCGCCATCATCTCTTGTACCCAGTGATGCCAGAACGCGGTTGGCATATCCATGATGGTGATTTTTTGTTCCCGCAGGAAATCAACAAATGTGGTATCCGGTATTCTGATATGCGGCGGACGCAGAACCAGTGTCGCGCCTGAGGCAAGGGTGGGGAAAATATCAGACACTGAGGTATCAAATGCCACGGTCGCAAATTGCAGGATACGATCACCCAATTTGGGCTCGCTGGTTTGTCGCTGGACGTGGATAAAGTTAACCACATTGCGGTGTTCCAGCATCACGCCTTTAGGCATTCCGGTAGAACCGGAGGTGTAGATGATATAGGCCAGATGGTGCGGTTGCAGCCCCAATTGGCTGGCATCAGGGTTATGGGCAGGCTGTTGTGCCACGCTATCCCGGTTATGTTGATCATCCAGCAGCCAGACAGGGAGGTTCTTTATCGGCAAACGCGCCTGTAAATGTTGTTGAGTCAACAATAATACGGGCTTGCTGTCCGATAGTTGATAAGCCAGCCGTTCAGCCGGATATTCTGGATCGAGTGGCACATAGCCTGCACCCGCCTTAAGAATACCGTACATGCCAATGATCATATCCAGACTGCGATCGGCACAGATTGCCACGCGATCGTCGGGACGGACACCAGATTCAATCAGTTGGTGTGCCAATTGGTTGGCGTGCCGATTCAGTTCAGCATAACTCAGTTGGCTCTCGCCAAATACCAACGCGATGGCATCTGGTGTCAGCTCTGCTTGTTGTTCGAACAACTGGTGAATCAGGATATCTTGCGGATAGGCTATGGCGGTATCGTTGAAAATTTCCAGTAATTGGGTACGCTCTGTCAGGGACAGAATATCGATCGTTTCAATTGCCTGTTCAGGCACATGTTGCAGGGCGGCTACAATCCCTTTCAGAGCGGTATTCATGTAAGCATTGATGCGGGCAGGGTTAATTTGCTGGCTGCATTGCGCGGTTAAAGCAAATCCGTCATCAAAATCATCTACATCAAGCGACAGCGGATAGTTACTGTGTTCTTCTCCCGCCAGTTCCTGAATCCCTTCCCAGGCTTGTGAAGCAAGTTGTTCATCTTCACGCGGACTATGGCGGAAGTTTAGCAGGCTGTTAAACAGCGGCAACGGTGCCTGAATGCCACTACAACGTTGAGCGACAGCCAATGGTGCCTGTTCATGTTCTAAAAGTGTGCTTAGCTGCTGATAAGTTTCCTGTACGGCTTGCTGAACGGTGCGCGTCTCTAATTTAATGCGGATAGGCAAGGTATTGATAAACATACCGAGCACTTCGGAAGCACCGACCCCTCCTTGTAAACGTCCCAACAGCACCGTACCGAACACGACATCATTCCGTCCACTGCATCGTGCCAGAACTTGTGCCCATGCTACATGGAACAGTACGGCTGAGCTCATGCCTAATTGGCGGGCGCAGTCGCGCAGGTTATGAGCCAGTTCGCTATCCAATGTGTAAGTATTTTCGACTATTTCATCGAGATAACCTCCCTGTACATCCAACAATCCAAAGGGAAGGGTTGGCTCTTCGACATCACCCAGTTGCTCATGGAAGTAGGCTTGGTGAGCTTCCAGCGGCACTTTGCTGATTTGAGCAATAAAATTACGGTAAGGCAGTGGCGTAGATAGGCCGGCGCTGTCCCCCAAGAGAATTGATTGTATTTCACCGAAAATCATATCCAGTGATATATGGTCGCAAACCAAATGATGATATAGCAGGGAAAGCATCCATTTACCGGATGCAGGATCTTCGGCAATGTGTGCAGCCAGCAATGGCGCTTTGGTGATATCCATTCGTACTGCACGAGAATCAGTGAGGCGGCGTAATTGTGTTTCAGCGCTTTCTTCTGCTGATAATGTCAGTTCTATAATAGGCAATGGTGCGCGGCGATAGACAACCTGCACCGGCTTAAGAAGTTCTTTCCAGTGCATGGCGCTGCGCAGAATATCGTGTCGGTCAATAACCTGCTGGAGTGCTTGCAGGAAAATATCCAGCCGTGTGCGGCTGTCAAAGACAATTAAATGATTATCCAGATAGAGATCGCCTTCTGTTTCCAGCAAGTGATGGAACAGAATGCCTTCCTGCAATGGCCCTAATGGGTAGATATCCTGAATATTAGAAATGCCGCCTGTCACATGGGCAACAATCTGGTCGATCTGGTTTTGTGTCAATTCCACCAGAGGCAGCATATCCGGCGTAATCGTCAGACTGTCTTCGTGGATGAGATTCGGTGGCACATCCTGTACCGTGCTGGTTAAGTCGTCATTCTGACTGATAAGCGCACTCATGGAGGCCAGTGTTGGTGCAGAGAATACCGCGCTGACGTCAAGGGACAGGTTTTGTTGACGCAGTTGTTCAATCAGGTTGACCACCAACAGGGAATGCCCGCCCAATTCAAAGAAGTTATCCTGACGTCCGACTTGTTCCAGATTCAGCAAAGATTGCCAGACTGATGCCAGTTTCTGCTCAATTTCACCTTGTGGTGCTTCATATTCACGGCTGACGATAGCGGAGCTATCAGGCGCCGGCAACGCTTTGCGATCCAGCTTGCCATTAGCGGACATCGGGAAAGCATCCAGCATGACAAATGCACTGGGCAGCATGTACTCCATTAATCGGGAACTGAGTTGTTCACGTAATTTAGCCGGGCTGAGTGTGGCCCCCGTCTGTGGGATCAGGTAAGCCACCAGACGTTTATCACCCATACCTTCTTCGCGGGCAATGACCACTGCATCGCTGACACCTTCACAGGCGGCTAATTGTTCTTCAATTTCACCCAGTTCAATACGGAAACCGCGGATCTTGACCTGAAAGTCGTTACGCCCCATATATTCAATCATGCCATTTGGCAGCCAGCGTCCCAAATCGCCGGTTTTATACATACGGGCGCCAGGTTTTTCTTTGAATAGATCGACGCTGAATGGATCGGCAACAAATTTCTCTGTCGTTAAATCGGGCCGGTTCAGATAACCACGGGCAACCCCTGCGCCGGCAATGTGGATTTCGCCACTGACACCGATAGGCACTGGCTGACCTTGTGCATCCAGAATATAAATACGTGTATTGGGTAATGGATAACCAATCGGAACCACTCCTGCCAGTTCAGGTAATTCCTGATTCTTTAAGGCCAGTGTGGTTGCGATAACCGTGGTTTCGGTCGGGCCGTAGGAGTTAATCCAACGGCAGGACTGGGTTTCCGGGCTGGATAGCCAGTTCATTAAATGACGGTATTCTGCTTTCTCACCACCCACAATGATCGTGTGGAGGTAAGGGCTGAAACCACTGCGGCCTGCCATCATCTCTTGCACCCAGTGATGCCAGAATGCGGTGGGCATATCCATGATGGTGATTTTTTGTTCACGCAGGAAGGCAACAAATGTTTTATCCGGTATTCTGATATGCGGAGGACGCAGAACCAGTGTCGCGCCTGAGGCAAGGGTGGGGAAGATATCAGACACCGAAGTATCAAAGGCCACAGTAGCAAATTGCAGGATGCGATCCCCCGATTGTGGTTCACTGGTTTGCTGCTGTGCGTGGATAAAGTTCACCACATTGCGATGTTCCAGCATCACGCCTTTAGGCATGCCAGTAGAGCCGGAGGTGTAAATGATATAGGCCAAATGATGGGGTTGCAGCCCCAATTGGCCGGCATCAGGATTATGGGCAGGCTGTTTCGCCACGCTATCCCGGTTATGTTGATCATCCAACAGCCAGACAGGGATATCCTGTATTGGCAAGCGTGCCTGTAGATGTTGTTGAGTCAGCAATAATACAGGCTTGCTGTCCGATAATTGATAGGCCAGACGTTCGGCCGGATATTCCGGATCGAGTGGGATATAGCCCGCACCGGCTTTAAGAATCGCGTACATGCCAATGATCATATCCAGACTGCGATCAGCACAGATAGCAATGCGGTCATCAGGGCGTACCCCCGAAAAAATCAGATGATGTGCCAATTGGTTGGCATGACGGTTCAATTCTGCATAACTCAACTGACTATCGCCGAAGACTAATGCGGTAATATCAGGAGTGCGTTCTGCTTGTTGCTCAAATAGTTGGTGGATCAGCAAAGTTTGCGGGAGCGGGAAAGCCGTATCATTGAAATCTGCCAAAACCTGAGTGCGTTGCTGTGGTTGCAATAATGGCAAATCGGCCACTCGTTTCGAATCATCCTTAACCATCGCAGTCAGCAAGGTTTGCAGGTAACTGACAATGCGTTCAACGCTGGCATGGTCAAACAGATCGCTGGAGTATTCCAAATCCCCTACTAAGCCATTTTCAGTATCATTCATTGACAACGACAGATCGAAATGCGAGCTGTTTTCGGTGACATCAATTTCACTGATGGTGGCACCCGGCAATTCGATACTCTGCTGCTCTGGCGTATTATCCACTGACAACATGACCTGGAAAATTGGGCTATGGCTGAGACTGCGCGGCGGTTTCAGTGCTTCAACCAGTTGTTCAAATGGCAGATCCTGATGGGCATATGCTTTCAGGGCGTGGCTTCTGATCCGTGCCAGCAACTCACTGATAGTTGGGTTGTCATCTAACTGAACCCGCAGTGCTAATGTATTGACAAAGAAACCAATCAGCGGCTCCAGTTCGCGGTGTTGCCGGTTGGCAACCGGCGTGCCTATCACTAAATCGGTCTGCCCGCTGAGACGGGAGAGTAACGCAGCCCATCCGGCCATCAGAGTCATAAATAGCGTAGTACCATGACGCTGACTCAGTGCCCTTAATCCGGCGCTTAATTCCGGTGGCAGGATAATATCAATATGTCCACCTGTGTAACTCTGTTTTTCCGGGCGTGGCCTGTCAGTGGGCAGTTCCAAAAGCGCGGGTGCGCCCTGTAACGCATCACGCCAGAAATTCACCTGTTTTTCTATCACCTCTCCCTGTAACCATTGCCGTTGCCACAGGGCATAGTCGGCATACTGGAGAGACAGGGCTGGCAGAGGATCATCTCGCCCTTCGCTGAATGCGTGATAAAGAGTGGAAAGTTCATACATCAGAATATTGAGCGACCAGCCATCGGAAACAATATGATGCTGAGTCAACAGCAGGATATGTTCATTTTCTGCCAGTCGCAGTAGCCGGCCCCTGATTAGGGGGCCTTGTGCAAAGTCGAATGGTTGATTGGTTTCACGCTCAGCGATTTCCCCGATCATGGATTGCTGTTCAGCGGTTGGTATATGACTGAGATCTTCCATTGCCAAAGCGAAACCGCTATCTGGTTCACCAATGATTTGCAGCGCTTGCCCTTCTACTGTTTTGATGGTGGTACGTAAAATCTCATGACGAGCAACAACCTTATCCAGCGCCGCTTGCAGGGCATTCAGATCCAGATGGCCTTGCAGGCGCAGGCCACCGGGAATATGGTAGGCAGTCTGCGCTGCCGGATCTAATTGTGCCAAAAACCATAATCGTTGTTGTGCCCAAGATAAAGGGAGTATTTGCTGATCTGCCTTTCTTGGCACAATTTGGCTTTTTTCCACAACCTGACTATTTTGGATGCGTTCTTTAATTTTTTTCTGGAGAACCGCTTGTCTTAATTTAAGCAGGGTCTGTTCGTTATTATTCATTTAATTAATTATCTCCATTTAACAGGGCACGCAATTCATCTTCAGACAAGTTCTCCAATTCTTTTTGCAGCGATTCGAGATCTTCTTGTGCGAAAAAGGTTTCAAGCTGTCTTGATGCGATAAGCTCAGCGAGTTCAGAAAGTGTTGGATGAGCAAAAATGTCTGAGATTGATACCTCAAGATGGAATTCATCACGCAGCCTTGCCATTAACTGGATGATTGACAGGGAATTTCCACCTAAATCAAAGAAACTGTCATGCCTGCCTACCTGTTCTAATTTCAGTAGGTTCTGTAGGATAACGGCGATTTGTTGTTCGATTTCTCCTTCAGGGGCTTCGTATTCATGGCTGGCAATAGAGTCATAATCCGGTGCCGGCAGCGCTTTGCGATCCACTTTGCCGCTGGCAGTCAGCGGGAAGGCATCCAGCATGACAAAGGCGTTGGGAACCATATAACCCGCCAGATGGGCATTAAGTTGCTCACGCAGACTGTTTACATCCGGCACAGCCTCAGGCTGTGGAATGACATACGCCACCAGCCGTTTATCGCCGTTATCTTCCTCGCGGGCGACAACCAGCGCTTCCCTGACACCGGAACAGGCAAGCAATTGCGCTTCGATTTCGCCCAGTTCAATACGGAAGCCGCGGATCTTGACCTGAAAATCATTACGCCCCAGATACTCAATCGTCCCATCAGGTAACCAGCGTCCCAAATCGCCGGTTTTATACATACGGGCACCAGACTTTTCTTTGACTGGATCGGCGCTGAATGGGTCGGCAATAAATTTCTCCGCCGTCAAATCGGGCCGGTTCAGATAACCACGGGCAACGCCTGTTCCGGCAATGTGGATCTCTCCGCTCACGCCGAGAGGAACCGGATGACCTAAAGTGTCCAAAATATAGATTTGGGTATTGGCATTTGGATAACCGATCGGAATAGCGTCTTTGATTGGATAGGTGTCGCCATCCAGAATCAGGTTGGTGGCAATAACGGTAGTCTCAGTTGGGCCATAGGTGTTTATCCAGCGGCAGCGTTGGGTTTCCGGCAGAGCTTGCCAATCCACTAAATGGCGGTATTCTGCTTTTTCTCCACCGACAATAATTGCTTTCAGATAAGCGCTGAAACCGGTGCGACCTGCTTTCATCTCCTGTACCCAGTGGTGCCAGAAAGCGGTTGGCAAATCGATGATGGTAATTTGCTGCTGGTTCAGGAAATCAATGAATTCAGCATTCGGGATACGGATATGCGCAGGACGCAGGACTAATGTTGCCCCTGCTGCCAGCGTCGGGAAAATATCAGAGACTGAGGTATCAAACGCCACAGTGGCAAATTGCAGAATGCGATCCCCCGGCTGAGGCTGGCTGATCTGATGTTGGGCATGGATAAAGCCCACCACATTGCGGTGCTCAACCATAACGCCTTTGGGCTGTCCCGTTGAACCAGAGGTGTAAATGATATAGGCCAGATGATGGGAGCAAAGCCCCAACTGTTCAGCGTCAGGATTATGTACAGGTTGTTGTGCCACGCGTTCCCGATGCGTGTCATCATCCAATAACCAGACGGAGACGTTTTGCAGCGGCAAACGCGCTTGTAAATGTTGCAGGGTGAGCAGTAACACAGGCTTACTGTCCGACACCTGATAGGCCAGCCGATCGAGAGGATATTCTGGATCAAGCGGAACATAGTTCGCGCCGGCCTTGAGAATACCTAGCATGGCAATGATCATGTCCAGACTACGCTCGACACACAGAGCCACATGATCATCAGGTCGCACACCAAAGGCTATCAGGCTGTGTGCCAGTTGGTTGGCATGGTGATTCAGTTCTGCATAACTCAATTGAATATCGTCAGACACCAATGCGATGGTATCGGGTATCCTTGCCGCTTGTTGTTCGAACAGTTGATGAATCAGCATATCTTGCGGATAGGCCAGTTCCGTATCGTTAAAATCCTTCAATAGTTGGTTGCGCTCTGCCAGTGGCAGGATATTGATGGATTCGATCAATTGTTGTGGCGCATGTTGCAAAGCTGATACCAGCTCTTTCAGCACGATTGCCATATAGGCATTCAGGCGCGCTGGATTGATCTGCTGGTTACACTGGGCAGTGAGAGAAAATCCTTCGTCAAAATCATCCACATCCAACGAGAATGGATAGTTACTGCGTTCTTCACCATTGAGTATCTGTATACCTTCCCAAGCCTGTGATGTGAATTCCATTTCGTCACGTGGAGTATGGCGGAAGTTGAGCAGGCTGCTGAACAATGGCATGGGAGCCTGAATACCACTGCAACGCTGGGCAACAGCCAATGATGCTTGTTCGTGATCCAATAATTCAGTCAGTTGTTGGTAAGTTTCCTGTACAACCTGCTGAACAGTACGTGCCTGTAACCGAACGCGAACAGGCAGGGTATTGATAAACATACCGAGTACTTTAGAAACCCCGATTCCACCTTGTAAGCGCCCTAACAGAACCGTGCCGAACACCACATCATCCCGTCCACTGCATCGCGCCAAGACTTGCGCCCATGCGACATGGAACAAGACTGCGGCACTTATCCCCTGTTGGCGGGCACAATCACGCAGACTGCGGGCTAAGTCGCTGTCAAGGACGAAAGTATCTTCCACTATGTCGTTATGCTGATCTTCATCATGATTACCACTCTGGATGTCATGTAATCCAAACGGCAGAGTTGGTTCATCCACATCGCCCAACAGGGCCTGAAAATAAGCCTGATGGGCTTCCGGCGACACATTGTGAATTTGGGCAATGAAGTTACGGTAAGGCAGAGGTGCGGGCAGGTTGTCACCTTCTCCCAAGAGCAGCGCCTTCACTTCATGGGATATGATTTCCAGAGATAAGTGGTCACAAACTAAATGGTGGTTCAGTAAGGAAAGCAGCCACTGTCCTGACGCCGGATCTTGCGCGATATGTGCGGACAGCAACGGCGCTTGGGTCAGATCCATCCGTACCGTGCGTGGATCAGTGAGGCGATTTAATTGGGCTTCGGCACTTTCTTCCGCTGATAGAGTGAGTTCGCTAATTGACAGCGGTGCATGGCGGCAGACCACTTGCACCGGCTGAGCTAATCCCTGCCAGTAAGCAGCGGTCCGCAGAATATCGTGGCGATCAATGATCTGTTGTAAAGCTGTCAGGAAGGCATCAAGGCGTTCACGGGTATCGAATGCGAAAAAATGACGCAATAAATAGGTATCGCCCTGTGTTTGCAGCAGGTAGTGGAACAGAATACCTTCTTGTAGCGGTGCGAGCGGGTAGATATCCTGAATGTTAGCGCTACCACCGGGGATCGCGTCAGCAATAGTATCAATCTCGTTTTGCGACAGGGATACCAGAGGCAGCATATCCGGTGTAATGGCCGTGCAGTCGTCAGGGATGAGATTGGGCGGCACAATGAACGTGTCTGCATTGTCCTGCATAGCCTGCATTGCTTTCGCCATTTCAGACAGTACAGGAGCAGCAAACACGGTACGGATATCAAGATCCCAACCCTGATTACGGAGCTGTTCGAGCAGGTTGACGACCATCAGAGAATGACCGCCCAGCTCAAAGAAATTGTCAGAACGTCCGATGTTTTCCAGCCCTAATAACGCTTGCCAGATTTCAGCCAGTGCCATTTCCGTTTCATTGGCTGGCGCTTCATAGCTGCGCATGACGAGTGCTGCTTGATCCGGTTCTGGCAGCGCTTTACGGTCAATTTTTCCACCGGGTGTCAACGGGAAGGCGTCTAACATCACAAAGGCGTTAGGCAGCATATACTCGGCGAGATGTTGTGCAAGCTGCTGACGTAGGGTCGCAGGCTCAAGTTCAGCGCCGGATTTGGGGATCACATAAGCAACAAGCCGTTTCTCGCCTGAGCTTTCTTCATGGGAAAGCGTTTTATGGGAAAGCACGTCGCGGGCGGTCACGATCGCTTCATGTACTCCATGGCATTGCACCAACCTGGCCTCAATTTCGCCCAGTTCAATGCGGAAACCCCGTATCTTGACCTGAAAGTCATTGCGTCCCAGATATTCAATGGCCCCGTTTGGCAGCCAGCGTCCCAGATCGCCGGTCTTATACATACGGGCATCGGGCTTTTCTTTGAATGGATCGGCAACAAATTTCTCCGCCGTCAAATCGGGTTGATTCAGATAACCACGGGCAACGCCTGCACCGCCGATATGGATTTCTCCGCTCACACCAATGGGAACCGGCTGACCGTGGGTATCCAGAATATAAATACAGGTATTGGGCAGTGGATAACCAATCGGGATAGAGCCTTCGAGATGAAGAGGGTTCTGGCTGTCCAGCGTCAGCGTCGTAGCAATGACCGTCGTTTCAGTAGGGCCATAGGAATTAATCCAACGGCAGGATTGTGTTTCTGAACTGGATAGCCAATTCATTAAATGGCGGTATTCTGCTTTCTCACCACCCACAATAATGGTGTGCAGGTAAGAGCTGAATCCACTGCGGCCTGCCATCATCTCTTGCACCCAGTGATGCCAGAAGGCGGTTGGCATATCCATAATGGTGATCTTCTGTTCACGCAAAAACGCGACAAATGCCATATCCGGTATTCTGATATGAGGAGGACGCAGAACCAGCGTAGCACCTGATGCGAGGGTAGGGAAAATATCAGATACCGAAGTATCAAATGCCACCGTCGCAAATTGCAGAATGCGATCACCCGATTGAGGTTCACTGGTTTGCTGCTGTGCGTGGATAAAGTTCACCACATTGCGATGTTCCAGCATTACGCCTTTGGGCTGTCCGGTTGAACCAGAGGTGTAAATGATATAGGCCAAATGGTGGGGTTGAAGTCCCAGTTGTTCAGGATCAGGATTATGTGCAGGTTGTTGTGCCATCATATTGCGATGGGTTTCATCATCCAGCAGCAGGACTGACACGCCCTGTATGGGCAATCGATCCTGTAAATGATGTTGGGTCAGTAATAATGCAGGCTTGCTATCCGACAACTGATAAGCCAGTCGTTCAGTAGGGTATTCCGGATCAAGGGGAATATAGCCGGCACCCGCTTTGAGAATCGCGTACATGCCAATGATCATATCCAGACTGCGATCCACACAGATAGCGATACGATCATCCGGGCGTACACCGGACGCTATCAGAGAGTGTGCCAGTTGATTGGCATGGTGGTTCAGTTCCGCGTAACTCAGTTGGCTGTCTTCAAACACTAACGCAACCGCATCAGGTGTCCGCTCTGCTTGCTGTTCGAACAATTGGTGGATTAGCTTATCCTGCGGAGAGCTCAGCGCTGTATCATTGAAATCTTCCAATAATTGACTGAGTTGCTGCGGTTGTAGCAAGGGTAAATCTTCCACCCGCAGTGAATCATCTTCAACCATCGCATTCAGCAGGGTGTGCAGGTAGCTGGCGAGGCGCTCAATGCTGGCATGTTCAAACAGATCGCTGGCATATTCCAACTCACCGACTAAACCATTGTCGGTATCATTCATGGAAAGTGACAGATCGAAATGGGTACTTCTTCGGGTTGATGGCAGTTCATCCAATATTACGCCGGATAACTCAAGAGATTGCTGTATTGGCGTGTTATCCAGCGCGAGCATCACCTGAAATATTGGGCTGTGGCTCAGGCTGCGTGGCGGTTGCAGGGCTTCAACAAGTTGCTCAAATGGCAAATCCTGATGGACATAGGCTTCCAGTGCATGGGCTTTCACTTGTGCCAATAAAGCACCCACTGTGGGGTTATCTTCCAGTTTAACTCTGAGTGCCAGCGTATTGGCAAAGAAACCGATCAGCGGCTCTAGCTCACTGTGTTGTCGGTTGGCAACCGGTGTACCAATGACAATATCTCGCTGACCACTTATGCGGGAAAGTAAAATTGACCAGGCTGTCAACAAGGTCATAAATAGCGTGGCGCTATGACGCTGGCTCAGTGCTTTTAATCCGTCGCTCAGCTCTGGGGAGAGGGTGAATGTCACTTGATCCCCGCGATAGCTCTGTACCGCAGGACGTACTTTATCCGTAGGCAACTCCAGCAAAACGGGGGCGTCTTGCAGGGCATTTCGCCAGAAATTCACTTGTTTTTCCAATACACTACCTTGCAGCCATTGCCGTTGCCAGACGGCATAGTCAGCATATTGCAATGTCATCTCAGGCAGCGGATCTTTCTGTCCTTGATTAAAAGCGCGGTAAAGTGTGGTCAGTTCATTCATCAGAACGTTCAGTGACCAGCCATCGGAAATCATATGGTGCTGGGTTAATAGCATGACATGCTCATCATCTGCGAGTTTCAGCAGTTGAGCACGTATTAATGGTTCCCGTGCAAAATCAAAGGGATGGTTGGTTTCAAACTGAGATGCTTCATCAATGGCAGCCTGTTTTGCTGCTTCTGTTAGCTGGCTGAGATCTTTGATAGTTAAGTTGAAACCTTGAGCCGCATCGCCAATGATTTGCCGGGCTGTACCATCGACGACTTTAATGGTTGTGCGCAGAATTTCATGACGTGCAACGATTCTGTCCAGTGTGGCTTGCAGGGCGCTCTGGTTCAGGTGGCCTTTCAGACGCAATCCGCCAGCGATGTGGTATGCCGTTTGTGCAGCAGAATCTAACTGTGCCAGGAACCACAGACGTTGTTGAGCCCAGGATAAAGGAAGCGTTTGCTCCCGGTTGGCAGGCAATATCAACGGTTGTGTGGATTGATGCCCTGATGTGCCTGATATGATAGTTGTGCTCAGCAATTGCGCTAAATCTGACAATACAGGGCGAGTAAACAGAGCCTGCAAGTCCATCTGGATATTAAGAACGTGGCGTAAACGGGAGGCCATTTGCACGGTTAGCAGAGAATGTCCACCTAGTTCAAAAAAGTTGTCGTGACGTCCCACTCGTTCTATTCCCAGCAGGGATTGCCAGACTTCCGCCAGTTTCTGTTCGATTTCCCCTTGGGGTGCTTCGTATTCACGGCTGGCAATCGCAGCGCGATCGGGGGCAGGCAGGGCTTTTCGATCCAACTTTCCACTTCCGGTCAGCGGGAAGGCGTCCAGTATGACAAAGGCACTGGGGATCATGTGTTCCATCAGGTGCGTGCTTAGCTGTTCACGCAGATCAGAAGGGGTAAGTGTGACATCAGGTTGTGGTATCAGGTAAGCGACCAGACGTTTATCGCCGGTTGATTCCTCTCTGGCAATAACGACAACATCTTTAACGCCCTTGCAAGCCGCCAGTTGTGCCTCGATTTCTCCCAATTCAATGCGGAAGCCACGTAGTTTAACCTGAAAATCATTACGCCCCAGATATTCGATAGTGCCATTTGGTAACCAGCGTCCCAGATCGCCACTTTTATACATGCGGGCGTCGGACTTTTCTTTGGATGGATAAACACTGAATGGATCGGGGACAAAGCGTTCTGTAGTCAGTTCCGGCTTATTCAGGTAACCCCGAGCGACACCGGCACCGCCAATATAAATTTCTCCACTGACACCCACAGGAACGGGTTGACCGAGAGAGTCGAGAATATAAATACGGGAATTGGCATTAGGGCGGCCAATCGGAATGTTATTCACGATTTCAGAAGAGTTCCCCCTCTCAAGTGTTAATGAAGTGACAATGACGGTCGTTTCAGTGGGGCCATAGGTGTTGATCCAGCGGCAGAACTGCGTCTCTGGCAGGGATTGCCAGTCTGCCAAATGGCGATACTCCGCTTTTTCTCCACCGACAATCACGGTATTGAGGTAAGGACTGAAACCGGTGCGGCCTGCTTTTATCTCCTGTACCCATTGATGCCAGAAAGCGGTGGGTACATCCATAATGGTGATCTTCTGCTGCTGTAAAAAATCAATAAATGCTGCATCAGGCACGCGAACATGAGCAGGACGCAGGACTAAAGTCGCTCCCGCGGCCAGCGTTGGGAAAATATCAGACACGGAGGTATCAAACGCCATGGTCGCAAATTGCAGGACGCGATCCCCCGGCTGAGGTTGGCTGATTTGATGTTGGGCGTGGATAAAGTTGACGACATTGCGGTGCTCAAGCATAACCCCTTTGGGTAATCCGGTCGAGCCAGAGGTATAAATAATATAGGCCAGATGATGTGGCATCAGCCCCGATTGACTGGCGTCAGGATTATGTGTTGGCTGTTGTGCCACGGTATTTCGATGATCTTCATCGTCCAACAGCCAAACCGGCATTTCCGTTGCGGGCAAGCTTGTTTGTAAGTGTTGTTGAGTCAGCAATAACATCGGCGTGCTGTCTGACAATTGATAAGCCAAACGTTCGGCAGGGTATTCCGGATCAAAGGGAACATAGCCCGCGCCTGCTTTGAGGATGCCCAACATGCCAATAATCATATCGGGACTGCGCTCAACGCACAGAGCCACGCGATCGTCCGGGCGTATACCAAATGCAATCAGGCTATGTGCCAGTTGGTTGGCGTGCTGGTTCAGTTCTGCATAACTCAGTTGAGTATCTTGGTATACCAAGGCGATAGCGTCAGGCATCGACTTTGCTTGCTGTTCAAACAGTTGGTGAATCAGCTTATCCTGCGGGTAATCCAGTGCTGTGTCGTTAAAATCCACCAGCAATTGTTTGAGCTGCGGTGGCTCCATCAACGGCAGTTCAGCCACGTGTTGAGTATCATCTGCCACCATTGCCGCAAGTAAGGTGTATAGGTGGTTGACCATGCGTTCAATCGTGGTGTGATCGAACAGGTCGCTGGCATATTCCAGATCCCCCGTTAACCCGTTTTCGGTTTCATCCAGAGTTAATGTCAGGTCAAAGTAAGCACTGTCCCTGATTAATGGCCGCTCATCCAATACCAATCCCGGCAGTTCGAAATGCCGTTGTCCCGGTACATTATTTGTTGCCAGCATAACCTGAAAGATTGGGCTATGGCTCAGGCTGCGCGGGGGTTGCAGGGTTTCGACCAATTGCTCGAAAGGCAGATCCTGATGGGCGAATGCCTTGATAGCCTGTTCTTTCACCTCTGCCAAGAGGTTGCTGACACTGGGGTTATCATGCAGTTGCACCCGTAATGCCAACGTGTTGGCAAAGAAGCCGATCAAAGGGGCTAATTCAGGTTGTTGACGATTGGCGACGGGCGTACCAATTACAATATCATCCTGACCGCTGAGGCGGGAAAGCAGAGTGGCCCATCCGGCCAATAGTGTCATAAATAAGGTTGTGCCGTGACGCTGGCTGAGATTTTTTAAACCTGTCTGCAATGCAGGCGGGAAAACAATATTAACTCGTCCGCCAGTATAGCTTTGTTTCGCCGGTCGCGGCTGATCAGTGGGTAATTCCAGTAATGCGGGAGCGCCTTTCAAGGTGTTACGCCAGAACTCAACCTGTTTTTCCAGCACCTCTCCCTGCAACGCATTTTTCTGCCAGAGAACGTAGTCAGCATACTGAATTGTCAGGGCTGGCATTGGATCTGGCAGCCCTTGGCTGAATGCGTGATAAAGCGTGGACAATTCTTGCATAAAGACGCTGACTGACCAGCCATCTGAAATAATATGATGTTGGGTCAACAGTAAGATATGTTGGTTTTCTGCCAGTTTTAGCAATCGCCCACGTACCAAAGGACCATTAACAAAATCAAAGGGACGGTTTGCCTCAAGATAGGCGGCTTTTTCAATTGCTGCTTGCTGCTCTGATGCGTTTTTTTGTTCGGAGAATAGTTGGCTGAAATCTTCTTGTATTAAAGGAAAACCACAATTTTCATCATTGATGATTTGCTGTGCTTCGTCTTCTACCGTCACGATAGTTGTACGCAGAATTTCATGGCGCGCCACAATACAATCCAATGCAGCTTGTAGGGCGTTCAGGTCCAGCCTGCCTTTCAGGTTCAAACCTGCTGACATGTGGTATGCCGTTTGTGCGGCAGGATCTAATTGAGCAAGGAACCATAAACGTTGTTGTGCCCATGATAATGGCACACCATTATCACGAGACTGAGGCCTGATTTCTGTTTTCTGGGTAGACTGGCGGGTCAATTTTGCTGATTTGGCTAACTCAAGTAGTCTTCTTCGTTCAGCTAATGGTAGAGATGAAAGCTCGTTCTTATTCATTTAATTATCACCATTTAAAACAATATGAGGTAAGGCCTAATTCATTGATTTATAAATATCTTGTAAAGACTCTGAATCAAATTGCAGCAATAGCGCATCGACAATGCACTCTTCAAGCTGACAGAGGGTCGGGTGTGAAAACAGTTGATAAATGGATAACTCAACATCTAATGTTTTCTTGATCTGCGACTGTAGCTGCAATACCAGCAGAGAATGACCGCCCAATTCGAAGAAGTTGTCATAGCGGCTTATCCGGTCTAACCCTAATAATTCTTGCCAAATAATGGCCAATTGTTCCTCGGTTTCGCCTTCTGGAGCGACATATTCACGGGTAGACATGGCTGAGTGATCAGGGGCAGGGAGAGATTTGCGATCGAGCTTGCCATTTGGGGAGAGGGGAAAAGCTTCCATCATCACAAATGCACTCGGGATCATGTAATCCGCGAGATGCTTACTCAATTGCTCGCGCAGTTGAGAGATAGTCGGTGTGCAATCCTTATTGGGGATTAAATAGGCGACGAGTCGTTTATCTCCCGTGTCATTTTCACGGGCAATCACCACGGCTTCACGAATATCGGCACATTGGGTCAGGCAAGTTTCAATTTCGCCCAACTCGATACGTAATCCGCGAATTTTAACCTGAAAATCATTGCGTCCCAGATAGGCAATGCTGCCATCAGGCAGCCAGCGCCCCAGATCGCCTGTTTTGTATAGACGGGCATCAGGATCGGGACGGAATGGATCGGTAATGAAACGCTCTGCGGTCAGTTCAGGCAGGTTTAAATAACCACGGGCAACACCGACTCCCCCGATGTGGATTTCACCTGCGGCACCAATTGGAACGGGTTCTCCATATGTATCGAGAATATAGATTTGAATATTGGAAATAGGATGCCCAATCGGCACTTGTCCGATATAGCGATCCGGTACACATTTCCAGGCCGTAACATCAATGGCTGCTTCTGTTGGCCCATATAAATTATGCAGTTCAGTGTGAGGAAAGTGGGACAGGCACTGTTGTTGCAAGGCATAAGGAAGCGCTTCCCCGCTGCATAAAATTTGGCGCAGAGAAAGGCAACGTCCGGTTGGGATGTAGTGGAGAAAACTTTGCAACATGGAAGGTACAAAATGGAGCGTAGTAATATTACGGTTTTCGATCTCGTCCAATAAATAGTGCGGTTCTTTGTGACCACCAGGGCGGGCCATCACTAACTGGGCACCAAACATCAGGGGAAGGAAAAATTCCCAAACAGAAACATCAAAACTGAATGGGGTTTTTTGTAAAACCCGATCTTGAGGGGTGAGTTGATAAGTATCCTGCGCCCAGAGTAAACGGTTAACCACACCGCGATGTTCATTCATTACCCCTTTGGGTAGTCCCGTTGATCCGGAAGTGTAGAGCACATAGGCCAAATGCCGGGATGTTAGCCCCAAATGCACGGCATCTAAATTATCACCGGGCTGGTGGGTGATATCAGCCTGAACGGTTGGATTATCCAAAAACCAGACAGGTATTTCGATTGCAGGTAATTGTTCTTGCAAGTCATGATGGGTTAGCAGGATCACCGGTTCACTGTCTGACAGGATATAAGCAAGCCTATCAGTCGGATATTCAGGATCGAGCGGCACATAAGCAGCTCCTGCTTTTAAGATACTGACCAGACTGATTACCATATCCAAACTGCGTTCCATGCAGATGGCTACGCGATCATCAGGGCGAACACCCGCATTAACAAGGGCATGAGCCAGTTGATTGGCCCGATGATTTAATTCCGCATAACTGAGTTGCGTATTCTCATAGCACAATGCCGTAGCATCAGGGCTGCGTTCTACTTGCTGTTCAATGAATTGATGGATCAGCGCATGTTGTGGAAAGGGTTTGTCGGTGTTGTTGAAACTATGGAGGACTTGTTGACGTGCTTGTTCGTCCATCAAAGGCAAACGATTAACTGTTTGTTGTTCGTCATCGGCCATTGCTTCCAGCAGGTTCAGGAGATTCTGCATTAACTGAGAGATGAGTCCAGTATCAAACACCTTGGTATCGAAATAAAAGGCATAACGGATTTGACCATCGACTTCCAGAATATTCACCATTAATGGAACAGGAATGTCGGCGTAGTATGGATGAGGGAAAGGCCTCAATTCAGCATTACCCCATTGCACCATCACATCGTTGTCTTCCGCCATCCAGAGTGAGGATAAATCACCAATATATCTGGCTTTTTGAAATATCATGACGGTTTGGAAAACCGGATGGGTTTCTGCATTACGTTGCAATTGCAGTTGTTCCAATACCTTGGAAAACGGATATTTCTGGTTTTCAATACCTCGCCGGACGGTTTTTGTTGCCTGTGTGATATGCTCCTGAACTGTCATTTCACCCTTTATCTGGCTGCGTAACGCTATCGGGTTGATAAACTCGCCGACCAGTTTTCCCCAACGGGCACGTCCCCGGCCCGGCATGATAGAGCCGATGATAATGTCATCCTGACCGGTATAGCGACTAAGGAGGATTTGGTAGGCGGCCAGAAAAATGGCAAACAGGCTGTTATCATATTTCGATGCCAGAGCTTGCAGTTTATTTGCCAGAGAATTGGGTACTTTTTTATATAAAGAGATTTTCCCTGTATCAGGCGTAAGGCTATTTTTAGCGGGCCATTGCGTTACAGTTAAATTACCAGCCAAGGTATTTTGCCAGAATTGTTGTTGTTTTTTTGCGCTGGCGCTTTTTAACCATTGTTGCTGCCATTCCACATAGTCGTGAAAGCTATTTTCTGGCGCAGGTTTCAGGGGCTTTTCAGAAAGCAGGGCATCAAGTTCATCTAACAGTACCCAATAAGACCAGCCATCAACCGCCAGATGATCAAAGGTCAGTACCATAACACCTTCTTGCGGATTGCACTGATACCAACTGGCGTACATCCGAAGCGGGTGTGTTAAATCAAAAAGATGCCAGCAGTCGTCCTGAACACGTTGCTGAAGCGCTTCTTCACTAAGATGCTGTGCATCATGTATTGTGAGTGCGATTTCAGAACTATCTGCAATGCAATAGCCCAGTTCACCGTGATATAGTCCAAAACTTGCTCGCAGCATCGGGTGTCTTTGCACTAATTTATTGAGAGCTTCTTCTAGTTGTTTCGCTGTTAAACCTTTAATGCGAGCACAAAATGCACTATTATTCTGACCACGTTTATCAGGGTCTATTTGATATTGAAACCAGCGACTACTTTGCGCTTCCGATAGAGGGAATGGTTTCAATTGTTCAGGGTAATTCATTCTATAGCTCCCTTTTTATGGGTACATTAAAAATAAAAACATGAGAACTGTTAAAACAAAAAATCACACTCGGGGTTGAACTAATAAAAAATATTTTCATGAAATAGACGATATATCTATTCCTGCCAGGAAAAGTAGCTGTTATCCAGAGTAAGTGGCATAAAAATAGCCGACCATTCTGATAAAAAAAGAACAGCCTAATTCTTAATGTTTTGCTCAATTCCTTTTCATCACTGAAAGAAATTATAATCTTTACTGTATTAGATAATTTTACATTAGATTATTTAATTCCACATTTATAATAATGTTTTTCTAATGTATCTAATTTTATTACAGGTATTAAATATCAAAGTTTATTAGTTTTGGTTATTTTGCGTCCACTCCATAAACCAAAACTTATATGGATATGTAAAGTGAAATAAGAGCCTATGTAATTAGGCTCTTTGTAATGTGTTTCATTTTATTCTAATGAACTAATGAATTTTATTACTGATCTCTTTAATATTGCCATCTTCTAATTTGATAATGCGATCGGCAGAATCAAAATAACCATCATCATGGCTAATAACGATGATAGTTTTACCATTAGCTTTTAATTCAGGCAGTAGTTCAGTATAGAATAAACGTTTGAATACGGGATCTTGGTCTGCGGCCCATTCATCAAACAGGTATATAGGACGATCTTCTAAATAGGCCGAAACTAATGCCAGTCTTTTTCGTTGACCAGCAGAAAGATTGGTTGTGGAAAAACCACCATCAACGATTTTGACTTTGTGTGACATATTTAATGATTCAATATAATGCGTCGCTTTTTCAGTAACATTGGCATCGCTATTGAGTAGTTGTTCGAAGAGATGGTAATCGGAGAAAACAGCAGAAAAGAATTGGCGATAATGCTCATTATTAGCTGATGTTACCGGTATGCCGTTTAGCGAGACAGAACCCGATTCTTGTTCAAACAAGCCAACAAGCAACATCGCGAGTGTGGTTTTCCCGCTGCCATTACCCCCAACGATAAAAACAATTTCGCCTTGCGATATTTTCAGACTTAATGGGCCGAGGGCAAACTGACGATCTTCCTTATCCGTTGTGTAATGATGGACAACATTTTTCAGTTCAAGTTCTATTGGCAGCTTATTATGGAATGGATTAGGGCCTTCGATTTGTTCGGAGAGCGCTTCTTCCAGTTCATTATCAAGGCGGCGCATTTTATTCAACGAAACTTCAGCTTCTCTCAATTCCGGGATTGCACCAATCACTTCACTAATAGGGCCTGATAAAAAGAGCACAAGCAGCGCTACCGTGAACAGGGTTGATGGCTCCTGAGGGATCCAAATGGGGACAATAAAAATGCTGATACCAATAATGATATAAAAGGTGACGGAACTGGCATTGATGAGCCATGCGTAACTGGAATTCGCTTTAATACAGATTTCTTTGAATACATTGGCGGCAGGAGAGATAACTTTATCGACAAAAAGATTACCTTTTTGTTTATTGAGTTTCAGCTCTTTGCTGCCGTTAATCAGGCTTTGAAAATTAAGGTATATTTTATCCACCTGATCACGCATTAAGGTCATCAGACGTAATGGGTATTTCTCCCAAATATAAAACACGTACATTGCAATAAGGCTGAGTGCCGCCAAAATGACAAATAATTGCCAGGACATCCAGGCCAAATAACTAAAGCAGGCGATAATTAGGGTGACATTACCAAAAACACTGGGTGCCAGCATAAAAGAGTGTACGAAAACATCGACGTCTTTAGTTAAAACTGCCAGAAGACCGTGCCGTCCGATTTTATTCAGTTTTTTGAGTGGTGCACGTAATATCTTGTTACTTAAACTGAGGCGTAATGAAAAGATAGCTGCTTGAGCTAGATGGGATAACGTAATTTCCGATATAGTCTTAGTAATAAAAAAAATAAAACAGATACCAAAAAAGCTCCAAAGAAATGTGGTGAGGTTAATGGTTTCTGTTACACCTTGACTAATCATGCCAACTATCGAAGCACCTGCGAACCCACTAATTAATGCGCTTATTGTCGATACAAGCAATAATACCCAGGATTGACGATATAAATAAGCTATTAGAGTCATAAAAAAAAGCCATTGTCGAAGGTTATAATTTATATGAAAATTCATATATCTGTTTACTCAATCCATTATGGTT
The DNA here is from genome assembly GCF_014467285.1 of Xenorhabdus sp. PB62.4. Classification (NCBI taxonomy): domain Bacteria; kingdom Pseudomonadati; phylum Pseudomonadota; class Gammaproteobacteria; order Enterobacterales; family Morganellaceae; genus Xenorhabdus; species Xenorhabdus sp. PB62.4. The sequence continues at coordinate 101,783 of NZ_NKHR01000004.1, read as the reverse complement.
GTTTTTTTCTTATAAAACTGCAAGCGTGATTTATAGCATGGCAATATTAATAAATATAATTGTGATAAAAATCACTAGTCATGTAAGTGGTTACTTTACTTAATTGCAGGAGTAAACTATGTGAATAATGTTTTTTAATAAATAATAGAATTTATTATGCAGAAGCCCATAATAAATAAACTTAATCAGAAAACATTTCTATTCTTTTTAAGTTTTATAATATTTATTTTTACGCCCATATTGCCCAGATATCTGTGTCATTAATTCCCCTGCCGGAAGGGTTTTTTTGTGTTTTTTACCAGGGAAAAGGTATAAGCTTGGGGAGAGTATCTGGATCTCGTTAGGAGGGGCTTATGAAACTTAATTTTCATTGGTATCAAGAGTTTAAAAACTTATCTTTGGAAGAACAAGTGCGCAATTCGGCAAGGTTGATACCTTATTTACAGGGAGGATTTCAGTATTTTATTGACGTATCTTCTACATATCCGACTAACAGGCTGAATCTCATAGGACATGGTGATCAGTTCAAACTGTTGTTTGAAGGATTGATGCCAAGGGCAAAAAAATTGTCGCCGCAAGATCTGGCTGATTGCATAGGGCCGTTGCTCACTAAGAATAATGCCCGTTCCATCCGGTTGCTATCTTGTTTCTCCGGGAAAAGTGGGTTTGCTCAGAAATTAGCCGATATTACAGGCTTGCCGGTAAAAGCAAACAGAGGGATTTTTTCACCACAATGTTTCTACTATGCTCAAGATGAACGGTTATGGTTGCGGAGAGACAAACAGGTTTTCTCGTCAGAGTCATTGAATACGAGTGAAGACAATATGGTTCGATTTTTTTGGTATAGGCCCCATATCTCTTAGCCTGAGAGTTTGCCTGAGTGAACTTGCCAATAAGGTGGAAAAATAAGTGTATTGTTTTTTAATAGTTTGATTTTAAATAAAATTATTGATATGTAGGGTAAAACTTGCTAATTGCAAATACATTTTTTAGAGTATGGGTATAATTTATACTCATACTCCGTGAATAATTATTGAACAAGAATACCTCAATTCCGTTATCTCCAATTCCATCCCTCTTTTTATTTATTTTTTTATGCATAAATGGTGCATAAATTGACAATAAATTCATTTCTATAAATTGTGAAAAACATCATAAAGTAAATTCATTGTGATTTTATTGTGTTGACTTTGTTAAATCACGAAGAGATTATGAGATTAATTACTAATCAAAAAGGATGAGAAAGATACAGAGATAATGTCATTGGAAACTTTTCGAAAATAATAAATAGATAAATTATATGAATCTATTAATTAAAAATTATCTTCAATGATATATAAATTTATTTTTCTTTTAATATCCTAATTATTTGAGGAAAAACAAATGTCAGGTACGATCCAAAGAAATTGGTTTGATCAGTATATGGTTCCCTGCTTTTCACCTGCTAAATTTATCCCGGTTAAGGCTAAAGGCTCGCGCGTCTGGGATCAGGATGGGAAGGAATACGTTGATTTTGCAGGCGGAATTGCTGTTAATTCGTTAGGGCATGTCAATGATGAATTAAAAGATACATTAATTTCTCAAATTGAAAATATATGGCATATTGGTAATGGTTACACTAATGAGCCTGTGTTAAAACTTGCAAAATCTTTAGTTGAAAACACTTTCGCAGATAAGGTTTTTTTCTGTAATTCTGGAGCTGAGGCTAATGAAGCTGCATTAAAAATTGCCAGAAAATATGCCCTGGATAAATATGGAAGTCATAAAAACGAAATTATTTCATTTGAGAATTCCTTCCACGGTAGAACATTATTTACCGTGACTGTCGGTGGTCAACCTAAATACTCTCAGGACTTCGCTCCACTGCCGCCGCAAATTACCCATCTTCCATATAACGATATTGCCGCCATTAAAACCCATATTTCAAAAAAAACCTGTGCCGTCATCGTTGAACCCATTATCGGTGAAGGAGGGGTTATCCCTGCTGATCCGGCATTTTTGAAAGCATTGCGAGAACTGTGCGATCAGTATCAGGCATTGCTGATTTTTGATGAAATTCAAACAGGAGTCGGACGGACCGGATATTTGTATGCCTATGAAGAAACGGGCGTGGAACCCGATGTTTTGACCACAGCCAAAGGGCTTGGCGGCGGTTTCCCGATAGGGGCTATGTTGGTCAGGCAACATATCGCAGAAGCCTTCCAGCCGGGTTCACACGGTACAACATTTGGTGGAAATCCATTGGCAGCCGCGGTCGCCAATAAGGTGATCGAGTTGGTGCATCAGCCGGAATTTCTGGCGGGAGTAAAAGAGCGCCACCATGAATTTTTCCAGCGGATGTCAGCACTCAATCAACGTTATCAGGTATTCAGTGAATTACGCGGTAAGGGGCTATTGCTGGGGGCTGAACTGGATAAAAAATATCAAGGCAAGGCGAAAAACCTGACCAATATCGCAGCAGAAGAGGGATTGATTGCTTTAATAGCCGGCCCCGATGTGCTGCGTTTTGCGCCTGCATTAAATATCGAACAGCAGGATATTGATGATGGTTTCATCCGCCTTGAAAACGCCCTCAAGCGATTTGTTCAGGAATAAAGCCGATTTGAGGTGATATCATGATGCTATTTAGATCCGTTCAACATGAAGATTTAGGGGATATCCTTAATCTTTCGTCCCGTGCTGGCGTTGGCCTGACGACGTTACCAAACAATCAGGAATATCTGGCGGCACGGATTTCACGCAGCATTGATTCTTTCAACGATGCAAGGGGACGAGCACAGCAAGGTTTTTTGTTTACCTTGGAGGACACGGAAAAGCATCGTGTTGTTGGTGTGAGTGCGTTGGAAGTTGCCGTTGGGCTGGAAGAGCCCTTTTACAACTTCCGTGTGCAGAAAGCAGTGCGTTCTTCCCGGGAATTGGGCATTTACAACACATTTGAAACGCTGATTGTCGGGCAGGATTATACCGGATGCAGTGAACTGTGTACGTTGTTCCTCGATCCCGATTATCAAGGCGGGCGCAATGGCGTTTTCCTTTCCAGAAGCCGTTTTATTTTTATTTCCGCATTCAGGCACCTTTTCCCGAAATCCATCATTGCGGAAATGCGCGGGGTCTTGGATCAACAAGGTGAATCGCCATTCTGGAATGCGTTTGGGCAACACTTTTTCAATGTTCCCTTTGCAGAAGCGGATTATTTGACGGGGACTGGCTCAAAAACGTTTATTGCGGAATTGATGCCATTCTATCCGGTCTATGTCCCTCTGTTGCCGGAAGAAGCCCGTCAGGCGATTGGTCAGGTACATGAAAATACCTTGCCTGCCCGCGCTATTCTGGAAAAAGAGGGTTTTGCTTATCACGATGCGGTCGACATTTTTGATGCTGGTGCCATTTTGGATGCGGAAATTGACAATATACGCACAGTCAAAGACTGCCGGCTCGTACATGCCAAGAAAAGCCCCCATGTTTCTCGCGCGCAGGATGGGGTGCCATGTATTGTTTCTAACCTGCATTTTCAGGCGTTTAAGGCGTTACTCCTGCACATCTCTGATCCGCTGGATGGTGATGAACTGCGGCTTACACCCTCAGAGATGGAGGCACTCCAGGTAGATGAGGGCGATCCGGTACGCTTTGTTTCTCTTCTCTCTTAAGGGATTTAACAATGAATCATCAAGCAAATTACATTGGCGGTGAATGGATAGTTGGGCAAGGTTTGCCTGTTATTAAGTACTCTCCTGTGGACCAACAGGTTTTATGGCAGGCAAACGGCGCTTCTGCCCGTCAGGTAGATGAAGCGTGCCAATCTGCCCGCAAAGCCTTTCCTGCTTGGTCAGGGTTGGCGGTTGAAAAACGTATTGCAGTTATTCAGACATTTGCAGATTTGTTGACACAGGAAAAAGAAAATATCGCCCGTGTAATCAGTGAAGAAACCAGTAAGCCGTTGTGGGAAACGCGAACGGAAGTTCAGTCAATGATTGGCAAAATTGCCATTTCCATTGAGGCATGGGAACAACGCACAGGATATTCTGAAACCTCCATGCCTGATGGCAAAGCGATATTGCAGCATCGCCCTCACGGTGTGATGGCAGTTTTCGGCCCCTATAATTTTCCCGGTCATTTACCGAACGGGCATATTGTACCTGCATTGATCGCGGGTAATACGTTGGTATTTAAGCCTAGTGAACTGACGCCGATGACGGCAGAGAAAACGGTTGAACTGTGGATCAAGGCAGGGTTGCCAGTCGGTGTGCTGAATCTGGTACAGGGCAGTAAAGAAACCGGCGGTGCGTTGTTGGACAGCCGCGAAATTGATGGTGTGCTGTTTACGGGCAGTGCGGCGACAGGGTTCCATTTCCACCGTGTCTTGGCAGGTCAGCCAGAAAAAATGCTGGCGCTGGAAATGGGAGGCAACAATGCCCTGATTGTGGACGATTATGATGATATTGAGGCCGCTGTTTATACCATTATCCAGTCTGCATTCATCTCCGCAGGGCAGCGCTGTACTTGTGCCCGTAGGTTGTTGGTGAAACAAGGGGAAAAAGGGGATGCGTTGATCCAACGGCTACTTGATGCCGCAGGTCAGATTGTACCAGCACACTGGAATGCAGAGCCACAGCCTTTTATCGGGGGTGTCATCTCTCTGGCTGCGGCAGACAGTTTGCTGGCGGCTCAATCCAAATTGCTGGCATTAGGTGGCGTCCCTTTGCTCGCCTTAACGCAGCCTGATCCTCATTCAACCTTTATGACGCCGGGCATCATTGATCTGACCAATATCAAAGATGTTCCTGATGAAGAATATTTTGGCCCTTTGCTGACCCTGAGACGCTATGGCACTTTCGACGAAGCCATTTCCATTGCGAATGATACACGGTTTGGTTTGGCATCTGGCTTGATTTCCCCTGATGCTGCCCTGTTCGAGAAATTATTGCAGGAGGCGAGGGCAGGGATCGTGAATTGGAATAAACCACTGACAGGCGCATCCAGCAAAGCACCGTTTGGTGGTATCGGGGCATCCGGTAATCATCGCCCCAGTGCGTATTATGCGGCGGATTATTGCGCCTGGCCGATGGCTTCTTTGATGGCTGACAATTTAGTTCTGCCTGAAATACCCGCGCCGGGGCTTGGTTTCTTTCGTTCATGATTTCGTTCGCTCGTGATTTTTTCCATTAATAAATAGGATGTCAGAGGTGATTATGTCGGGAATTGAAGCAAATTTTGATGGTTTGGTGGGAATGACACACCATTATGCCGGGCTATCAATGGGTAATCAGGCTTCCATGAATCATCGGGGGAAAAAATCCAATCCCCGCAAAGCCGCCCTTCAAGGATTGATGAAAATGAAGGCATTGTCTGATATGGGGTTGGTGCAGGGGGTATTGCCTCCACAGCAGCGCCCCAATCTTCCGACATTGCGCCTGCTAGGATTTACGGGCAGTGATGAACAGGTTTTAAACAAGACTGCAAAGTATTCACTGTTATTGTTGTCCAAACTGAGTTCTGCTTCTTCTATGTGGACAGCCAATGCGGCAACGGTTTCCCCTTCAGCGGATAGTGCGGATCAGCGCGTTCATTTCACCGTTGCCAACTTAAATAAAAAGTTACACCGTTCTCTGGAAAGTGTGGAGACTTCGCGGGCATTAAAAGCCACCTTTTCTGATCAGAACCACTTTGTTCACCATGATCCTTTGCCGCAGCATGTGGATTGGGGAGATGAAGGGGCGGCAAATCATAATCGTTTTTGCGGTGAATATGGTGAAGCGGGTGTACAGCTATTTGTCTATGGCCGCGAAGCATTGCAAGAAGGTATTGTGCCTGAACGCTATCCTGCACGGCAAACGCTGGAAGCGAGTCAGGCAGTAGCCCGCCTGCATCAGCTTGAGGAAGCAAGAACCGTATTTGCCCAACAAAATCCGGTTGCCATTGATAATGGCGTGTTTCATAACGACGTCATCGCGGTCAGTAACCGCAATGTCTTTTTCTATCACCAGCAGGCTTTTCTGAACCAGCAATCGGTACTGGCTGAACTCAGGGAAAAAATGGCCCGGCTCGGGCAAACACTGATAACGGTTGAAGTGCCTGCTGAACAAGTCACCATTCAGGATGCAGTTAATTCCTATCTTTTTAACAGCCAATTGTTAAGTCAGCCTGATGGCAACATGATGCTGATTTTACCGGAAGAGTGCCGCCATAATCATAACGTTTCGTCCTATCTGCAATCATTGATTGCTGAGGGAAATTCTCCCATCAATAAACTCCACTTTTTTGATTTACGGGAAAGTATGCGTAATGGCGGAGGGCCGGCTTGTCTGCGTCTTCGGATCGTTTTGAACGAAAAAGAGCTGGCGGCGACCAATCCGGCCACCTTGATGACACCGGCGCTGTATCAGCGGCTGACGACATGGGTAGAACGCTATTATCGGGATTCTCTGTATGTGGCTGATCTGGCTGATCCACAATTGTTGGATGAAGTTTATGCTGCCCTTGATGAACTGACACAAATCCTCAAGCTCGGTCCGATCTATGAGTTTCAACGTTAATCAGGAGGGACGATGGATTTATTGACTTTACTGCTTGAGAACAAACTTGAAGATAGCCTGTATTTTCCGCCAACGATCAAGGCATCATGGTTAGCAGAAGGCGTATTGCAGTTATTGCCACAAGATCTTTCGCAAGAGAAAAAAGCCGATACGCTGATTATTTCAGCCGGAATACATGGTAATGAAACCGCTCCCGTAGAAATATTAATCCGGATATTGTCACAACTGGCCCAGGGAAGTCTGGCATTACGGAATAATCTCTTATTGATTTTCGGTAACCTGCCCGCCATGCGCGCAGGACAACGATATCTTGATCATGATCTTAATCGTATGTTCGGTGGCCGCCATCAGCATTTTCCTTTGGGGAATGAATCGGGCCGTGCAATAGAGCTGGAATCGGTTGTCCGCCAATTCTTTAGTGAACCGACAGTCATGGCCTCAACCAGATCTCGGCACTTGGATCTTCACACTGCGATTAGGGGATCTTGTCATGAACAGTTTGCTCTGTTGCCGTACCAATCCCGTGGCTATGCTGCTGATTTTTTACAATGGCTGGAAGAGAGTGATATTGACGCCTTGGTATTTCATAACTCGGTGGGAGGCACATTCAGCAATTTTACCAGCGAACATTTCAATGCAGACAGTTGCACATTGGAGATTGGTAAAGCACGGCCCTTCGGACAAAACGATCTGGCAAGGTTCAGTAATATTGCGACAGCCTTGCAGGATTTGGTCGCAGGTTTATTTTCAATCAAACGAAGTAAAGTGGCGCTCAAACGTTATCGTGTAGTGGATGCGATTATCAAACAGCACGACAATTTTAAGCTCAATATTCCAGAGGATACCAAAAACTTCACTAAACTGCCGGAAGGGTTCGACATTGCCTGTCAGCAGAATCAAACTTGGAAAATCACATCTCCTGCCAATTTTATTCTGTTTCCTAATGCCCGTGTTGCCATCGGCCTGAGGGCAGGTCTATTGCTGGCGCAGTTAACATAATCAATTCATACAAAAAAGCTGTGGAGGTTATTGATGACGGAATCATTAAAAACACCTGTGGGACAATCCACAGGTGCGCAGAAGCTTCACCGTGGATTAGGTAAACGTCATATTCAGCTCATTGCAATTGGCGGTGCCATTGGTACAGGTTTGTTTATGGGAACAGGGAAAACCATTGCGGTATCAGGCACTTCAATAATCCTGACTTATTTGTTGATTGGTTTTTTCGCTTTTATGGTAATGAGGGCAATGGGAGAACTGTTGCTCACTAAACTGGACTATCGGACTTTTGCGGATTTTGTGGCGGATTATCTTGGAGCTAAAGCCAGTTATTTTCTGGGCTGGACTTATTGGATGAGTTGGATCGTCAGTTGTATTGCAGATGTTGTCGTGTGTGGTGGCTATATTCAGTATTGGTTTCCTGACAGTTCACTTTGGTTAACGGCCCTGTTTATCCTAGGGTTAATGTGTTTATGTAACTTTTTCTCAGTACAGTTATTTGGTGAAGCAGAATTCTGGTTTGCCATGATTAAAGTTGTGGCGATAGTTGCTTTGATTATCGTTGGCATTGGTATGGTGCTGGTGGGATGGACTTCACCCAATGGCGTAACCGCTTCTGTACGCCATTTGACGGAGCCTGAGGTATTCCTGCCCAACGGGGTATTTGGATTTTTAGCGGGTTTTCAGATTGCTATTTTTTCTTTTACGGGGATTGAACTGGTTGGCACAGTAACGGCAGAAACCAAAGAACCAGAGAAAATCTTACCGAAAGCCATCAATAGTATTCCGATCAGGATCATTATCTTTTATGTGCTCTCCATGATGTGCATTATCGCCGTGACTTCATGGGCGCATATTTCACCGGAGGTCAGCCCATTTGTGACGTTGTTTGCACTGGCCGGTTTGCCGGCAGCGGCAGCGGTCATTAATTTCGTGGCCCTGACTTCAGCGATGTCTTCGGCAAACAGTGGGTTATACGCTTGTACCCGCATGCTTTATGGCCTGTCTACGGAAAAGCTGGCACACAGTAAATTCGGGCAACTTTCAGCGAGCAGTGCGGTTCCCATTTTTAGTTTGCTATTCTCTGTTATCTGTATGGCGAGTGGTGTATTCCTGTTGTTTGTCATCCCAGATGTCATGAAATTATTTACAATTGTATCGACTGTGGCGGCTATCATGGTTATTTACAGTTGGTGCATGATATTGTTTGCCTATCTGGCTTACCGGAAAAAACGCCCTGACCTGCATAAAGTATCTGTCTATAAAATGCCACTGGGCATCCCTATGACATGGTGTACTTTGATATTTTTTGCCTTTACGATTGTGATCATGGTATTTGATTATGATACACGTGTAGCGTTATATGGCACTCCGGTCTGGTTTGTGATCTTAGAAATCTTTTGGCGGATGAGAAAGCATCGGGAACAACAGCAAACCCGGGAAGAAATGGTAAATTAAATAAATCCTCTGAATATATTTTTTATATTGTTATTGGGAGGTATATCATGATACTTAAATCAAAATTTTTTAGCATTTTGGACTCAGATATCGCGGGGCCATTGACGCGTAGTGAATCAAATTTAATAAATATGGCTTCCAGGGTATTTAATGTTAAAAGTTTTATCACTATCAGAGAAGTTGCGCTTCAAGATGCTTTATGTATTGCGAATCGAATAAGAACGAACATGATTAATGGTGATTGGTTCATAGGTTCTAATCAGAGCAGACAATTAAGCCGGGAGCAGGAACGGTGGAATTCAAGGTATAAGGCTACATATGGAATGCTTACTCAAATTTCTTCTATCTTAGAAAATAAATTTGAGGGTATTTCAGCCTCAATAGAGCATTATTTCTTTGTGATGTTTTTTCAAGAAACACCAATTGGTATGTTGATATTTTCCAATAACAAGGCAAAAGCCACAGAACCTTCCAATATTATAGAGTTCGTTACTCACGTAGGTATTAGAAATTGTGGGATTTTTCTAATGGAATATGCAGTGAATAAATCAAAAACACTTGGTAAAAATGGAAGCGTCAAACTAATCCCTGCGCCTGCTGCGAGGGATGTTTACTTTAAATATGGGTTTGGATTTCAAGAAGGTTACATGGTATTAGAACCCGCTAAAAGTGATAAATGGGGGTTTTGGTCGGGAGGATACTATTTTAAGGCAAATGCTTAAGGCAAATGCTTAAGGTAAATGTTTAAGGCAAATATTTAAGACAAATTGTGTATAAACAGTAAGTTTCTGACTCCTGAACCATTGGAAATAATTGATGATAATCAGCAGACAAAAAATAACCCCATACTTTTGGCATGGGGTTATTTTGCATAGTTATTTCGCTGCGTAGTTATTTCGCTTAGCTATCTAGCCAGAAAATTACGCATTTTCTTGCTGAGTTGCCTGAATTGCAGTCAGTGCAACGGTATAAACGATGTCATCAACCAGTGCACCACGGGACAGGTCGTTAACAGGTTTACGCATACCTTGCAGCATTGGTCCGATGGAGACCAGATCCGCAGAGCGTTGTACCGCTTTATAGGTAGTGTTACCTGTGTTCAGATCAGGGAAAATAAATACCGTCGCCTGACCTGCAACCGGAGAGTTTGGTGCTTTGGATTTTGCTACATCGGCCATGATAGCCGCATCGTACTGCAATGGGCCGTCGATGATCAGGTCCGGACGTTTTTCCTGTGCCAGACGGGTTGCTTCGCGAACTTTCTCAACATCACTGCCTGCACCAGAGTTACCGGTAGAGTAGGAGATCATTGCTACGCGAGGCTCGATACCAAATGCTTTCGCAGAATCTGCGGATTGGATAGCAATTTCAGACAATTGCTCTGCGGTTGGATCTGGGTTGATTGCACAGTCACCGTAAACCAATACTTGCTCTGGTAACAACATAAAGAAGACGGAAGAAACCAGTGAGCTGTTTGGTGCAGTTTTAATTAACTGCAATGGCGGACGAATGGTATTCGCTGTCGTGTGAACCGCACCAGAAACCAGGCCATCAACTTCACTTTGTTCCAGCATCATTGTACCCAGAACAACGTTGTCTTCCAGTTGCTCACGGGCAACAACTTCGGTCATGCCTTTGCTCTTACGCAGTTCAACCAGACGTGGAACATAACGCTCACGTACTGCTGCCGGGTTAACGATTTCAATGCCAGCGCCCAGCTCAACGCCTTGAGCGGCTGCCACACGGCGGATTTCTTCTGGATCACCCAACAGGATACATTCTGCAATACCACGTTCAGCACAGATCGCTGCGGCTTTGACAGTACGTGGTTCGTCGCCTTCTGGCAGAACGATACGCTTGCCAGCCTGACGCGCCAGTTCGGTCAGTTGATAACGGAATGCAGGTGGAGACAAGCGGTTCGGACGTTCTGACGCGGCAGCCAGAGAATCGATCCACTCGCTGCTGATGTACTGTGCAACGTAGTTCTGTATTTTTTCGATACGCTCGTGGTCATCGGCTGGAACTTCCAGACTGAAGCTTTGCAGGTTCAGAGAAGTCTGCCATGTGTTCGTTTTCACGGTGAACACTGGCAGGCCGGTGTTGAATGCACGTTCGCACAATTCACGGATGGAGTCATCAATAGAGTAACCACCGGTCAGCAACACTGCGCCCACTTCAATACCATTCATGGCAGCCAGACATGCCGTGATCAGGACGTCAGGGCGGTCAGCAGAAGTTACCAGCAGAGAACCCGGACGGAAGTACTCCAGCATGTTAGGGATGCTGCGGGCACAGAAAGTCACGGATTTAATGCGACGGCTCTCAATGGCGCCTGCGTTGATGATGTCAGCTTTCAGGTGTTTTGCCATATCAATTGCACGCGTGGCGATCAGGTCAAAACTCCAAGGAATGCAGCCAAGAATTGGCAGCGGGCTGTTTTTGAAGATAGTTTTTGGATCAACGTGTGCGATAGTCGCTTTAGTGGATTCACCAAAGATTTCGGACAAATCCGGGCGAGTACGGCCTTGATCATCAACAGGTGCATTCAGTTTGTTGACAATAACACCAATGATGTTTTGGTTCTTGATGCCACCGTATTCTGCGCGGCTCAGTTCGATGCGCTCTTTAAGCTGCTCAGGGGAGTTAGTGCCCAGTGCAGTGACAAATACGATTTCAGCGTTCAAGGTCTTGGCGATTTCATAGTTCAGGGACTGGGCAAATGGATGTTTGCGAGTCGGAACCAAGCCTTCAATCAGAACGACTTCTGCATCTTTGGAATTTTCGTGGTAACGCGCCACGATCTCTTCCATCAGTACATCTTTCTTGTTAGTGGTCAGCAGGGATTCCACATGTGCCATATCCAGAGGTTCAGCAGTATGGATGCTGGAATGTGAACGGATAATGGAAGTGGTTTGATCCTGAGAACCAGTGTGACGTGGTTGTGCGATAGGTTTGAAAACGCTCAGACGAACGCCTTTTTGCTCCATGGAGCGAATAACACCCAAGCTGACACTGGTTAAACCAACACTGGTGCCAGTAGGGATTAACATAATTGTACGGGACACGGAAACCTCTTTAACGGTTGCTCGTCAGTCAATAAATGTGACTCAATGCGATAGATTCATGCTATATGAATAGATGAAATATGAACCATGAGCCAACGCAATATTTATTAAGGAAATATTACTCAATGTATTCATGGATAAATGTATTCATGAATAAAGAGCAGAACCGCCAGCAATGCTGGCGGTTCTTTGAAAGTCATATTGCTTACGCGGTCAGGCGTGCTGAATCCTGGGCGATGACCAATTCTTCATTGGTTGGGATAACCAGAGCAGGGCGGCCATTATCAGTGGTGATAACGCCTGACTTGCCGAAGCGTGCAGCAAGGTTGCGCTCGTGATCATATTCGAAGCCTAGCAGTGCAACTTTCTTCATAGTCAGTTCACGAACCAGCGCAGAGTTTTCACCGATGCCGCCCGTGAAGATAATCGCATCCAGACGGCCTTCCATCAATGCGCTGTAAGCACCGATGTATTTAGCCAGACGATGGCAGTAAACGTCCATTGCACGTTTTGCATCATCTTTGGTTTCATAGTTATCTTCTACGTAACGGCAGTCGCTGGTCACTTCAGTCAGGCCCAGGAACCCCGACTCTTTGGTCAGCAGGGTGTTGATTTCAGCAACACTCATACCCATTGCATCGTGCAAATGGAATACGATAGCAGGATCGATATCACCACTACGGGTACCCATCACCAGACCTTCCAGCGGAGTCAGGCCCATAGAAGTATCAACACACTGGCCGTTAACAATAGCAGAAACAGAACCACCATTGCCCAGATGGCAAGTGATGACATTCAGTTCTTCAACAGGTTTGTTCAGCATCTTAGCTGCTTCGCGGGAAACGTAGAAGTGGCTGGTACCATGTGCGCCGTAACGGCGGATGCCATGCTCTTTATACAGATTGTAAGGCAGTGCGTACAGATATGCTTCTTCAGGCATCGTCTGGTGGAATGCAGTATCAAATACGGCAATGTTTTTCTCAAGCAGATGAGGAAACGCTTTCTTCGCTTCTGCGATACCGATCAGGTGAGCAGGGTTGTGCAGTGGTGCGAACGGAATAGCCGCTTCAATGCCTTTGATAACTTCATCATTGATGATCACAGAAGAAGTGAATTTCTCACCACCGTGAACGATACGGTGACCGATGGATGAAATCTGTGCAGAAAGTTCTGGCTTTTCAGCCAAAATAGTATTAACAATGAAGTTCAGCGCTTCGCTGTGTGCTGCGCCGGCACCTAAAGCAGCTTCATTTTTTGCGCCATCCATTTTCCATTTAATACGGGCTTCAGGCAGGTTAAAGCATTCAGCTAAACCAGAAAGATATTCTTCACCATTGGCAGGATCGATGATAGCGAATTTCAGGGAGGAGCTACCGCAATTAAGAACCAGTACCAGCTTACTTGACATGGAAATACCTATTATCTTGTTGTGATCTAATCTTAAATAAGAAAAGTGTTAAAAAATAAAGCAATTTGTTAACAAATCGAATCCAGTTGTTGCGAAAGAGGTCAAAATTTTTGTTTTGCTGCTGCAACAACATAAAAGTCTGTGTAGGATACCGTTTGCTAGCAATAAAGACAAAATATACTTAATAGTATTAATATTACAAAAAAGATTTTATCTTTTGTAGGGATTTTTTAAGAAGTATACCTTTAATTGATTGAGGTCATGATGAATACGACACCGCCTGTTAATCAAGGTTGGTTCAAGCGGATGCAATTGGGCCAGCAATATTTAAAAACTTGGCCGCTGGAAAAGCAGCTTTCGCCTGTTTTTCCTGAAAATCGTGTGATTAGGGCGACTCGCTTTGGTATTCGTTTTATGCCGCCATTGTCCATTTTTACGCTGACATGGCAGATCGCGCTGGGTGGTCAATTGGGACCGTCGGTCGCAACGGCACTGTTTGCCTGTAGCCTGCCGTTGCAGGGATTGTGGTGGCTGGGAAAACGTGCGGCGACACCTTTGCCCGAAGGATTGTTGAAATGGTTTTATGAAATTCGGGAGAAATTTGCAGAAGCGGGTATTGCAATGATGCCAGTGGAAAATGTCCCGACTTATCTCTCGTTAGCTGAATTGCTTAAACGGGCATTTAAGCAACTGGACAACTCTTTTCTTGATGACATTTAAATGGCCGGAACGCCTGTTCCGGCGGTTGTTGAATCAATTAACCGATAAATCCTCTGTTCAGATCAATAACCGGTTGTTAATACAAACTTATGTCCTTGCTTGAACCTGAATATGCTGAACGTTATCGTCGTTACCAGACTATTATCGAACGGGGTTTTGGTTTGCAATTGCGTGAGTTGGATCGTGATTTTGGCGAGTTATCTGAAGAGATTTGTCGTACCATTATTAATATTATGGAAACGAGCGCTGTTGAGATTGGTCAGATTATTAACGCCTAGTTGCGTTTAAAGGAGCCGGGTTTGGTACTGAAATGTAGGGGTTTTTTATTCGATTTGGATGGTACGCTGATTGATTCATTACCTGCGGTTGAGCGGGCGTGGAGTAAGTTTGCTGATAAGATGGGGATCGATCGTGATGAAGTGTTGAATTATGTGCATGGTACGCCGGCGATATTATCATTACGTCATTTTATGCCTGATGCCAGTGAAGAAGAGATTGCCAGCACGTTCAAATGGATTGAAAAGATCGAAACAGAAGATACAGAAGGCATTACCGCTTTACCTGGTGCTATTGCCCTGATTGATAAGTTGAATGCACTGGATATTCCGTGGGCAATCGTAACATCGGGAACTATTCCTCTTGCTACTGCGCGCCATCAGGTCGCCGAGTTACCAGAGCCGGCCCATTGGGTGACCGCGGAGTCTGTTAAAAACGGAAAACCAAACCCTGCACCTTATTTGTTGGGAGCCCAAAAACTGGGATTACTGCCAGAAGAGTGTGTGGTCTTTGAAGATGCCATTGCAGGAATTCATGCCGGGCTGGATGCAGGTTGTCAGGTCGTCGTAGTCCATGATGCGCCAGATATTCCACGCCGTGATGAAACGCATTTGACGATTACTAATCTGGAAAATATCGAAATTGTCAAATCTGGCGGTTATGTTTCGATTTACACCACAAATCAGGAAAATTCTTGATCATAACGTGGGATTTTCCCTGAGAAAAGTGCTCTACTTGGCCCATTAACGTTTGTATCGTTTTAAAGGTATCGTTGATAGAGGCCAGATTGAATAGCGAACTGTTGTGGGTATTGACCCTGCTCTCGATAGCTATTGTGCTTTTCACCACCAATAAAGTCAGAATGGATGTTGTGGCTTTATTGGTGATCATTGCATTTGTCCTGAGTGGCACACTGACGTTAAGTGAAGCCACTGTCGGTTTTAGTGATCCTAACGTTTTGTTGATTGCTGCCCTGTTTGTCATTGGCGAAGGGCTGGTGAGGACAGGTGTTGCCTATCAGATGGGGGATTGGCTGGTTCGGATTGCCGGTAACAGTGAGACTAAGATGTTGGCCTGGTTAATGGTGTCGGTCGCGGGTCTGGGCGCTTTTATGAGTTCAACCGGGGTTGTGGCAATCTTTATTCCTGTTGTCCTGAGTGTGGCTGCCAGAATGAAAATCTCGCCGGGGCGGCTGATGATGCCATTGGGGTTTGCCGGTTTGATCAGTGGCATGATGACATTGGTTGCAACGCCCCCCAATATGGTTGTCAATAGTGAGCTGGTACGCGAGGGCTTGCGGGGGTTTGATTTTTTCTCCATTACACCGATTGGTATTTTAGTCTTGCTGGCCGGTGTGGTGTATATGTTGATTGCCCGTCGTTGGTTGGGAGGAGCCGCTCATCAGGCGATGGATGAACGTTATCACCGCACATTTCGTGATTTAATCCGTGACTATAAATTGTCAGGTCGCGCCCGCCGGCTCGCTATCCGCCAAGGTTCGCCTTTGGTTGGTCATACGCTGGATGAATTGGGATTGCGCGCACGTTATGGTGCCAATGTAATTGGTATTGAACGCTGGCGTAAGTTCCGCCGGGTGATGGTGGCAGCCACTGGCGATATGGAATTACGGGAACAAGACGTGCTGCTGGTGGATATGTCTGAGAGTGATATTGATTTACGGGAGTTTTGCAGCGAGCAACAGTTGGAGCCGATGGTATTGCGCGGGGAATATTTTTCGGAACAATCCCGTGAGGTCGGTATGGCAGAGGTTTCCGTGATCCCTGAGTCCGATTTATTGGGGCAATCGCTGCGTGGTATGAAATTTCGCACCCGTTATGGTCTCAATGTTGTCGGCATTCGTCGTGGCGGTAAGGCATTGGAAGGCAAGTTAGTTGACGAGCCTTTGCTGCTTGGTGATACGTTACTGGTGATTGGCGACTGGAAACTGATTCGTGCATTGAAAACTAAGACTCCTGATTTCATTGTGCTAAATTTACCCATCGAAGTGGAAAGTGCAGCGCCTGCCGCATCACAAGCCCCCCACGCATTATTCTGCCTTGCCTTGATGGTTGCGATGATGCTCACCAATGAAATTCCCAACTTTATCGCTGCGTTGGTTGCTTGTCTGTTAATGGGCAAATTTCGCTGCATCGATATGGAAAGCGCCTATCGTGCTATTCACTGGCCGAGCATTATTTTGATTGTTGGCATGATGCCTTTCGCGCTGGCATTGCAGAAAACAGGAGGCATAGACTTAATTGTCCGTGGGTTGATGGATGTGGCGGGTAATATGGGGCCACGGGTGATGTTGATGTGCTTGTTTGTGCTTTGTGCTGTTATCGGATTGTTCATTTCTAACACGGCGACGGCGGTATTAATGGCTCCGATAGCGATTGCGGCAGCGAACGAAATGTCTGTTTCGCCTTTGCCTTTCGCCATGATTGTTGGTGTGGCGGCCTCAGCAGCATTTATGACACCAGTTTCATCTCCTGTTAATACATTGATACTGGGGCCGGGTGGATATCGATTTGCAGATTTCCTGAAACTTGGCATACCCTTTACGTTAATTGTTATGGGGATCAGCGTCGCGGTTATCCCAATACTTTTCCCGTTTTAATAATTCCATGATGCAGTTTTAATGCGATAAGGTGCTGCATCATAGCTATAGATTAGCACTACTGGATGACCGTTATCATGGAGGGCGATATCTATACACTGATCTCATCAAGAGAAAGATTAAAACTGGGGACGAATACGTTCATAAAATAATCCATTTCTTCACTGTGGCGCTCTGCCAGTGTTTTTTCCAACCGGGTTTTGGCCTGATTGAATTCAGTATTGCCCGCCGAAATCTCTTCCAAACATTTTAAATAAGCACACAGAGCATCAGCCTGTTTAATAATGCGTGTTTCTTCTTCGGTATGCAGGTGCTCATCCAAAATAGAACGAAAATCATCTTGTAATTCTGCCGGCAGCATATTCAATAATTTTTGTTGGGCTATCTTCTCTATTTTTTTATATTCATGGGCAATTTGCGGGTTATAGTACTTAATTGGGGTAGGCAAATCTCCGGTAATGACTTCACTGGCATCGTGATACATGGCCAGCAGGGCGATCCGATCGGCATTAACCTTGCCGTTAAATTTGCGGTTTTTGATGACGGCCAGTGCATGTGCGACAAAAGCAACCTGCAAGCTGTGCTCTGAAACATTTTCTGTGCGCACATTTCGCATCAGGGGCCAACGGTTGATTAATTTCAATCGGGATAATTGGGCGAAAAAATGGCTCATAATTTTCTCTTTCAACGGAATGATATGGTTAATTGTGAGCGGATGGGAAAGGGAAGTAAACCTATTCAGTATCAATTTTCACCAATATATCTCTTTTATCTTTTAAATAGTGACTTAAGAAACAACAGGAATATTCATTTCTGAGAAAATTATTTATGGAAAAAGGCTCATTAGTAAGAAATAAGCTTTCTTGTATCAAATAAGAGCTCACCTCATTATGTTATTAATAGTCATAAGGGTAAGCTCTAAATGATAAATATTATATTTATTGGCGATAGTTACCCATAAAGCGGGCAAATTTTTCAATAGCCATTTGCAAGTCAGTGACATGCGGTAATGTGACAATACGGAAATGGTCTGGCTCTGGCCAGTTAAATGCGGTGCCTTGAACCAGCAGAACTTTTTCTTGTAATAAAAGATCTAATACCATTTTTTGGTCATCATAAATATTGAAACGTTTGGTATCTATTTTAGGGAACATATAAAGTGCACCCATTGGTTTCACACAGGAAATCCCCGGAATTTGGTTTATCAATTCCCATGCGCGATTGCGCTGCTCATAAAGCCTGCCACCTGGAAAAATAAATTCACTGATACTCTGGTAGCCGCCCAATGCCGTTTGAATCGCGTGCTGCATTGGCACGTTAGCACAAAGGCGCATTGATGCCAGCATTTCTAAGCCTTCAATATAGTCTTTAGCCTGTTTTTTCGGGCCATTCAATACCATCCAGCCCTGACGGAAACCTGCAACGCGATAGGTTTTGGACAAGCCATTAAAGGTGACAGTAAAAAGATCAGGCGCTAATGCGGCAATGGAGTGGTGTTGGGCATCGTCGTACAGGATCTTGTCGTAAATTTCATCGGCGAAAATAATCAGGTTATGCTGGCGGGCTATCTCCACGATTTCCAATAACAACTCTTTGCTATATACCGCCCCGGTTGGGTTGTTCGGGTTAATAATCACAATCCCACGGGTACGCGGGGTAATTTTACGGCGGATATCATCTAAATCAGGAAACCAGCCTTGTTGCTCATCACACAGGTAATGTACGGCATTACCGCTGGAAAGTGATACAGCCGCTGTCCAAAGAGGGTAGTCAGGCGCAGGAACCAGCATTTCGTCGCCTGTATTCAACAGGGCCTGCATGGATTGAACGATAAGCTCAGACACACCATTACCGATGAAAATATCTTCAACAGTAATATCCAGCATATTTCTTGCCTGATAATGCTGCATAATCGCCTTGCGCGCAGAATATAACCCTTTTGAGTCGGAATAACCCTGGGCGGTCGGCAGGTTACGGATGACATCGACTAAAATCTCATCGGGTGCTTCGAAGCCGAATGGCGCCGGATTGCCAATATTTAATTTCAGTACCTTATTGCCTTCTTCTTCGAGTCGCTTGGCTTCTTTGAGGGTTTTCCCCCTGATGTCATAGCAGACATTATCTAATTTGCTGGATTTATTAATGGAAAACATAGGATGCCCTAACCTCTTTGGCGAAATGGATACTACCCGGCATAAAAAGTGTGATATTCAATGTACTCTTCTCAGTCTGTCTTTTGAAGAGCCTTTGATATCTTTGGTTAAAACGGTTGTTTTAATAATAAATGAATAAGCCTGCTATCTAAAACTGTCGTTTTTATTGGTATTTTATTCTTAATTTTAATGTTTAAATGAAGCATTGTTCTGAATAATGGCATGTTTTTAGTTGCCTGAGAGCACAGCGGATGACATTTTGACAATGGTTCCTTAAGCCAATCTGGTTAGGAAATCTCGAATTGTCAATAAAAGTAAGAAGATTTGTATAATGTATTCTTATAATTTATCTTTGGCTGACGTAAAGCTAATTTAGGTTTTTTATCACATGATAGTTTGATAATTTTTTTGAGTTTTTACCCATAACATTTTTAGGCTTATTCTGTAAAAATGTTAACTCATTAAAAATACTTATATTATCTTGGCGCATTAAGTTTTCCTAATTCAGGTTACGTTATTCTTTGAAGCAAGTCAGAAAAAGGATATTTGTACTGGAAATTGGGGATTATGTGATGTAAATAGGGTTTTATCTCTAATTTATTTTTAGGTTGCATAAATTTTGTTAAGAAAGGAGAAAATAAAACCCGTGATGTTCTAAATAGTGAAAAAAATGCAGTAAACCTTTGCCCTATTTAATAGAGTAGAGTAATGTCACAATCGGTATTATTTTATTTGATACTGCTGAAGTAAAAACACCAGGTTAGTTAGTAATTAAAATCAAAAAAAAGTGATGAATAAACAATGATAAATGCAAATCGTCAGATAATAAACCTCGATCTCGATCTGCTAAGAACTTTTGTTGCCGTTGCTGACTTAAATACTTTTGCAGCAGCAGCAGCAGCCGTTTCTAGAACGCAGTCAGCTGTGAGTCAGCAAATGCAGCGGTTGGAACATCTCGTGGGGAGAGAATTATTTGCTCGCCACGGCCGTAATAAGCTTCTGACCGAGCACGGGCTTCAACTTCTTGGTTACGCACGTCAGATTCTTCGTGCCAATGACGATGCAACAGCATCATTAACCTACAATGATGCAGACGGTGAATTGAGAATAGGCGTATCAGACGACGCTGTTGATACACTGCTTCCCTTCTTGTTGAACCGTATTGCCTCAGTCTATCCACGTGTTGCTGTTGATGTGCGGATTAAGCGCGCTCAGTTTATCGAAAGCATGTTGGATAACCATGAGATTGATTTGGCATTAACCACAGCAAAAATTAACCACCACCCCAAAACAGCCCTGCGCTCTTCGCCTGTTTTATGGCATTGCGCGCCGGATTTCCAATTACAAACAAACGAACCCGTGCCATTGGTTGTCATGGATGAAACCAATCCATTCCGCCAGATTGCGCTGGATACGCTTGATATGGCAGGCATTTCATGGCGTATCGCATATGAAGCGGCTTCCCTGTCTGCTGTCCGTGCTGCTGTAAATGCAGAAGTTGGCATCACAGCCCGCCCTCTGGAAATGCATAATGCAGACCTGAGAATTTTGGGTGAAAGTGAAGGGTTACCACGTTTACCGGAAATTCAATTCTATCTATATCGCAATAGTAATGAACAGAATGAATCTGTCCTGACTGTTTTTGATGCTATAGAAAATAAGAAAACACCTTATACCGTGACGCCTGTCGAATCCGATGAGCCTAATGAAATGGATGAATCTATTGAACCCATTGATATTACTAAATCGGCTGAGTCATTTGATGAAACTTCCGTCGAAAATATAGACGAATAAGTATTTAAGTATTATGTGTTTTATAGGCTAATATTTCCATTTTACTTGTGGAGATATTAGCCTATTTGCTAATTGCGTATTAATAATCCTCCCAAGTTTTCATTCCCATTTCTGATATTTCCATTAAGAAATATACTCTACTAATTTTCCTATCACTTTCGAATTTTAGTTAAAAGAATGTTGCTGTGTTAACAAATTTCATTTTGCTAAATTGATAAAATAAATCCGTTTTTAGAAATAACGGCGTTATCGCAATCAAATAGTTCTTTTTAGAAACAATTTATTAAGAGTTGAATAAATTACGTTCATGTATTGAATATTTTTCAATGAAACTGTGCGCTTGATCATAAAAATACCCCAGGCAGCACAGTGGAAAGACAGGTTTTTCCTGCGATAATGGTGTAGTAAAGTCGAGTTATCGGTTAGACTAGTCATGTCAGGAAGTTGTTTTTTTATACGACTGACACGTTTTAGCGGTATATTAGCACAATCTGTTAATTAATGGTTTTTTGTTTGTAAATAGATAGGTAAGCGCTTTTTGCCCTTGTGGCAAAATATTGTTGAGAGGAATAAAAACCAAGACGATCCAAGCGCCAAAAGATATTGATTAGCGCTGTTTCAGATTTGGTTGTTATTCCTTCCCATGAATCGATGTGGTGCAATACTGCCAGCTAAAAGAGCAGACACCTTGACACCACTTTTGATGAGTAAGCAACGAGTATGTCTACATCCACTGGAATTTTAGCCCATCACTGGGCATTTGCGGTTTTCCTAATAGGTGCTCTTGGGTTGTGTGCGCTCATGTTACTGGGCGGGTACTTCATGGGGGGCAGGGCGAAAGCCAGGGCAAAACACGTACCTTATGAATCAGGTATCGATTCTGTCGGCAGTGCCCGTATGCGTCTGTCGGCAAAATTCTATCTGGTTGCCATGTTCTTTGTCATCTTCGATGTTGAAGCCCTTTACTTGTATGCTTGGGCCGTCTCAATCAAAGAGAGCGGTTGGTTGGGCTTTGCCGAAGCAAGCATTTTCATTTTGGTGTTATTGGCAGGCTTGGTTTATCTGGCACGCATTGGCGCGTTGGACTGGACTCCGGCACGTTCAAAACGTCAAGTCAGTAAACCGAGTGTTGACACCTATACCAACAACAGTCATATGCAGTAATAGCGAGGCATGAAAGATGGATTATACGCTCACCCGCATAGATCCGAACGGTGAGAATGACCGTTATCCCCTGCAAAAACAGGAAATTGTTAGCGATCCTCTGGAACAGCACGTTCACCGCAGTGTTTATATGGGAAAATTAGAACATGCTTTGCATGACATGGTGAATTGGGGAAGAAAAAACTCCCTGTGGCCCTATAACTTCGGGCTTTCTTGCTGTTATGTAGAAATGGTGACGTCGTTTACCGCAGTCCACGATGTTGCACGTTTTGGCGCAGAAGTATTGCGGGCATCTCCCCGTCAGGCTGACTTCATGGTGATTTCCGGAACCTGTTTCGTCAAAATGGCCCCTGTCATTCAACGTCTTTACGATCAAATGCTGGAACCAAAGTGGGTTATTTCCATGGGAGCCTGTGCAAACTCTGGGGGTATGTACGATATTTACTCCGTGGTTCAGGGCGTTGATAAATTTATCCCTGTCGATGTTTACATTCCCGGCTGTCCTCCCCGTCCAGAAGCCTATATGCAGGCATTGCTGCTGTTGCAGGAATCTATAGGTAAAGAACGCCGCCCGTTGTCATGGGTTGTCGGCGATCAGGGGGTTTACCGCGCCAATATGCAATCAGAAAGAGAACGGAAGCGCGGTGAACGTATTGCAGTGAAAAATTTGCGTACTCCAGACGAAATTTAAGGCTTTTAGCCATATAGCGTAACCAGAGCAATGTGTTGCGATCACAAAAACCCTGATCAAGCGTTGTGGTGAAGAATGATGACAGATCAGATAGCGCAAGAAAGCGCCCGGTCAGCTTGGCAAACACAAGATCATCTTAATGATCCTGTTGTTAGCGAGCTTAATCGTCAATTTGGCCCGGATGCCTTTACTTTCCAGCCTACCCGTACCGGCATGCCTGTTGTTTGGCTCAAACGGGAAAAGTTACTGGAAGTAATGACATTCCTGAAAAAGTTGCCTAAACCTTATGTCATGCTGTTTGACTTGCATGGCGTTGATGAGCGTCAGCGCTCTCACCGGCACGGCTTGCCTGCTGCCGACTTTTCAGTGTTTTATCACTTGATCTCCATTGAGCGTAACCGCGACATCATGTTGAAAGTCGCGCTTGCTGAACAAGACCTGAATATCCCAACAGTGACGTCAATTTTTCCGAATGCCAATTGGTATGAGCGTGAAACTTGGGAAATGTTTGGCATTACCTTCAAAGGCCATCCAAATTTGCGGCGCATCTTAATGCCGCCAACATGGGAAGGTCACCCGTTACGCAAGGAATATTCTGCTCGTGCCACGGAGTTCGATCCTTTCATGCTGACCAAGCAGAAAGAAGATCTGGAAATGGAAGCGCTGACTTTCAAACCAGAAGAGTGGGGCATGAAGCGGGGTACCGATAATGAGGATTTTATGTTCCTCAACCTCGGCCCTAACCATCCTTCTGCTCACGGTGCATTCCGCATTATTCTGCAACTTGATGGCGAAGAAATCGTCGATTGCGTTCCCGATATTGGCTACCACCACCGTGGTGCTGAAAAAATGGGTGAACGTCAATCATGGCACAGCTATATCCCTTATACCGACCGGGTTGAATATCTGGGGGGATGCGTCAACGAAATGCCTTATGTACTGGCAGTTGAGAAACTAGCAGGCATTGAGGTGCCGGATCGTGTGAAAACCATCCGTGTTATGCTGTCCGAGTTGTTCCGCATCAATAGCCACCTGCTGTATATCAGTACCTTTATCCAAGACGTTGGTGCGATGACTCCCGTCTTCTTTGCCTTTACTGACCGACAGAAAGTTTACGATGTGGTTGAAGCAATCACAGGTTTCCGCATGCATCCGGCATGGTTCCGTATTGGCGGAGTTGCCCATGACCTGCCACGCGGCTGGGATAAACTTCTGCGTGAATTACTGGACTGGTTACCGAAACGTTTGAACTCCTATGTTAAAGCCGCGCTGAAAAACAGCGTATTGAAAGGACGCTCTGTGGGTGTTGCTTCCTATAATTCGAAACAGGCTTTGGACTGGGGTGTGACTGGCGCGGGTCTGCGTGCAACCGGTATCAGTTTTGACGTGCGTAAATGGCGTCCGTATTCCGGTTATGAAAACTTTGATTTCGAAGTACCGACCGGTTACAACGGCGATTGCTATGACCGTGTGATGCTGAAAGTGGAAGAAATTCGTCAGAGTATGCGCATCCTTGAACAGTGTCTGAAAAATATGCCAGAAGGCCCATTCAAGGCTGATCATCCGCTGACTACCCCACCACCAAGAGAGCGCACTTTGCAGCACATCGAAACCATGATTAACCACTTCTTGCAGGTGTCATGGGGACCGGTCATGCCTGCCAATGAATCATTCCAGATGATCGAAGCGACTAAGGGTATTAACAGTTATTACCTGACCAGTGATGGTAGCACCATGAGTTACCGTACCCGTATCCGCACACCAAGTTTTGCTCACTTGCAGCAAATTCCGTCGGTGATCCGCGGCAGTCTGGTTTCTGACCTTATCGTCTATCTGGGCAGTATCGATTTTGTTATGTCTGATGTGGATCGCTAACGATGCAAAGTGAATTTAACGCAAACAAGCAAGCACGCCTTGATGTGGTTAACGTAACGGACGCTCAGACACCGGATAAATTTGTGCTGAGTGCTGAAGAACGTGATGCTATCGAGCAAGAAAAACACCACTACGAAGATCCGCGTGCGGCGTCAATTGAAGCACTGAAAATTGTGCAAAAACACCGTGGCTGGGTACCGGATGGTGCCATTTATGCCATTGCTGAGGTGTTAGGCATTCCAGCCAGTGATGTGGAAGGTGTGGCGACATTTTACAGCCAGATTTACCGTCAGCCAGTAGGTCGCCACATTATCCGTTATTGTGACAGCGTGGTATGTCACATCACGGGCTATCAGGGCGTTCAGGCAGCGATAGAATCGCACCTGAACATTCGTCCGGGGCAAACCACGGCAGATGGGCGTTTTACTCTGTTGCCAACCTGCTGCTTGGGTAATTGTGACAAAGGGCCGACCATGATGATCGATGAGGACACCCATAGTTACGTGAAACCAGAAGAAATTGAAAAATTACTGGAGCAGTATCCATGACAACGCATTCAGGAGTGAAAGAAATTATCCGCGGAGCGGAAACTCATCCCCTGACATGGCGGTTGCGTGATGACCAACAACCTGTCTGGTTGGATGAATACCGAAGCAAAAATGGTTATAAGGGAGCTGAAAGAGCACTGAAGGGCATGGCTCCTGATGACATTATTGCCTTGGTAAAAGATGCTGGCTTAAAAGGTCGTGGTGGTGCGGGTTTCTCTACCGGCTTGAAATGGAGCCTGATGCCAAAAGACGAAAGCATGAACATCCGTTACCTGCTGTGTAATGCGGATGAAATGGAACCCGGCACTTACAAAGACCGCCTGCTGATGGAGCAACTGCCGCACTTGCTGGTGGAAGGGATGTTAATCAGTGCATTTGCGCTGAAAGCCTATCGTGGCTACATCTTCCTGCGGGGTGAGTATGTCGAGGCGGCTGTTCATTTACACAAAGCGATTGAAGAGGCAAAAACGGCTGGCCTGCTTGGCAAGAATATTTTGGGCAGTGGCTTTGATTTTGAACTGTTTGTTCATACCGGTGCGGGACGTTATATCTGCGGGGAAGAAACCGCATTGATTAACTCCCTTGAAGGGCGCCGTGCAAACCCTCGCTCAAAACCTCCGTTCCCTGCGACATCCGGTGTGTGGGGTAAACCAACGTGTGTCAATAACGTCGAGACGCTGTGTAATGTTCCGGCCATTCTCGAACATGGGAAAGAGTGGTACATCGGTCTGAGTGAAGGCAAAAGTAAAGATGCCGGCACCAAACTGATGGGCTTTTCTGGCCGGGTCAAAAATCCGGGGTTGTGGGAGCTGCCTTTTGGTACGACGGCTCGTGAAATTCTCGAAGATTACGCGGGGGGAATGCGGGATGGCCTGAAATTCAAAGCATGGCAACCGGGTGGTGCCGGAACCGACTTTCTGACAGAAAATCACCTTGATTTGCCTATGGATTTCGAAAGCATCGCTAAAGCGGGCAGTCGGTTAGGAACTGCGCTGGCGATGGCCGTGGATCATGAGATCAACATGGTTTCCCTGACTCGCAATCTTGAAGAATTCTTTGCCCGTGAATCTTGTGGCTGGTGCACACCATGTCGTGATGGCTTGCCGTGGAGTGTAAAAATCCTCCGTGCCATTGAGAATGGTAAAGGCCAACAGGGCGATATCGAAACATTGGAACAACTCTGCCGCTTCCTTGGCCCGGGTAAAACTTTCTGTGCCCACGCCCCCGGAGCGGTAGAGCCTTTGCAAAGCGCTATCAAATACTTCCGTGAAGAGTTTGAAGCGGGGATCGTCACTAAAGACTACGGCAATACCAGCCTGATTGCGGGCATTCAACCAAACCTGCTTAAGCAACGTTGGTAAAGCTGGCTTTGCAAGCAAAAACAGTGCTAAAGCAGAATTTTGATTAACGCCTGCCACGGCAGGCCATTGGGAAGCATGCTGACTATGGCTACGATACATGTAGACGGCAAAGATTATGATGTAAACGGGGCTGATAACCTGTTGCAAGCCTGCCTCTCATTGGGGCTTGATATACCTTATTTTTGCTGGCATCCAGCGCTGGGAAGCGTTGGCGCTTGCCGCCAGTGTGCGGTCAAGCAATATCAGAACGCGGAAGATACGCGCGGTCGTCTGGTGATGTCTTGTATGACACCTGCATCAGATGGCGCGTATATCTCCATTGATGATGAAGAAGCAAAACAATTCCGCGCAAGTGTTGTTGAATGGTTGATGACCAACCACCCTCATGACTGTCCTGTTTGTGAGGAAGGTGGCAACTGTCACTTGCAGGATATGACGGTAATGACAGGGCACTCATTCCGTAAATACCGTTTTACCAAACGTACTCACCAAAACCAGGAACTGGGGCCATTCATTGCTCATGAAATGAACCGCTGTATCGCCTGCTATCGTTGCGTTCGCTACTACAAAGATTATGCGGATGGGACGGACTTTGGCGTTTATGGCGCTCATGACAACGTCTATTTTGGCCGTCCTGAAAGTGGCACGTTGGAAAGTGAATTTTCTGGTAACCTTGTCGAAATTTGCCCGACAGGGGTATTTACCGATAAAACCCATTCAGAACGCTATAACCGTAAGTGGGATATGCAGTTTGCGCCAAGTATCTGCCAGCAATGCAGTATCGGCTGTAATACCAGTCCCGGTGAACGTTACGGTGAATTGCGCCGAATCGAAAACCGTTATAACGGCACTGTTAACCACTACTTTATGTGTGACCGCGGACGCTTTGGCTACGGTTATGTCAATCGTGACGACCGTCCTCGCCAGCCGCAACAATTGCGTGGCGATCAATGGATCTCACTGAATGCCGAGCAGGTTATGCAGGGGGGTGCAGATATCTTGCGTCAGGCAAAAAATGCCATTGGTATCGGTTCACCGCGCGCCAGCATTGAAAGTAACTTTGCCTTGCGTGAATTAGTCGGAGCGGAAAACTTCTACAGCGGCATTTCAGCGGAAGAACAACATCGCCTTGATATGATGCTGGAAATTCTCCAACAAGGTGGAGTTCACACCCCATCATTACGTGATATTGAGGGGTACGATGCCGTATTGGTATTAGGGGAAGATCTGACTCAAACTGCTGCCCGCATGGCATTATCTGTGCGTCAGGCAGTGAAGGGCAAGGCTCGCGAAATGGCCGCCGCCCAGAAAGTGGCAGACTGGCAAATCGCTGCTGTTATGAATATTGGTCAACACGCCAAATATCCTCTGTTCTTGACCAGTGTCGATGAGACCAGACTGGATGATGTTGCAGCATGGAGTTACCGTGCGCCTGTTGATGATCAGGCCCGTTTTGGTTTTGCGGTGGCACACGCATTGAACAACATTGCTCCTGCTGTCAATGACCTGCCGGATGAGCTGAAAGCAAAAGTAGAAATCATTGCCCAAGCACTGCGCGAAGCGAAAAAGCCGTTGATTATCAGTGGCAGCAACCCGGGTAGTGATACTTTGATTCAGGCTGCCGCCAATATCGCATGGGCACTGAAAGATAAAGGTGCCAATGTTGGGCTTTCCTATGTTGCGGCTTACGCCAATAGCCTGGGTCTGGCGATGATGGAAGCGCAGCCATTGGATGCTGCTTTACAGCGTATTGGCAGAGGGGATTCAGATACCGTTATTGTGATGGAGAACGATCTCTATCGTCACGCACCTGCGGATAAAATCGATAGCGCACTTGATAGCCTGAAAAATTTGATCGTCGTTGATCATCAACGCACCGCTATTATGGATAAGGCACATTTGATTCTGTCGGCGTCCAGCTTCGCTGAAAGTGATGGTACGTTGGTGAATCAGGAAGGTCGTGCACAGCGCTATTTCCAAGTCTATGAACCTGCGTTCTATGACAAATCTATCGTTATGCTGGAAAGCTGGCGCTGGATGCACTCTCTGTATACCACGTATACACAATGCCAGACTGACTGGACACAACTTGACCACGTCATTGAAGCTTGTGTCAAAGCCATGCCGCAGTTTAAAGGCATTGTTAATGCAGCACCGGATGCTACTTTCCGTATTCGTGGGCAAAAATTGGCCCGCTCACCTCATCGTTACAGTGGTCGTACCGCGATGCTGGCTGATGTCAGTGTTCACGAGCAACGTCAACCACAGGATATCGATACAGCATTTGCCTTCTCAATGGAAGGAAACAACAGCCCATATGCACCTCGCCAGCAAATCCCGTTTGCATGGGCACCGGGTTGGAACTCACCACAGGCATGGAATAAATTCCAGGCCGAAGTCGGCGGCAAACTGCGTTTCGGTGATCCGGGAGTTCGTTTGATTGAAGCGATTGATGGTGGGTTGAACTACTTTGACAGCATTCCAACTGCATTCACTGCACAAAAAAATCAATGGCATGTTGCGCCTTACTTCCATCTGTTCGGCAGCGATGAGTTATCACAGCGTTCTGATGTTATACAGGAGCGCATTCCTGAGCCGTATGTGATGATCAATCATAAAGATGCGGAGCATTTGAATGTGACAGAAGGAACCGTGATGGAATTTGATTGTGAAGGACAGCAACTGCGCTTGGCAGTGCGCTTGAGTGGCAATCTGGCTCAGGGGCAAGTGGGTCTGCCGCTAGGTATGCCGGGTATTCCACCGATTCTGGCTGGCAAGTCAATCAATAACTTACGGGAGGCTGCATAATGAGTTGGCTTACTCCCGATGTGATTGAAATCCTAATAGCTGTTCTGAAAGCCGCTGTCATTCTGTTGGTGGTGGTTATCTGCGGGGCATTCATGAGCTTCTTTGAACGCCGCATTCTTGGTCTGTTCCAGAACCGTTACGGGCCGAACCGTGTGGGTTGGGGTGGTTCATTACAGCTCGTTGCAGATATGATCAAAATGTTCTTTAAAGAAGACTGGGCACCACGCTTCTCTGATCGGGCTATTTTCACCTTAGCCCCGGTCATTGCGTTTTGTTCACTGCTTCTGGCCTTTGCGATCGTGCCAATAAGCCCAACGTGGATGGTAGCAGACCTGAATATCGGTATCCTGTTCTTCATGATGATGGCCGGTCTGGCAGTTTATTCCGTGCTGTTTGCAGGTTGGGCGAGTAATAACAAATATTCCCTGTTGGGTGCGATGCGCGCATCAGCACAGACATTGAGTTATGAAGTCTTCCTTGGCCTGTCCATGATGGGGGTTGTGGCACAAGCCGGCTCCTTTAACATGGTGGATATTGTTAACTCACAGCAACATGTGTGGAATATCATTCCCCAATTCTTTGGTTTCTTGACTTTTGCCATTGCAGGCGTGGCGGTTTGTCACCGCCACCCTTTTGACCAGCCGGAAGCCGAGCAAGAATTGGCTGATGGTTATCACATCGAATATTCCGGCATGAAGTTCGGCTTGTTCTTTGTCGGGGAATATATCGCTATCGTGACGGTATCTGCCTTAATCGTCACACTGTTCTTTGGTGGCTGGAATGGGCCTCTCTTGCCTCCGTTTATCTGGTTTACGCTGAAAACGGCATTTTTCATGATGATGTTCATCCTGATCCGTGCTTCATTGCCGCGCCCTCGTTATGACCAGGTGATGTCGTTTGGCTGGAAAGTCTGTCTGCCGTTAACGTTACTTAATATGCTGGCGACTGCCGCAGTGATTTTATACAACGCTCAATAAAGGGGTGATTGAACCATGACATTGAAAGAGTTAGTGGTCGGTTTCGCCACCCAGGTACGCAGTATTTGGATGATAGGGCTTCATGCCTTCCATAAACGCGAAACAAAAATGTATCCGGAAGAGCCGGTTTATCTGCCACCCCGTTACCGTGGGCGCATCGTTCTGACGCGTGATCCAGACGGTGAAGAGCGTTGTGTTGCCTGTAACTTGTGTGCGGCGGTGTGCCCTGTAGGGTGTATTTCCCTGCAAAAAGCCGAGCATAAAGATGGTCGTTGGTATCCTGAATTCTTCCGCGTTAACTTCTCTCGTTGCATCTTCTGCGGCTTGTGTGAAGAAGCGTGCCCAACTACCGCTATCCAGTTGACGCCGGATTTTGAGTTGGGTGAATTCAAGCGTCAGGATCTGGTGTATGAAAAAGAAGACCTGCTCATTTCAGGGCCGGGCAAATATCCTGACTATAACTTTTACCGTAAGACAGGTATGGCGATTGACGGCAAAGATAAAGGTGAAGGCGACAACGAAGCCAAGCCTATCGACGTTAAAAGCCTGTTGCCATAAGGAGCGATATTCATGGAATTTACATTTTATGTCGCAGGGCTGGTTGCTATTCTCGCAACACTCAGAGTGGTAACCCATACCAATCCGGTACATGCGCTGTTGTACCTGGTTATCTCCTTGCTGGCACTGTCTGTTGTGTTTTTTTCACTGGGTGCTTATTTCGCTGGTGCACTGGAGATCATCGTTTACGCGGGTGCGATCATGGTGTTGTTCGTTTTCGTTGTAATGATGCTGAATTTAGGGAAATCGGTTGTCGAGCAGGAGCGGGCATGGTTACAGCCCCGGGCTTGGATCGGCCCGTCTATTCTCTCTATCGTACTGCTGATTGTGTTGAGTTATGCCATCAGTACGCTGCCATCTGCTGAAATTAGCGGTGAAGTGGTCAGTGCTAAAGAAGTGGGCATCAGCTTGTTTGGCCCTTATGTTCTGGCCGTTGAGCTGGCATCTTTGCTGCTTCTGGCGGGAATGGTGGTGGCTTACCACGTTGGCCGTGAAAATAGACAAGGTGAAGTGCTCAGCAATCGAGTGGAGGACCAACAATGATAGCGTTACACCATGGTCTTATTCTGGCGGCTATTTTATTTACGTTGGGCTTCGCTTGCCTGATTATCCGCCGCAACCTGTTATTCATGCTGATCGGGCTGGAAATTATGATCAATGCTTCAGCGCTGGCATTTGTGGTTGCCGGCAGCTACTGGCTCCAGCCTGATGGTCAGGTAATGTACATTTTGGCCATTACTCTGGCAGCAGCCGAGGCGAGTATCGGTTTGGCACTGTTACTACAGTTGCACCGTCGTCGCCAGAACCTGAATATTGATACAGTCAGTGAGATGCGCGGATGAACTTACTCTATTTAACAATTCTGTTGCCACTGCTGGGGTTTTTGCTATTAGCATTCTCCCGTGGCCGCTGGTCTGAAAATCTGTCAGCCACTATTGGGATCGGTTCTGTTGGGCTGGCAGCTCTGGTTACGCTTTGGGCAGGGATCGATTTCTTTTCCCAAAATAGCCTTTCCCAGAATGAAGCAGGGGGGCTGGTTTACAGCCAGACATTGTGGAACTGGATGGACGTGGATAATTTCAGCATCCCCGTGAATCTGGTACTGGATGGGCTGTCACTGACTATGTTGGGTGTGGTGACCGGCATTGGTTTCTTGATCCACATTTACGCCTCATGGTACATGCGTGGTGAAGAGGGTTATTCTCGCTTCTTCGCGTATACCAACCTGTTTATCGCCAGCATGGTGGTATTGGTGCTGGCAGATAACATGCTGTTAATGTATCTCGGTTGGGAAGGGGTAGGTCTGTGCAGTTACCTGCTGATCGGTTTCTACTACAAAACCCCGGCCAATGGTGCTGCGGCAATGAAAGCCTTCATCGTGACCCGTGTGGGTGACGTGTTCCTTGCCATTGGGATGTTTATCCTTTACGACCAATTGGGGACGTTGAGTTTCCGCGAACTGGCGGTATTGGCTCCACAACATATTGAAGCAGGTTCCACGGCGATCACTTGGGCAACCCTGATGATTCTGGGTGGTGCTGTCGGTAAATCAGCGCAATTGCCATTGCAAACATGGTTGGCAGATGCGATGGCTGGCCCGACCCCCGTTTCTGCACTGATCCATGCGGCTACGATGGTAACCGCGGGTGTTTATCTGATTGCCCGCAGCCATGCCTTGTTCTTAATGGCACCAGATGTTCTGCATTTGGTCGGTGTGATTGGTGCAGTGACTTTGTTACTGGCTGGTTTCGCTGCGCTGGTACAGACGGATATCAAACGGGTACTGGCTTATTCAACCATGAGCCAGATTGGTTACATGTTTTTGGCGCTGGGAGTACAAGCCTGGGATGCCGCTATCTTCCACTTAATGACCCACGCATTCTTTAAGGCATTGCTGTTCCTGGCTTCCGGCTCTGTGATTCTGGCCTGCCACCATGAACAGAACATCTTCAAAATGGGTGGCTTGAGCAAGCGCATTCCGTTTGTTTATGTCTGTTTCCTTGTCGGTGGATCGGCACTGTCGGCATTGCCATTGTTAACCGCAGGTTTCTACAGTAAAGATGAAATCTTGTGGGGCGCACTGGCAAATGGTCATATGAACCTGATGCTGGCAGGGTTGGCTGGGGCATTGATGACCTCCTTGTACACCTTCCGCATGATCTTCATTGTGTTCCACGGTGAAGAAAATACCCATGCTCATCCAGTTAAAGGCATTACCCACACTTTACCATTGTCAGTATTGTTGGTGCTGTCCACC
The DNA here is from genome assembly GCF_014467285.1 of Xenorhabdus sp. PB62.4. Classification (NCBI taxonomy): domain Bacteria; kingdom Pseudomonadati; phylum Pseudomonadota; class Gammaproteobacteria; order Enterobacterales; family Morganellaceae; genus Xenorhabdus; species Xenorhabdus sp. PB62.4. The sequence continues at coordinate 68,521 of NZ_NKHR01000004.1, read as the reverse complement.
TTTGTTGGCGCGTTAATTGCGCTACCTCTGACGGGCGTTTTGCCAGAAAGCAATGCAGGACATGATGGCAAAGTGACACTGGAAATTGTTTCTGGCGTCGTTGCCGTTGTCGGTATTTTGCTGGCGGCAGCGCTGTATCTTGGCAAACGCAATGTGGTCAATGCCACTGCAAACAGTGCGCCGGGGCGTTTCTTTTCCACATGGTGGTTCCATGCTTGGGGATTTGATGCGCTGTATGACTGGGTATTCGTGAAACCATTCAAAGGTATTACCCGCTTGTTGCAGAATGATCCTTTGAACTCACTGATGAACATTCCAGCCATATTATCCCGTTGGGGTAATAAAGGGCTGCGTTGGAGTGAGAACGGACAAGTCCGTTGGTACGCTACCTCTATGGGGTTGGGTGCAGTGCTGGTTTTAGCTCTGCTGCTTTTGGTTTAATTAAGGGACACATTGCGCCATGCTATTACCTTGGCTAATTCTACTGCCCTTCATCGGAGGCCTGCTGTGCTGGCAGGCGGAGCGCTTCGGCACTCGTATGCCGCGTTGGATAGCGCTTCTGGCGATGGGGCTGACGTTGTTACTTTCCCTGCAACTGTGGTTACAGGGCGGTTATACACTCACCAACCCTCAGGGTATTCCACAGTGGCAATCAGAGTTCCTGCTTCCGTGGATCCCACGTTTTGGCATTAGCATTCATCTGGCACTGGATGGTCTGTCCTTGCTGATGGTGGTATTGACTGCATTACTGGGGTTGATGGCTATCCTCTGTTCGTGGAATGAAAACCAGCCATACCAAGGGTTCTTCCACCTGAACTTGTTGTGGATACTCGGTGGTGTGATGGGGGTCTTCCTTGCCATCGACCTGTTCCTGTTCTTCTTCTTCTGGGAAGTGATGCTGGTACCGATGTACTTCTTGATCGCACTTTGGGGTCATAGAGGTTCAGAAGGTAAAACTCGTATCACGGCGGCAACGAAATTCTTCATCTATACCCAAGCCAGTGGTCTGGTGATGTTGATTTCGATTCTGGCGTTGGCCTTCATTCACCATGATGCAACGGGTGAATGGTCATTCAACTATGAAAAACTGTTGAATACGCCGATGTCATATACCATCCAATATTTGTTGATGTTGGGCTTCTTCATTGCATTCGCAGTGAAAATGCCGGTTGTTCCTTTGCACGGTTGGTTGCCGGATGCCCATAGTCAGGCTCCAACAGCGGGTTCAGTTGACCTCGCGGGGATCTTGTTGAAAACCGCGGCATATGGTCTGTTACGTTTCAGTTTACCCCTGTTTCCACAAGCTTCTGCGGATTTTGCGCCGATTGCGATGTGGTTGGGTGTCATTGGCATCTTCTACGGTGCATGGATGGCCTTTAGTCAGACTGACATCAAACGCCTGATTGCTTATACCAGTGTTTCCCATATGGGATTCGTACTTATCGCTATCTATACCGGTAGCCAACTGGCTTATCAGGGAGCGGTAATTCAGATGATTGCACATGGCCTATCGGCTGCCGGTCTGTTCATTCTGTGTGGTCAGTTATATGAACGCCTGCATACTCGTGACATGCGTCAAATGGGCGGTCTATGGGGAAGAATTCAACTTCTGCCTGCGATATCCCTGTTTTTCGCGGTAGCGACGTTGGGTATGCCGGGAACCGGTAACTTCGTCGGTGAATTCATGATCCTGTTTGGTAGCTTCAGCAAATTCACTCTGATTACTACGGTATCCGTATTTGGTTTGGTTTTTGCGTCTGTTTACGCGCTGTATCTGATGCAGAAAGCTTATTACGGAACGCCGAAAACCGATAAACCCTTGCCGCAGATGGATGCTCGTGAAATCTCCATTTTGCTGCTGCTGGTTGTCTTGCTGGTGATTTTGGGTGTTTACCCGCAGCCAGTCCTTGATACCTCTGCCGCAGCGATGAGTAACATCCAGAATTGGTATTCAGCTTCACTTTTAACTACAAGGCCGTAATTCGCCATGACAATAACTTCTGAACAATTGATCGCACTGTTGCCGCTATTAATCGTCGGATTGACGGTGGTGGTTGTGATGCTGTCCATTGCGTGGCGACGCGATCATTTCACCAATGTCGCCTTGACGGTAATTGGTCTTAATCTGGCTCTGCTTTCTCTCTATTTTGTGGGACAGCAGGAGCCAATGGATGTCACGCCCCTGATTCATGTAGATCGTTTTGCGATGTTCTATACAGCACTTGTGCTGATTGCGAGCCTTGCAACGGCGACATTTGCCTACTCATGGCTGGAGAACTACCCCGATAATAAAGAAGAGTTTTATCTGCTGGTGCTGATTGCTGCTGTCGGAGGAATTCTGCTCTCTTCGGCTAATCATATGGCGTCACTGTTTATCGGGATTGAACTGATTACCCTGCCACTGTTTGGTTTAGTGGGCTATGCGTACCGCCAGAAGCGTTCTCTGGAAGCAAGTATCAAATACATGCTGCTGTCTGCGGCAGCATCTTCGTTCTTGCTCTTCGGTATCGCGCTGCTGTATGCAGAATCTGGTGACTTATCCTTCGCATCACTGGGTAAGAGCCTGAGTGACAGCAAGCTGCATGAGCCTCTGGTTCTGGCAGGGTTGGGCATGATGATTGTGGGATTGGGCTTTAAACTTTCCCTTGTGCCTTTCCAACTGTGGACGCCGGATGTTTATCAAGGTGCGCCAGCACCGGTATCGACCTTTCTGGCGACGGCAAGCAAGGTTGCTATCTTTGCTGTGGTTATGCGTTTATTCCTTGAAGCACCAGTGACGGATAGCGCAACTCTGCGTATTGCGCTGACGGTAATTGCTATTGCCTCTATCCTGTTTGGTAACTTGCTGGCTCTGACACAAAGCAATATCAAGCGACTGCTGGGTTACTCATCCATTGCACATCTGGGCTATTTACTGGTGGTGCTGGTTGCCATCAAAGATCACGCATTGGCAGAAGAGACGGCGGGTGTCTATTTGGTGGGGTATCTGCTTGCCAGTATCGGGGCATTTGGTGTTGTCAGCCTGATGTCCAGCCCGTACAGAGGGCCGGATGCGGATTCACTTTTCTCATATCGTGGCTTGTTCTGGCATAAGCCAATCCTGTCAGCCGTTATGACTATCATGATGTTGTCACTGGCAGGGATACCATTAACCTTTGGTTTTATCGGTAAATTCTACGTTATCGCGACGGGTGTTGAAGCAAGGTTGTGGTGGTTGACTGGCGCAGTTGTTTTGGGTAGTGCGATTGGACTTTACTACTACCTACGTGTGATGGTGAGTTTGTACCTGCCGGCACCGAAAGCGCTGAACCGCGATACACCACATAACTGGGCATTTACCTCTGGCGGGATTGTTGTATTGCTTACCGGATTACTGGTACTGATCCTCGGTGTATGGCCACAACCGTTAATTGATATTGTTCAGCTAGCGAAAAGCGGTTTGTAAGATAATAATCTGAAAATGAAACTTTAAAGACTCAGTCATGGTTGGCTGGGTCTTTTTTTTGAGGTTTGTTGTTTACTTTCCAATGATGATACGAACCAAAATAAATAAAAGAAAAAAGATAAGTAAGTAAAAAATAGATTTGCAAAATCCGTAAAAAGCACATGGACTTCGCGTACCATTGACAAATTGCTGCATCCCTTTTTCTTGAAGACGAGAAGATAATCTGCGAAATATCCATGTATAAATGAGGATATAAACAGGCCAAATAATGAGAATAATTTTAGCAAGTTCTTTTCCTCCGATAAGATAAAGTATCAGAGGGATCGTGAAAAATATTATAAGCGCACAATTGTCTAATTTACGCAATTCACTGAGTATTTTCTTATCATGTTTTTTTATTTTATATCTGGACAAAATAATTACGCCAAATGGATTTAAATTAACGTGAATCTTGAATGAGTAATTTAACTAACTAATTGTTATAAAACCAGATTTTAAGCACATTTTTGTGATGTTCATAATTTTTCTGATTTTCATTCTATCATAGAAATTTCCTTCATCACCATTCGATATATCCCTCTGTAAGTACAGTTGCTTTTATTTTTATGTTAAGGTGACTCGTTATGTGAATTGAGTTAATTATGATCACAAGATACCTGCACGGTATATAGCCCTTGATTGGGTTTATATGTAACCTATAGAAATCTCTACAAAAATTGCTTATTAGAGTAAATAGGAGATAGTGTCGAACATTAATTTTGAAGGATAATTATGAGTCAAGATAATACTGGTCAGGTAAAGACTAAAACTTCCATTAACCCACCAGTTTTTTTCTTCTCGGCGTTTTTAGTCATTGCACTGGTGACATTCGCTGGTTTGAAACCCAAACTTGCCGACCGATGGTTTAAGGCCTTACAGCAGGACATATTTGTTAATGCCAGTTGGTTTTATATCCTTGCTGTTGCTTTAATTTTACTTGCGGTCACCTATCTGGGGTTGTCCAGATACGGCAATATAAAACTCGGCCCCGACCATGCTGAACCCGATTTCAGTTATTTTTCTTGGTTTGCCATGCTGTTCTCTGCGGGCATGGGGATCGGGCTTATGTTTTTTGGCGTGGCTGAACCTGTCATGCATTATTTATCCCCTCCGGTGGGAACGCCTGAAAGCATTGCTGCTGCCAAACAAGCGATGAAATTGACTTTCTTTCATTGGGGGCTTCATGCCTGGGCAATTTATGCGATTGTGGCCTTAATTCTGGCATTTTTTAGTTATCGGCACGGTTTACCTTTAACACTGCGCTCTGCTTTGTATCCGATTATCGGCGATAAAATTTATGGGCCGATTGGTCATGCCGTGGATATCTTTGCTGTGATTGGCACTGTATTTGGTGTTGCCACCTCTTTGGGGTATGGCGTTCTTCAAGTCAATGCGGGCCTTAACCATCTGTTTGATTTACCTATTAATGAAACAGTGCAGGTGGTATTGATTATTCTGATTACTGCACTGGCTACCCTTTCCGTTGTTTCCGGTCTGGATAAAGGCATTCGCATTTTATCTGAATTGAATTTGGGTTTAGCGGTTTTATTATTGGTTCTGGTCGTGGTTTTGGGACCAACCGTGCTCTTGCTGAAATCCTTTGTGGAAAACACGGGGGGTTACCTTTCGGAAATTGTCAGCAAAACGTTTAACCTTTATGCCTATGAGCCCAAATCCAGTAATTGGTTAGGCGGCTGGACATTGCTGTACTGGGGATGGTGGTTATCGTGGTCTCCATTCGTTGGCATGTTTATTGCGAGGGTTTCCCGCGGCCGGACAATCAGAGAATTTGTGACAGGTGTTTTGTTTGTACCCAGTGGATTCACGCTGATGTGGATGACGGCATTTGGTAATAGCGCCATCGATCTGATTGCCAATAAAGGAGCAAAGGAGTTAGCCCATATCGTGCAGACAGATGTCTCTCTGGCGCTATTTAACTTTTTGGAACATTTCCCGTTTCCTGCTGTTTTGTCATTCATTGCTATGGTCATGGTGGTCATGTTTTTTGTTACCTCAGCGGATTCAGGCGCAATGGTGGTTGATACACTGGCTTCTGGTGGGGCGAGTCATACACCTGTCTGGCAAAGGATCTTTTGGGCAGGGCTAATGGGGGTTGTTGCCATTGCATTATTGGTTGCAGGGGGCTTGTCAGCCTTGCAGACTGTCACGATCGCCAGTGCGCTTCCTTTCTCGGCCATTTTATTGATATCCATCTATGGCTTACTCAAAGCTTTACGGATTGACGCATACAAGAAAGATAGCCAGCAAATGACCACAATCGCGCCGCCAGCCAGCCGCAATCCAATTCCGTGGCAACGGAGATTGAGAAACATCGTCTATTATCCTAAATGCTCGCAGGTGAAACGTTTTATGAATGAAATCATCCAAAAAGCAATGGAAATGGTAGCCGAAGAGTTGGAGAAGCAGAACAAAATTGTTGTGATCAATGATGAAATGGATGATCGCATTCATTTTGAAGTGGACTTTGGCGAAAACCTCAATTTTGTGTATGAAGTGCGTCTAAGGGGTTATATCCAACCTGCATTCGCCTTGGCTGGCTTTGAAGATGATGAAAGAAGCGAGGAGCAGAAATATTATCGTGCGGAAGTTTACCTTAAAGAAGGTGGGCAGGATTACGATTTAATGGGCTGGACTCAAGAGCAGATCATTCATGATATTTTGGATCAATACGAAAAACACATTCACTTTTTGCATTTGGTTCGTTAACAAAATCGATCATTAACAAAAAAGCCAGCAATCCCCAGGCGATTCCGTTTGGGGATTTTTTTATCCGATGCTTTATTAAGCATCAGCTTTTAGGATGGGAAAATATCAAAATGTGATTTGCTCCGTATTACTGTGCTTTTTATCGCCTTCCATCGGTTCAGTGACTATTCTTTTTATACATTGGGCTATTTCGCTGAGGGAAACTGAGTGCTGAAAACTTTACTGACTTCTGACGTTATCCAATGGGTTTCCTGTGCAAAAGATTGGCGTGAAGCTATTGCGATCGCATGCCAGCCACTGATTGATAACGGCGCGATTGAACCGAGCTATGTTGAAGCCATTTACCGTTCCCATGAAGAAATTGGCCCGTATTATGTCGTTGGCCCGGGTATTGCGATCCCACATGCAAGGCCCGAACAAGGGGCTAATCGCCTTGCTTTAAGTTTAACCGTATTTCATCAAGGTGTTGCGTTCGGCTCTGAAAATAATGATCCCATTAAATTATTAATCGTATTCGCGACAACAAACAGCAACAGCCACATTGAAGTGTTGGCTGAGCTGGCTGAACTTTTTGATGACCAACAAGAAATCAATCAATTAATGTATTCCGGTAGCCGGGATGAAATTTTTTCGATCGTTCAAGGTTACTGACCCATATCTACCCACATGGCGGGCAATATCATGAAAATTACAGTCGTTTGCGGTAATGGTTTAGGCACGAGCTTGATAATGGAAATGAGCATCAAAAATATCCTGCAAGAATTAGGTGTAGAAGCCAGTGTTGAACATGTTGATTTAGGCTCAGCCAAAGGAACCGTGAGTGATATTTTTGTTGGCACGAAAGATATTGCTGAGCAACTGATTATTCAGAATGCAGATAGAAAAATCATTGCGCTGGAAAATATGCTGGATAAATCTGCAATGAGAGTGCGTTTATCTGCGGCATTGGCTGAAATGGGCAAATTGTAATTGGAGGCGAGTATGGGTTTCTTCCGCTTTCTGATGAACGATGTGTTGTCAGAGCCTGCTGTTCTGGTCGGATTGATCGCCCTGATTGGTTTAGCCGTTCAGAAAAAAACGATAACAGAGTGTATCACCGGAACAGTAAAAACGATTCTGGGATTTGTCATATTAGGTGCCGGTGCGGGGTTAGTTGTTAATGCGTTGGGAGGATTCGCGACTATCTTCCAACATGCTTTTGGGATTCAGGGGGTAATACCCAACAATGAAGCGATTGTATCGATCGCTCAGAAAAGTTTTGGCAGAGAAATGGCGTTGATCATGTTCTTTGCCATGATTATCAATATCCTGATTGCTCGTTTCACACCGTGGAAATTTATTTTCCTGACGGGTCACCATACCTTATTTATGTCGATGATGGTGGCCGTTATCCTTTCCGTAGCCGGAATAAAGGGGATAACGCTAGTCGTTATCGGTTCGCTTGTCGTTGGGATTTCAATGGTCTTTTTTCCTGCCATTATCCACCCTTACATGAAAAAGGTTACAGGGGCTGATGATGTGGCTCTTGGGCATTTCTCGACGCTCTCTTATGTTTTGGCGGGTTTTATCGGCAGTAAACTGGGGAATAAAGCGCATTCCACAGAAGAAATGAACGTACCGAAAAGTTTATTGTTTCTGCGTGATTCGCCTGTTGCGATCTCTTTTACCATGGCGATTATCTTTATCATCACTTGCCTGTTTGCGGGTGACGATTTGGTCCGGCAAGTCAGTGGTGGGAAAAATAGCTTCATGTTTGCGGTGATGCAATCCATCACATTTGCGGCAGGAGTTTATATCATCTTACAAGGTGTCAGAATGGTGATTGCCGAGATTGTGCCTGCATTTAAGGGGATCTCTGATAAATTGGTGCCAAATGCCAGGCCCGCATTAGATTGCCCGGTCGTTTTTCCTTATGCACCTAATGCCGTCCTGATTGGTTTCTTGAGTAGCTTTGCCGCCGGTATTATTGGCATGTTTATTCTCTACATACTGAACATGACGGTCATTATTCCGGGTGTCGTGCCGCATTTCTTTGTTGGTGCAACCGCCGGAGTTTTTGGCAATGCGATGGGAGGGAAAAGAGGGGCGATACTAGGGGCTTTTACACAAGGCATGTTAATCACTTTTCTGCCCGTATTCCTGTTACCGGTATTAGGAAACATCGGCATTGCCAACACTACATTTAGCGATGCTGATTTTGGGATGGTAGGAATTTTATTAGGCATTATTGTGACTCACTGAAATTCGGGAAAACATCTTGTTTTTGCAGTTCAGTTTGTCAGGAAAACCAGAAGTATCTCTGGTTTTCCTGAAGTGTTATGACGACTTATCCCAATAGATTTTTAGTCTTTTTTGCTGGCATAAGGGCGAACATATTTCATAATACACTCAAGTTTTTCGCAAGTTTCCTGCCATTCTCTTTCTGGTTTTTTTGATTGAATAGGTCAGATATAAGCTGACGCAGCGAATCAGGAGAGAGAAAGTCCGTGTGCATGAAGAAATCCTATAAAAATGGCAGTAACGTAATAAGTCAAAGAATGGATGGGGTACATCTACACCTTATTCGGGTGTAAGTGCCTATTTGGGTTTAAGTGCCAATGCTCTTCTGAACCAAGGTGATTTTTCCAAAGAGACTGATAAAGCAGGCAACGTTTCAGTAATTCATCATGGGTGCCGCTATCACAAAGACGGTTTTGTTCTGAATAAGAGAATCAAACGCTTCTTGTACCAATCGCTCATTTTCGGGGTCCAGAGAAGCGGTTGCTTCGTCCAGAAATAAGACGGGAAACTGTTTCAGAATAGCGCGGGTACCCGCTTGCGTGACAGCTCAAATTTATGATTGCCAATATAATATGATTAACGGTTTGCAGCGCCGCGCTGTTTCCACCAATATCTGGAAAACGTTCGTATGACTACGGCTGAAGATTTATTGAAGAAAGGGATGAGTGTCATTGAAGTCGCTGTCGCAGTGGGTTATTCTAGCCCAAGTCATTTTTCCAAGCGTTTCCGGCAACATTATTTGATCAATCCCAAAGCATGGCAGGCGAAATATGCTGTCAGCCATACATCACTGGCAGAAAATATTGTAGCGAAAAGTCAGTAAAAGTTTTAGTGATGACAATGGATTATTGATTGATAGAGTCGGGTAAGCATAGATAGAGGAAAAATGATTCAGGATGGAAAAAACTGAGTCAGAATATTCTGACTTATTTTAAATAAACATCAAAATGAAGGGAATAATATGGCAAAAGGAAATTTTCTGACAGTTGGTGATAAAACAACGTGTGGCGGTGCAATTCTTACCGGAACCGACAACATTAAATTTTATGGAAAACAAGCAGCTATTGAAGGTTCTACTGTGACTTGTGGCAGATACTCAGGAAATTATGCCATTGTCGGAGGTGTTGCCTCTTTTCTGGATAAAGGAACAAAATTGGCGGGAACGTTGGATAGTCGGACAACCTGTCCTTGTCATGCCGGTCTTATACATTCCATTCCTGATAGTTATGAAAGTTAGGTAATTCAATTTGATAGCTTCTGTTTACTCCACTTTGACGTCACTTGAAATTTCTGGTGATAAGTTTGTGGCAACAGTGGAATACCATGTTCAAGATCATTTTGGTCTTGATGGTGATGATATTTTGAATTTGACTTATAAACAGTTCCGAATTTTTAGAGTTTGGTTTGTTCTACAGAGATGGGATAGATTGAAATTTAAGCCATTTATTACTGATATGAATGTAACGGAGGTTATAGAAGGTCAAAAATGATGAAAAACATTAACACTAAGAGGAAGTTATTGTTTTTTATAACCGTTATTAGTGTTTTTTCTGTTCTTTATTTTTTTATTAAGAACAGTGGAAATAATTGGTGTTCATAGCTTAACCCCAGGAAGTGGATATAGAGTTGTCTTAGTGAAAAACTTCCCATTGACCAGCTGGGGAAAAGTACATTGGTGGAATAAAAACAAAGAGCTGCTAAAGGAAAAGTATGATGTTCCATGCTCTTCTGAAGATGGAAGTTATGATATTGTTTTCGTTGATATAGGAAATGGATATAAGGTTGATCGTGGAACAGATGAAGATTCCGATCTTCTTTGTTTTGATGATATGAATGTAGACGCTAATTGTGTTGAAAAGAAATTTGTTTTTGAAATCTCAATGTCAGAAAATTTGGATCTTGAATATCATTGAAAATGATTTTTTCTAATTACTCTATATTGAATTTATGTTTGGCTGAAAATCTATCGGGTATATAGGCGGGTCAAAACAAGAGGATAAACCTCAGATGCTGTACCCGCCAATTCTTAATTTTATTGCATTTGTTAGTATAATATCTTTCTTATTTTTGAATAGTAAGATGATATTATTTGGTGAAAGAATTTTGATTATTCTTGAAGTGCTGATTCTATGCGCTTAAATGAAGCCAAAAATGCCTTTAAATAAGGTGGAAAGGTCAGGTTATTTTATGTATTGTTAATCAATATATTGGATAAGCCAAAGGTAAGTAGTATGGAAAGCTATAAAAAATATACAATGGATAAAGCTGATTTGATATTACGTCCTATTATTGGTGGAGAATTGATATTACTAAATTACGTCGGATTTGCACAAGAAAGCAGGTTTGAATTTTTGAGCAAGATAGACAATTGGGATAAGATGGAGGATTCAGAAATACTGGATCTAATTAATTTCAGGAAATACCTTTCGGGTGATATTTTTATCATCAATGAAGATTCCTATACAAAAGATCACGTTTATCTAATGGATGCCAATCATATTGATGATTTTGTTGGGAATTACTTAAAGTTAAATTCAAGTTGTTTTTTTGATGGCGATACTTTTTTCATATCTTCTTCCAATAAAATTATGATTGAATTTCAACATGATGGTTATGTTTTTTTACATAAATTACCAATCATGTTGAATAAACACAGTAATTTATTAATTTCAAATAAAGCAGCATGTTATATTTGATCTTTCATATCATTCAGGATTTGGATAGTTAATTTTATTTTCGTAAGCTTAAGTCTGATATAAAAATGTTACTATAGTGGCAATTTTATCGTGAATTTACTATATTATTGTCATAATAGTAACAGAGGCTATTCTCATGTTTTCTCTCTATACTGCCTATGATGTGCAGCATGAATTAAAAGATTTTATCAAGCGGCAACGTAAGCAACAAAAAATGTCCGTCGAAGATTTAGCTGAGCGTTCCGGCGTGCCCTATAGCACCATTAGGAAATTTGAGCGTACAGGTAATATCTCATTACGGCAGTTTCTTATGTTATTGGAAGCAATTGGTGAGTTACAGCCACTTCATGAACTCACTAAAGAGCGTAAGAGAGAACCCACCACGATTGCTGAGGTATTGAAAAATGCTTAATACTTCGCTGAATGTTAAAAGAAGATTTTCTGATGGAAGCTGTCGTTTTCAATCGATTGCCAATGAGTTGGGAATTGATAAATCATTAGTGACGGCCATTGCTCAGCATATGGAACAGAAATGGTTGGATCTAAAAATTTGACACAATAGTATCAATAATGGCGAAAAATCGTTAAAAATTGTCATTATAGTAACAGTGTTGTGAAAGCTGAGCGTATTGGAGGATTGTTTTTACAGGGGAAACCTCCGTCATAACCATTTCCTGACAAACTCTTCCAACAGCATCGGGCGGTCAAAATAGTACCCCTGTAAATAATCAACAGAATAGTTTTTGAGTTGATTTAGCTATTTCTGATTTTCAATGCCTTCTGCCATAATTTCTAAATTTAATTGCAGAGCAAGGTCAATGATATTCTCTACGAGTTCCTTGATAGGTAGTTTAGTTTTGTTATATCAGCAACATACCAGCCACCGCCTCGTTGTTTAATGTGGTACATAGCTGCATCAGCTTCTGACAAAAGTTGTTCCGCTGTTAAGTCACCGTTGGATAAGGCAATACCAATACTGAGAGTGATACGCAGGTGCTGGCCGTTAGGGAGAAGAATGGGGGTATCCATGGCATGAATGATATTTTTTGCAACGCGTTCTGCATCTTTCAAATCAGCGGAAGGCAGTAAGATAGCGAACTCATCCCCGCCAAGTCGGGCGACGGTATCTGTTTTCCTTACCCTTCTTTTTAAAGTGGCTGCTATAGTGACAAGAACGTGATCACCGGCTACATGCCCATAGATATCGTTGACATATTTAAGCCTATTGCCATCAATAAACAAGATTGCTGCACTTTCGCGCATGAATTTATCATTCATGACGGTTGAAAGTACGCGCTCAAAGGTGGCCCGGTTTGGTAAGCCGGTCAGGGAATCATGTTGTGCCTGCCAGGTTAAAACCGCTTTTTCTGTTTGTAAATGATGTTGCCACTCTTCCAATTCTTCGAGCAGGTGGTTAAAAACCTGGCTTAATTCATGCAGTTCAGCAATGTGGGCAGAAGGCACTCGCTGTGAAAACGCTCTCCGCTGACGGACGTCATGGGCGACGAGGGTAATATTCTGCAATGCCCTGACAATACCATCGTGCATGCGTAAGGAGAGGTAAAGGGAAATCACGGCACTGAACAGTAGGCAGGCGAACAGCACCAACAATGCCTGATAAATAAATTGGATGATATGGTCGCTGTTGCCAACTAACCAGACTGATCCTACTTTTTGTTGATGATGATAGATTGGCAGGATAAGAGGTTCAGGGAAAAGCCAATGTTCGACCAACATCTTAAAGTTACCCGTGCTGGATTCCTGATTTGCTTGCCAACTGGCCAATACTTGCTGTTTGGCATCAAAAATTTTGGCCTCGGTAAAACCATTATGAACCGCTATCATTTCTAATATTTCTGTTGCGGCAGTTTTATCCTGAAAAACCACGGCAGCTTGTGCTGTATGGGCGATGGTTGTGGAGAGCAGTTTCAGGTTGTTTTCGGCATATTTTTGCATGGCAAGCAGTGCCAATAAAGATAGGAATAATCCCACGACCGACAATATGATGAATGTAATGGTCAGGTGGATCCTGTGAAAGGCCTGGCGTAAGGTAGGGCGTGATGACATCAGTGAATAGCGCTTTTTCATACAGATTATTCCACCTTACGCGCCAATTGCAGGACATTCGGATTTATGCGCACTCCGCTGCGCGCCAGAATATCAAGGTTAAGGCCGAATGTTGCCTGAGTACTGGTTATGTTGAGGCAAAATGCGCTACCGGTTTCACAGTGTGGGTTATTTTCAGCAATCGTAAGCAGGGGTTTGTTATTTTTCTTGCTAATCACTTGCTGTTGAAGCTTCGGATCGACCAGACCATAATAAATAATGTCACATTTTTCTATTAATTGTCCTACGTTGAAATTCAGCGTTTCTATTTGTAATTCTGTGTAATCAGAAATCATATTAATGTGAGTTAACACGCTAATGTAATTGGACGGGGGGACCAGACATAAATGCAGCGTCGTCGGTGTAGCAGGCCAGTGTGTATAGCTGATGATTCCAGAAACTACCCGTGCAACATTTTCATTGATCTTCTCATTGACCTCAGGCATAGCCATTGCTACTGAATGACATATTACGTTAATTAAGAACAAGGTCGTCAGCACCCGTAGAAATAATCTGGAAATACAATGTCTAAAAATAATACGTCTAAAAATAATACGTCTAAAAACAATACGTCTAAAAACAATACGCTTACAAAGATGATGCGTCCTTTCAATCACTTGCATAACAAGTTCCAGTATTTGCCTTTCATATAGTCTAAATAATCGTGTTGAGATTATTAATAAAGTAAGAGCCTGCCCCATCATGGCATTAGTAGCACCAGTTGAGACAGGCTGTAAAATCTATTGCTAACCAAATACTGTATTTGGAGTTAATTTAATAACTAAAAGGTATAATATCTTTGGTTATTAATAGGTTGCTATCTCTATGTTGATAGTTTTTCATTGATACCCATTATATGTCCATGATTGTCATAAGTGATACTGGAAACTTTGCTTTGCCTTAAGACATCTAATAATTTTTGTTCCAAAGTAAGACTTTTTGCCACTTCTGCATGGGTTAGGGCAGGGCGATGATGGCTAAAAAAACCTCATAAACGATAAGTGCTTTCATAATTTTTGATGGTTCGTATAATTCTTTTTTTATTATGTTGTTAATGGGGAAAGATGTGAATCAAACTGCTGATGTCATCGCGGGGGTATGCGAATATCTCAATGCCGGAAATGTTAGTGAAACCGGCATTCAATCATTCTCCTTCACATTGCCGGCTGGCAGTAGCGTTCACTGGCTGGCATGGCTCTCTGTCCAGCCCCATTATCCGCAGTTTTATTGGCAACACCGGGATGGCCATGAAGAGGTTGTCGCATGTGGGAAAATTCGTTTGTTCAACAATATTGCTGGTGCCGAAAAATTTCTACAGCAATATCACCAAGTTTCGCAAATGCGGCTGTGGGGGCTGAATGCGTGGGATAAGATGGATTCTGAACATTGTCACCACCGTTATTTTTGTCATGACAATGTATGGCAGGATAAGCACAAAAATCAGGATAACCACGAAAATATCGCGGGTGGAGAAAGCTATCTGTTTTTGCCGAGGCTGGAATTGCGTCGCCATCGCGGTGAAAATCGGTTATACATTAACGTCGATGGAAAAGCCGATATTAAAAATGCCTGCCGGTTTCTCCGCCAACTTCTTCCGCACCAACCTTTCCTGCCACTACAAACGACCGTTTTAGAGGCAAAACATGTGCCTGAAAGTAAGCAGTGGCATATTCTGTTGGAACAAGCACTAGAGGCCATCACCAAGAGTAAAATGGAAAAAGTGGTCATTGCACGAAAAACTGAACTGACGTTAAATTCTCCATTGCAGGCTGCCCAATTTATGGCTGCCAGTCGTGAAGTAAACCATCGTTGTTATCATTTCATGCTTGCATTTAGTGCCAACCATGCTTTTCTTGCTTCGACACCTGAGCGGCTTTACTACCGAAATCAATTGCAGTTTTGTACCGAAGCATTGGCAGGGACCGTTGCAAATTCTGAAGATGATCAGGAAGCCGCTAAATTGGCGCAATGGTTATTGGACGATAAAAAAAACCAGCATGAAAATTTGATTGTTGTTGATGATATTTGTCAGCGCCTGCAAGGTGGCATTGCTTCAGTGGATGTCACTCCGCCTGATGTGATCCGTTTAAGAAAAGTCCAACATCTGCGCAGGCACATCCGTGGCGTATTGAGCCATGTATGTGATAGTGATTGCCTGCGTCGTTTGCAGCCAACAGCCGCCGTTGCAGGTTTACCCCGTGAAGCAGCCCGGCAATTTCTGTCAGACAATGAACCTTTCAATCGTGGCTGGTACGCTGGATCTGCGGGGTATTTATGTTTGGAACAGAGTGAATTTGCCGTTTCGTTACGTTGCGCGCATATTTATGACAATCTGCTGTCGTTATATGCAGGGGCGGGTATTGTTGCTGGTTCTGATCCGGAACAGGAATGGCTCGAAATAGAAAACAAGGCTGCTGGATTACGTACATTGTTGGTCAATTGAAATCCATCGGGCACATCGACAAATCTTGGATTTATTTTAACCAACTGGGGCCAGGTTCTTAGTAAAAGAATTTGGTTTCCAACGTTATTGTAATCACTGATTTAATCAATTAAGAAATAAATTATTTGATATCCAATCATTCAGGAAATATTTTTCTGATGGTTTTTAAATCAAATAATGGGTTTGTTTTTATATATAGAGTTCTTTCTTCTTATTAATACTTGATTGAATTAAAAGGAATAAATTAATTTTGAAGGTATTTTGTAAAACATGTGAAATATAACTATGTAAATTATTCCGGTTTGGAAAATAAACCATAGTCAAAATCTATAGAATGATAATAATTATTAGTTTGCTAATTATATATTATTTTTTAATTTCTTAATTTTTAGCATGATATTCATTGATTTCATCTATATATAATGTCATTTAGTAAACATTTAGAAAAATTACAGAATAAAACTCCAAATCAATATATAATTCAGTTTATTGTGTTGATCTATATCAGATAACCGCTATTATGATCTCGTCTTATCCGAAATGTGCGAACAAACCTTACAAGGCCACGTAAGGGGCTAAAGCCTGTTTTATTTGGATGCAAGACAATTGCTGTAGGTGCGTGATGTATCGCATTGAAACGGTCTATCAAGTAAGTGAACTTATTTCCATATCGTCTGTAATCAGTCGAGGGGATTTTTTGGTATATTGACTAATGGGGTTTAATTTAAATGAAATCTAAGCTGCTTATTTCTTCTCTTTTTGTATCTTCATTATTTTCTGCAACCGCAAATGCAGCTAATGGGACAATTAAATTTGAAGGAGAAGTAATACAGAATGCTTGTAAGGTTCATGGTGACTCTGCGGATCAAACTGTTGAGATGGGCGTCGTTAGTGCAGATGCCTTTAAAAAGGTAAATGACACTGCTGCACCAACAAGCTTCCAGATTAAATTGGTTGATTGTCCGGCAGATATGAAAGAAAAGAATGTCACTATTAAGTTTGATGGCCCAAGTGATAGTGATAACAGAGATCTTTTATCTTTGACTAAAGTAGATAACGCTGCAACGGGTGTCGCTATTGGCATTTATGAAGCTGATACTCAAGCTCGGGTTTCTGTCGCGGGAGCTTCTGAGCAAAATCTCCTTCATAAAGGCGCTGATCAAGAATTAAGATTTATTGCTAAGTATGTTGCTACTAAAGAAAAAGTAGGCCCGGGCTCTGCTAATGCAGTGACTAACTTTACAGTAGCTTATAATTAATAGTCCGATATTCTTAATATTATATCCACAATATTTCAAGCTGCAGAACTGTCAATCAATCTGCAACCTGAAAAATGAAGAGTATAAAACCTAGCAAGGATGCTCGGTTATTTAATTGAATATGACTAATCATGATTGGGCGGAGAAAATACCGTGTCGTGTTATCGTTTGTTTTTTTATGTTTTTTTATATTTTCTTGGTTGTAATGTTGCAATGGCAGGCGTCATTGTTGGTGGAACCCGAGTTGTTTATTTAAGTGATAAAAAAGAAGTTTCTATTTCTATTAATAATCCTGAAAAAGAAGCTGGTTATCTTATTCAAAGCTGGATACAAGATGAGAATGATAAAACAAAAACGCCTTTTATTGTGACACCGCCTTTATTTCAACTTCCGGCAAATAATGAAAATATTTTACGTATTGTCAAAGTTGACAATCAATTGCCAATGGATAGGGAATCTGTATTTTGGCTTAATGTTAAGTCTATTCCTGAAACGAAAAGCTCTGATCCAACCGTAAACCAGTTGCAGATTGTCGTTAACTCACGTTTAAAGCTGTTTTATCGCCCCGTGGAACTGAAAGAAAAGGCAGCAACGGCTTATAAAGAAATAAAATTCAGGCAAGAAAATGGTTTATTATTGGCCAAAAATCCGACACCTTATTTTATCTCTTTTTCATCTCTTAATGTGGATAACCATGATATCAAACATGCAGGCATGATTAAGCCGTTCAGCCAATCAAGTTGGCCTTTGTCATTCAAAAATGCCAAAAAAGTAAGCTGGAAAGTTATCAATGATTATGGCGGCATAACGCAGGCTGAGTTTGCTGATCTTTAGTATTTGTTAATGACCTATTCATATTATTAGAAAATCAAATATGTCAAAAAATATCAATCGTAACCCTGCGAGAATATTATATTGTGATAGGAAAGGTAAATTTTTACTTTTCATATTGGTAATAGCCGGGAATTTTCTTTGTTATTTCACTGCGTATGCGGAACATAAATTTAATATCCATGCTCTGAAAATGGGTGGAAACTTGCCTGATGATGTTGATCTCTCAATTTTTCAATCTGGTTTCCAGCCATCTGGTATTTATTGGGTGAATATCTTTCTGAATAAAAAAGAGGTAAGTGAAGAACATATTGATTTTATTTTACAAGATGGCAAGTTACAGCCAAAAATCACACTCAGGCAATGGAAGGATATGGGAATTAAGGTTGATTCTTTTCCTGAATTAGCTGAATTATCCCCGGATACAGTGATTACAGATATCGGTAAATACATTCCTTCGGCCAGTACAGATTTTGATTTTAATCGACAGAGGTTGAATATCAGTATTCCTCAGGCAGCATTGAATTATCGTTACAGAGATTATGTTTCCCCTGAATTGTGGGATCAGGGATTAACTACGTTGTTGATTAATTACAGTTATAGTGGTTCGATAAATTGGCAGGATCAACGCAATTCAACACAGAATAATTATCTGAATTTAAGATCAGGAATTAATTGGGGAGCCTGGCGTTTACGTAATAATTTGACTTATTCTGATCCAAACCAGAACTGGAAAAGCCTCAGCACATATTTGCAGCGTGATATTCATCCTCTTAAGGGACAATTGACGATAGGTGATAGTTTCACCTCTGGCGATCTGTTTGATAATGTTGAGTTTCGTGGGTTTTTACTTACTTCTGATGAGAATATGTTGCCGGATAGCCAGAGAGGTTTTGCACCTATTGTACGGGGTATTGCGCAAAGTAATGCACAAGTGACAATTAAACAAAATGGTTATGTCATTTACCAGACTTATGTTCCTTCTGGGGCATTTGAAATTAGCGATCTTTATCCAACCGTTTCCAGTGGTGATCTGGAAGTTATCATCAAAGAGGCTGATGGTCGGGAGCGCAAGTTTATTCAGGCAATTACAACCGCACCTATTATGTTACGGGAGGGAAATGTCAGGTATTCGCTGGCAATGGGACGTTATCGCTCTGCCGGTAGTCACAGTCGCAAACCTCATTTTTCTCAGGGTACGTTGACCTATGGCCTTCACAATAGGTTCACTGCTTACGGTGGTACTATTTTATCCCCTGATTATCAATCTGCTTTATTAGGTTCTGGTGTGGATTTGGGAAATATCGGGGCGGTTTCTTTTGATATTACCCATGCCAAAGCTGAATTGGCATCCGGCAAACAGTCCTCCGGGCAATCCTATCGCTTGCGGTATGAGAAAGATTTTTCACGGACCGGGACACATTTGACGTTGACGAGTTATCGCTATTCAACAGAAAGGTTTTATGATTTTGCTGATGCTAATCGCTTTGAGGATGCCCGCCGATTGTTTGCGCGTTTTAATCCCAGAAGTAAGTTGCAGCTACAATTTAACCAAACATTAGGCAATTTGGGTGAGATTTATGTTATGGCGTTGCAGCAGGATTATTGGCAACAAAATGGTCGTGAGCGTTCACTGAATGCGGCTTATCACGTTAGTTATCAAGGGATCAATTATGGTCTGAATTATTCTTATAATTTGCGGCCACATGCTGATGAGCATGATCAAATATTCGCATTCAGTATCCATGTGCCTTTTGATCGTTTGCTGAAAAACAGTTGGGCCAATTATAGTGTCAATCTCAACAGGAATGACCGCATTTCCCAGCAAGTCAGCCTGAATGGGACAGCGCTTGAAGATAATAACTTGTTCTACAGTCTGCAACAGAGCTATGTCAACAAAGGGGAAGGCGGGAGTGGCAATATTCATGGGGAATATAAGGGAGCCTATGGTCGGATTAATGCTGGCTATAACTATCAATATGCGAACAAACAGCAACATGATAACAAACAACTAAACTACGGCATTCATGGAGGCATTGTCGTTCACCCTTATGGAGTGACCTTATCGCAAGAATTCGGTGATGCTGCGGTATTGGTTCAGGCAGAAGGGGCAAAAGGCATCAAAGTTACTAACAATACTGCGGTAGCCACAGACTGGAATGGTTATGCGGTTGTACCGTATGTGAGCAGTTATCGTAAAAACCGGGTTGCACTGGAACCACACTCATTTGCCGATGATGTCGATATTGATGTGAATACACAATCGGTCGTGCCAACAAAAGGCGCTCTTGTGCTCGCCCGCTTTCAGACACGAATGGGAAATAGAGCATTGATGTACCTGACTTATCGTGGCAGGCCAGTACCTTTTGGCGCTAAGGTCACTTTGGGAAAATCAAATGAAGGTGGTGAAAACAATAGCGCGATTGTCAGCAATGAAGGGCAGGTTTATCTCACGGCACTGCCGGATAGTGGCAGGTTACGGGTCAAATGGAGAGCATTGGATACCAAAATCTGTATGGTCAATTACACGTTGCCAAAAGAAAGACCTCAATCTGGCGTGTACACCTTGAACATGAATTGCGAGTAGGATCAGGCTTATCTATGTTTATCACCCATAAAACATACGTCCATAAAACATACGCCCATAAAAAATATCGGTTGCTATTGGCAATCAGCAGTATGCTGATAATTCTGTCAACTAATGCTTACAGCCACGCAAATTCCTGTCGTTTTGATATTAAATCTGTAGCCGAAAGCATTCCCATCAGTGAAGGCCAATTCCTGGTGAATCGGGAAATTAGAATTGGTGAAGTTATTGGCGCTTATCCCGTCAGGCAAGTGAACAGGAATGAATTCCATTGTGATGACTCGGAGAAGATAGAATGGGAGTTCACGGGATACCCCTTTAGCTTGACGAATAGCAGCGGGGGTATTCATGATTCGGGCGTACCCGGTATAGGAATCAGGTTCAATGACCAACCGAATGAAACCAAGATAGAGTTTGTGAAAACAAAATCTGAAACGGGTTCTGGCATGATAAAAAACGGTGTGATCACAGCACGTCTGGCCGGAACAGCTATATATTCCTATTCTCTCAGTAAAATACGCTTTATTACGCCCGCGTGTTCTCTGCAAGAAAAGAATATTCGTATTTCAATGGGCAAGATAGGAAGCTCGCAGTTTTCAGGGGCTAACAGCACGGCGGGAGAGCGTCATTTTGATATTGATTTGGCATGCAATGCCAATGTCCCTATTGAATTGGTCTGGAGCCCGATTATTCAGGGCAACGCGGGTGATATTCTGGGACTTGACTACGACAGAAACTCAGCAAGTGGGATTGGCCTTCAGGTTTTGTATCAGGATCAACCTATCGTATTCAACACATCAGTCAAATTAGGTAACAGTATGAATGGAATTTACTCTATTCCTTTCAAGGCGCGTTATATCCAGACCGATAACCACATTACGGCGGGTAAGGCCAATGCAACTGCAACATTGAATCTCATCTATCCTTAAATCTTCCCAATCAGAAAACCAGTCATAATTTTTTTTTATGACTGGTTTTATCTTTCTTATTACGCAATTGCATTTTTTAATGCGGAAATCTCTTTCCCTGTTGCCAACTAAATGACAATTCCTTGAACTAAGATAAGGAAATCGTTTTTACAGGCATTAGTATTAAAGAATACTTATATAATATCTCTTAATTATTACATTTTTTGAAAAGACGTTCTTGAGCATCATATGTCAAACAGCGCACTGAACCGCCGTTGGGCGGAACTTTTATTGGAAGCATTGACCCGCCACGGATTACGTCATGTTTGTATCGCCCCTGGTTCCCGTTCAACACCATTGACATTGGCCGCTGCAAAAAATCACAAGTTGATCCACCATACGCATTTCGATGAACGTGGGTTGGGGCATTTGGCTCTGGGATTGGCAAAAGCAAGTAAAGAACTCGTAGCCGTGATTGTCACATCGGGAACAGCGGTGGCTAATTTGTATCCTTCCTTGATTGAAGCTGGATTGACGGGAGAACGATTGGTGTTTCTCACTGCGGATCGACCGCCAGAATTGATCGATTGTGGCGCGAATCAGGCGATTCGTCAGATAGGTATTTTTGCTTCCCATCCTGACCAAACCCTTGCATTGCCACGCCCAACTACAGAAATTCCCGCTAATTGGCTGGTTTCTGCTATCGATAATGGGATGTCAAATCTGAAACAAGGGGTATTGCATATTAATTGCCCGTTTGCTGAACCCTTGTATGGTAATGATATGACGGCATATCAGGATTGGCAGCAAACGTTGGGGAAATGGTGGCAGGGACATGAACCTTGGCTGACCCAGACAGAGATGCTCACTACAGCGAAGGTAGCAGATTGGGATCACTGGCGACAAAAGAAAGGAATTGTACTGGCTGGCAGGATGAGCGCTGAAGAGGGCGAACTTGTCGCGCAGTGGGCAAAAGAAATGGGCTGGCCATTGATTGGCGATGTGCTGTCCCAAACAGGGCAACCTTTACCGTGCGCTGATTTGTGGTTGAATCATCAACGAGCACGGGAGATTTTGTCTCAGGGGCAATTGGTGATTCAATTTGGTGCCAGCCTGACAGGAAAACGGCTGTTGCAATGGCAGAGTCACTGCCAACCGGAACAGTATTGGATTGTTGATCCGGTTGCAGGCCGGCTTGATCCGGCAAATCACCAAGGCCGTAAATTTAATTGCCATGTGGCTGATTGGTTGCGGGAGCATCCGGCATATTGCCGAACATTTTGGGCTGATGAATTAAATTTATGGTCAAAAAAAGCGCTTAAATGTGTTGAAACAAAATTAGCAGGAAAATTCAGTGAGGCGGCAGTGGCGCATCAACTGCATCAATTATTACCGGAGCAGGGACAGTTATTTGTCGGCAATAGTTTGGTTGTCCGCCTGATTGATGCCCTGGGGCAGCTACCCGCGGGTTACCCTGTTTACAGTAACCGTGGTGCGAGTGGGATTGATGGATTAATCGCGACCGCAGCAGGGGTACAACGGGCAGCCAACAAACCGACACTGGCAATTGTCGGCGATCTCTCCGCTCTCTATGATCTGAATAGCCTGGCCTTATTGCGCCATCTTTCCACTCCCATGCTGTTAATTATCGTGAATA
Organism: Xenorhabdus sp. PB62.4; assembly: GCF_014467285.1. Classification (NCBI taxonomy): domain Bacteria; kingdom Pseudomonadati; phylum Pseudomonadota; class Gammaproteobacteria; order Enterobacterales; family Morganellaceae; genus Xenorhabdus; species Xenorhabdus sp. PB62.4. Next base: position 45,543 of record NZ_NKHR01000004.1, on the reverse strand, counting down.
ATAATGGCGGGCAGATTTTTTCATTGCTACCAACACCACAGGAAGAACACCAGCGTTTCTATTGTATGCCGCAAAATGTTAATTTTGACCATGCTGCTGCCATGTTTGGCCTGAACTATGCTGCGCCAGAAAATTGGTCGGAATTAAAGCAATACGCTGAGCAGGCATGGAAGAGTGAGGGAGCAACATTGATTGAATTAAAAGTAGCGGGCAGTGATGGAGCACTGAATTTACAAGCGCTGCTGGAACAGGTGGCTATGCTGTGAAACTGAATTGTCAGACGTTTCATTCAGATAACCCGGGAACATGGCTGGTTTGGTTGCATGGTCTATTGGGCAAAGGTGACGATTGGTTGCCTACAGTGGATGCTTGTGAGCACTACCCTTCATTGGTTATTGATCTACCGGGCCACGGTCATTCTGCCGGCATTACGGTGGCGGGAGGTTTTACTGAAATGGAGGAATTGCTGAGTGCAACCTTATCTGAGTATCAGATTGATGATTATTGCCTGATGGGTTACTCGTTGGGAGGACGCATTGCTATGTATCATGCGACTCACGGTAACCATAAAGGGTTGAGGGGATTGCTGGTGGAAGGGGGAAACCCCGGTTTACTTTCCCAAAAGGATCGCGATGTGAGATTGCAGCATGATCAGCACTGGGCACAACGTTTTCGTCAGGAACCGATAGAGGCTGTTTTGGCGGATTGGTATCAACAACCGGTATTCGCTGATTTAACGACGGCACAACGTAAGCAGCTTATTCATCGTCGCAGTAAAAACAGAGGAAAAAACATTGCCGGCATGCTGGAAAATACTTCTTTGGGTATTCAACCTTACTTGATTCCTGATTTACAGCAAATGACAATACCTTTCTCCTATTTGTGTGGGGAAAATGATCATAAATTTCAGAGCATAGCCAGACAATATACATTGCCATTAAAAATCATCCCACAGGTTGGACATAATGCCCATTATGGCAATCCTGCGGCTTTTTCTGCCGCAGTGAACCATTTTTTATCACTCTTTGGTTAAGGAAATTCAATAATGCGTTATCCAAGCGAAGAAAAACTATACGCTCCGGTTGAATGGCAAGATTGTTCTCAAGGGCTTGAAGATATTCTCTACCATAAATCTACAGATGGGATTGCTAAAATTACAATTAATCGCCCGCAGGTACGCAATGCGTTCCGTCCTCTGACTGTCAAAGAGATGATGCAGGCGCTGGCAGATGCCCGTTATGATGATGAAATTGGCACTGTCATTCTGACGGGAATGGGAGAAAAGGCTTTTTGTGCCGGAGGGGATCAGAAAATTCGTGGTGATTACGGTGGTTATCAAGATGACAGCGGGGTACATCACCTGAACGTATTGGATTTTCAGCGCCAGATCCGCACCTGTCCAAAACCAGTTGTTGCTATGGTCGCAGGTTATGCCATTGGTGGTGGGCATGTGCTGCATTTGATGTGTGATCTGACTATTGCCGCGGATAATGCCATTTTCGGCCAAACCGGCCCTAAAGTCGGCTCCTTTGATGGCGGTTGGGGCGCATCTTATATGGCGCGGATCGTAGGCCAGAAAAAAGCCCGCGAAATTTGGTTCCTTTGCCGTCAGTACAATGCCGAGGAAGCATTAAATATGGGGCTGGTTAACACGGTTGTGCCTTATGCCGAGTTGGAAAAAGAGACAGTGCGCTGGTGCCGTGAAATGCTTGAAAACAGCCCAATGGCATTGCGTTGCCTGAAAGCGGCACTGAATGCCGATTGTGATGGTCAGGCTGGTTTGCAGGAATTGGCGGGGAACGCCACCATGTTGTTCTACATGACGGAAGAAGGGCAAGAAGGGCGCAATGCCTTCAACGAAAAACGCCACCCTGATTTCGGTAAATTCAAGCGTAATCCATAATGCGTAAAGCGACTTTATATCGATTCAGCCTGCCAATGGAGGCAGGCGTTATCTTGCGTTATCAACGCCTAAAGACCCGTGATGGGTTTTTGGTTCATTTACAGGAAAACGGGCGGGATGGTTGGGGGGAAATATCCCCGTTACCAGAATTTAGCCATGAAACCCTCGAACAGGCGAAAACCGCAGTCGTAGACTGGTTGCAACAATGGTGCCTAAATCGGTGCCTGAATCAGAGCCAAAGTTCTCAGCCAGAAGAAAGCGCACTTCCATCCGTTGCTTTTGGTCTCAGTTGTGCATTAGCTGAATTGCGGGGAGAATTACCAGAAGAAGCCGATTATCGTAAGGCGCCGTTATGCACAGGCGATCCCGACGATGTGATTCTACGACTGGGAAATATGGCAGGGCAAAAGATTGCCAAAGTCAAGGTTGGCTTATATGAAGCGGTCCGTGATGGCATGGTAGTGAATGTGATGCTGGAAGCGGTTCCCGAACTTCAGCTACGGTTGGATGCTAATCGCAGTTGGACACCGGCCAAAGCAGAGGGTTTTGCTAAATATGTCAGTCCCGATTATCGCCAGAGGATTGCTTTCCTCGAAGAGCCTTGCAAAACCCGTGAAGAATCTTTGGCGTTTGCCCGTGAAACCGGTATCGCTATTGCGTGGGATGAAAGTGTACGGGAAGACGATTTCATCGTGGAGGCACAAGAAGGTGTTTCTGCCATCATCATTAAACCGACATTGGTAGGTAGTATCGCCCGCTGTCGGCAGCTGATCTCTGAAGCGCATCAGCTCGGTTTAGACGCGGTGATTAGCTCCAGTATTGAAACCAGTTTTGGTTTGACGCAGTTGGCTCGTCTGGCGCATTGGCTGACACCAGATACACTTCCGGGTTTAGATACATTGGATCTGATCCAATCACAACTCATTCGTTGTTGGCCTGATAGCGCAATGCCTTGTGTGACGCTGGATAAGCTGGAAACAGTGTGGAGCCATGAATGTCAGTCATAGAATGGACTCGGTGGCCGTGGCAGCATTGGGCGGTTATCCATCCCCAAAAGCAAGCTATTCAGTTACATGATGAGCAATTAAACTGGCAGCAATTAACCAAGAAAATCAATGCCATTGCTACCCATTTCCACCAGCAGGGGCTTTCTGAAAGCAGTGGTGTGATCCTGAGGGGAAAGAACAGTGGCGGGCTTCTTTTGTGTTATCTGGCCGCCTTACAATGTGGGGCAAGGGTATTGCCCCTTAATCCTCAACTCCCCGATCGGTTGTTGGCAGAATTATTGCCTCACCTCAACATCTCTTATGGCGTAGATTTTACAGGCTCACCTTCTCCGGTTATTCAGGTCAAGGAACTCGATTGGCAACAAAAACGGTCATCCATATCCGAACAACCGATATTATGGGAAACCGTATCATGGAAAATTGAACGCCCCGCCAGCATGATTCTGACCTCAGGATCGTCCGGATTACCCAAAGCCGCAGTACATTCCATCGGCGCTCATCTTGCCAGCGCACAAGGTATTCTTTCCTGCATGGATTTTCAGCCAGATGATAGCTGGTTACTTTCTCTACCCTTATTTCATGTTTCCGGTCAGGGAATTCTTTGGCGTTGGTTGCAGAAAGGGGCAAAACTGGTGTTGCGGGACTTACATCCATTTGAGCGTGCGCTATCTGGTTGTACCCATGCCTCACTTGTACCGACTCAGCTTTGGCGTTTATTGGAACAGCCTCTTAAGCATCCATTAACATTAAAAGAAGTCCTGTTGGGAGGTGCTGTGATACCAACAACCCTGACCCAACGGGCTGAACAGTTGGGCATTCGTTGTTGGTGTGGTTATGGGCTGACAGAAATGGCTTCAACTGTCTGCGCAAAACGAGCTGATGGTTTGTCTGGTGTCGGGAATCCGCTTCCGGGAAAATCTATTCGTCTGGTGGATGAAGAAATACAGATCCGTGCCGACAGTATCGCAAGTGGTTATTGGTTTGATGGAAAATTGAATCCACTGACAAATAAAAAAGGATGGTTTTCTACTCGTGACAGAGGCGTATTTGAGCAGGGAGAGTTACGGATCCTGGGACGTCTCGACAACCAGTTTTTCAGTGGCGGTGAAGGCATCCAGCCAGAAGATATTGAGAAGATCATTAATCAACATTCAAAGATAGAGCAAAGCTTTGTTGTTCCCATTCCTGATGTTGAATTTGGTCATCGCCCTGTGGCTGTTATTGAAACAAAATATCCTGAACTGATAGAAACTCTGAGTGATTGGCTTTCGGATAAATTCGCTGCTTTCCAAATCCCTGTAGCTTACTATTTGTTGCCGTCACAGTTAAAAGATGGCGGGATAAAAATTTCACGCCAACAGGTTAAACAATGGGTAGCGGAAAAAATCACTATCTTCAATAATACAAATAATAAATAGTCGCAATGTTTACATATCTTGATAAATCTAGAGATTTCATTGCTTCCGCTATCTGTAGGCGTCTCTCTGATTTCAGTAAAATATCTTAAGTGGTATTGGCATTCACCAATTGAGAAGAGAGAAGAAAAATATGAAAGGTCTTATTGCTATCAGCGCAGCCAGTTTGCTCTTTTTGACTGGTGCAGCAAACGCTATTTCCATGGATGTACAAATGGGAAAGCACAACACCAGTACATCTGTAGGGATTGGTGATAAAAATGCGGGTCTATCTTTTAATGGCAACTGGACTCGCAGTGACCATAATGGTCAACTTGGTAGTTTAGGCGCCGCTTTTGGCTTACCTGTTGGGCCATTTACGGCAAGTGTTGGTGGCAAGGCACTCTATCTGTCGCCAAAAGAGGGTAAAGATGGGGCTGCATTGGCTGGTGGCGTTGGCCTCAGTTGGGCGGTAATACCTTCTTTGTCCCTGTATGGTGAGGCGTATGGTGCTCCATCAAGCTTAACGTCGGGAGTGGACTCTTACACTGAGGCCGCAGGGGGAGCGCGTGTTACGCTCATTAAGCCATTGACTGTTGATGTAGGTTATCGTGTCATTGATATAAAAGGAAAAAATGGTAACCGTAGTAATAAAGTCTCTGATGGTTTTTACATTGGGGCAGGTTTAAGCTTCTAAATCAGTATCATCAAGATTATCCGCCTCTGCTATATCGAGGCGGATAATCTTAAACAGGATAGAAATTATCCGACTTGGGGCAGTATTCCTGCCACAATGCCAATTTGAATTGCAATGATCGCAATCCCACTCAAGAAGACAAGGACTAAAGCCGGTTTCCCTCCCCTGACACGATATCCTCCCTCATTTTCCTGACGACTGCGCCAAACCAGCAGGCAAGGTAATAACAGTGCCAGAATGGAAAGGGCAACGGCAGCATACGTCAGTGCCATAACAAAATTAGGGTAATACAGAGCGCATAACAATGGAGGAACAAACGTTATCAATCCTGTTTGTAACCGCCCTTTCGCATGATTGTTGCGTTTCAGAAGGTCAGCAAGATAATCAAACAGACCTAAAGCAACCCCAAGAAATGAAGTCGCCAGAGCGAGATCCGCGAAAAGATGGACGGCAAGGACGATTTTGGGTGACACGACAACTTCTTTGACTGCTGCCAATAGGCCATTCAGCCCAGACTGCTGTGCAAGAATATCAACAAAGGTATTTGAAGAAATTGCACCAAGAGTCACTAATTGCCACAGGATATAGGCGCTCAGAGGAATAGCACTACCGATGATAAAGATCTTCCGTAGTTTGTTGGTATCTCCCCCCATATAGGCAACAATGCTTGGTATACTTCCGTGAAAGCCGAATGAAGTAAAAATGACCGGAATGGCGGATAGTATTAGCCCTTGTTCAACAGGCATGGACATCAGGTTGATTTTATCAACATGGGGCATCATCACACCAAGTACAACTACCAGAAAAACGATTTTGGCGGTAAACAGTAAGCGGTTAATTAAATCGACAGAGTGGGTACCGATACAGACGACTCCGCCAGCAATAATGGTAAAAATAATAATTCCGGCAGAGATAGAAATCGGCTTATCTAACCAAGAAGAAAGACTGGCTGACAGTAATTCTCCTGCACCACTAATATAAGCTGTTGTCAGGGCATACATCAGGAAAAGCATACTGAAACCCGTTAATGCTTTCCCGCCAACACCAAGATAGCGTTTTGCGATGGTTCCCAAGCCAGTATTAAACTTATTATATTGATAAACTTCTACGAGCAGGAGCGCGGTATAACTCATTAATGCCCAAAGGGCGACCAGCATAACAAATATGGTTCCAAACCCCACACCTGCTGCTGCCAATGGCATTGCCAGCATCCCTGCTCCAATCGTCGTTCCTGCAACGATAAAAATACTGCCAACAGTGCGATTTTTCACGCTACCCTCGTTTCTGAATATGTTGAAAAAATAGTTATAAGATTAGCAGGTTAAATGAATGACTTATGGCTGTCAAATCAGTGGTACACATGATGTAAATAAATAATTACACTTAGTTTATTATCAGATGAGGATAAAATAACTTCATACCTCAATCTTGTTCCATCTAAAAGACACAACTATGCCTAACAGACTTTAATTTGTAGTGTGGGAATAAGGAAGTAAATTCCAGAATGTATAGAAAATATGTGATTAGTCAAACAGCAAATACAGCAGCAGCTTAAAAGATGAAAGGGAAGCGTATTCAGATGCAGGGCGTTAATTTGCCTGAAAATGGAAAGTAAAAACCCGCTATCTCACCGGATGGTTACGAGAGATAACGGGTTCTTGTATGGTGCCGGCTACCGGAGTCGAACTGGTGACCTACTGATTACAAGTCAGTTGCTCTACCAACTGAGCTAAGCCGGCTAAATTTGGCGGAAGGATAGAGATTCGAACTCTAGGATGGTTTCCCATCGGCGGTTTTCAAGACCGCTGCCTTCGACCGCTCGGCCATCCTTCCATGGCGCGAGATTATGCCTATATTGATTTAATGTGTCTAGCCCCTAAAGAAAAAAAATGGCTTTTTTCTTACTGATTGCTCAATCTTTGATCTTTAATGGTCTTTTGATTTGCTAACCTGCTAGTATAAACTAGGTATTCTGGCTTATTTATCTACGGGTTGATGTTGCATTGACCAAAATATATTCATACTAAAGGCAATTAATCCAAGAATGTATAAACAACCACCTATCAAGCCTTCAACTATTCCTCGTTTTTACACGCTATTTGTTACTTTGCTTTTTACGTCTCTATTTTTATTCGGGTATAACTATTTTGATATTTGGCTGATGGAGAAAAAATATGCTATCAGTAGTGTAACAGAGAAGATGAGATTGCAGATTAAAGATTACCGTTACTACACAAATCATATCTTTGAACAGTCTAATACTTTACCAATCTCCTCTCAGGAGACACCATCGTTGCTAAAACTAGGTCCAGATGTCTATTGGTTAGAAAATCGCTATCAGGCCGTTGATGCAATTATTTTTGGTCAATACAGCGATTTTAGTATTCGACTGGCTCAGCAATTGTCTAACTATCTGGAAATTCTCTGGGGGCCTCGCAATGAATACTTGTCGATGTATTATCTTAATGGGAAGGAGAATAATTTATTATTGATAACGAACCATTCACTCTTAAAACCGGAAATAAGGTTCAAGGACAGTTATCTGACCTTGAATTATGATGCCAGACGCACTGAGATGTTAGACCAGTTCATCACATTGGATGAAAAGGAGAATATATCACCCATCAGTGTCTTACGCGGTGAGAATATTTATTTTTATACTTATAAAGCTGGGTTTAATGTAACTGGTCAATTAACCACCATTATTGCCTTTGATTTGCCTATCAATAATCTTTTGTCGGTTGATATGCTGCCCGCAAATTTTCGGTTGAATGCGATTAGCTCACATGAGGCTGATAACTCAGATAAAGTTGAGGTTTCATGGAACGGATTTTGGCTGGAGTTCTCCCAGTCTCTTAATATCGTGCCATATAAATTGTCTTATCAGGTTCCATTGAAGACTCTGATTGTAGATTTATTGTTCAGAAATTCCTGGCTTCTGCTTTCAATATTGCTTTTCTTTTTATTTTCGTTAAATGGGTTATTTTATATCCGTCGGCGATATATTGCACCAAATGCCTCTATGAGTAATGAGTTAAAGATTAAGGACTCTTTGAGTAACGATATTATTTCTAATATTCCCACTGGATTGGTGCTCTACGATTTTGCTGCGAACCAAATAATAATGAGTAATAAAATCGCAGAGCGGTTGATGCCTCATATAGATTTGAATAAAGTTAGAATCATGGCGCAACAGCATCATGGTGTAATTCAAACATCCATTGATGAGGCGATTTATGAAGTGAAAATGTATAGCAACAGCTTATTACCAGAGTCTTACCTGTTTTTACTACAAGACAAAGATCAGGAAGTCATGGCAAATAAGCGATTGCAATTTGCTCATCAGGAATATGAGAGAAGCATTCAGGCTAGAAGGTCAATGCTTTCGAATATTAATAAAGAAATAAAGCAACCGGTTAAGAACTTAAATGATATTGCTGACCAATTGAAACAACTATCACAAGATGAGAATGAGCAGAAGTTGCTGGAGAAATTATTAGCCAAATCCAAATATATTACTGAATGGGTTGAAAACATTTCATTGCTCAATAGCTTGGAGTTTAATGATTGGCAGCCAGCGAATGAAGTATTTTCTCTGTCTTCATGTTTGGAAGATATTCTGAAAATATCTCTACCGACCTTGAATGCTAAGGGACTGAGAATTTATTATCATTTTAATATATCCCGTGAATCTTTATTCATTGGGGATGGAGTTACGTTAAGTAAAGTTGTCACGTTGTTATTTAACTATGCAATGACAACGACCAGCTATGGAAAAATATCGTTGGCCGTTAATAGTTCTGGTAAATATGACAACCATATTCAAATTGAGCTCATGGATAGTGGCTCTGGTTTAGGTGAAAAAGATTTGACCAGTTTGAATTATCCTTTCCTATACAAATCAACAGAAGATAAGTACTCTACCAATTCAGGCATGGCTTTTTATTTATGTAACCAGTTATGCAAAAGAATGGGAGGAAGTCTTGATATTAAAAGTAAGTTGGGTTTAGGCACTCATTATGTTATCAATCTGCCTTTATCACAGTATGATGATGAAAATGGTGAAACCCCTCAGCTTTTGGAAGGAATTACGATCTTAATTGATATCAATAACCCCGAGATCAGCAAAATCATCCATACTTATCTCAGTAATTACGGTGCAACTTATTTCGATAAAAGCAAAGGGAACATTACGGAAGAATACGATATTATCCTTACGGATAAACAGTACAAAGAGGAAAAACCAACTATATTATTAGTGGGCAATTTACTAGAATTCAAGCAGATGAAGCCCGGTTTGGTTCAGTGCAATTACAATCTTGTTGATGCTGTTATCAATGCAATATCGTTTCTGATTGAAGAGAATTTCAGTTTAGAAGAGTCAGAAGAAATTTTTGAGAGCCCTGAACCAGTATGCAAACTCACTGAAAATGTTGATTCATGTGAGGATATTGATAGTGATATCTGCAATATTCTCAAAAATTATCAAATTCAGTTGGAAAACAGTGAGTACAGGAAATTATTTATAGAGACGGTACCTATGGATATTACTAAACTGTATACTGATATGGAACGACACGATTTGGTATCACTTTCGCAAACGGTACACCGCCTTAAGGGTGCGTTTGCTATGTTAGATTTAGAGTTTCTTAGGTCATCATGTGAGGCATTGGAAAAACACATAGCAGACAATAATGAAGTAGAAATCAAAAGTAGCATCAGCCTCATTGATTCCTTTATCACAAAGCTGTTGCAACAAGGTAACCAATAATATGAATAACCTTAATGTCATTATTGCCGATGACCATCCCATTGTTTTGTTTGGCATCCGCAAGTCTCTTGAACAGATTGAGTGGATTAATGTGGTGGGGGAATTTGAAAATTCAACTACTCTCATTAATAGCTTGCCACATATAGAGGCAGATGTTCTGATAACGGATTTGTCAATGCCTGGGGATAAATACGGTGATGGCATCACCCTGATAAAATATATTAAACGCCATTACCCAACATTGGCAGTTATTGTCCTTACAATGAACAATAACCCGGCTATTTTAAGCGCTATACTTGAGCTTGATATTGAGGGAATAGTGTTAAAACAAGGAGCACCAACTGATTTGCCCAGAGCTCTTTCTGCTTTGCAGAAGGGGAAACAATTCACACCTGAGAGTGTTTCCAAGTTACTGGAAAAAGTAAATGCCAATGGTTACGGGGATAAACGTTTATCTCCTAAAGAGAGCGAGGTTCTGCGCTTATTTGCCGAAGGCTTTCTTGTTACTGATATTGCTAAAAAACTTAATCGTAGTATTAAAACTATCAGTAGCCAGAAGAAATCAGCGATGCTAAAACTGGGAGTTGATAACGATATTGCGTTACTTAACTATTTATCCTCTGTCACGATTGACAAAGATATTGGTAAATAACCAATTGGTTATCTTTCCTGTAGAAAATCGGTAGTTGGCGTTACCGATTTTCTACCTTTCAGCAAGCCAATATATTATTTAACGGATTAATGTATTTGGCTTTGAATATTACTATATTCTATTATTACTTCTTTTAGTATTGCCAGTGATACAGGTTTCGATAAACAGTTATCCATGCCCACATTAGTACAACGCTGTTTTTCTTCTGCCAATGCGTTGGCAGTAATACCAATAATGGGTTTGGTATAGCCTCTGTTTCGCAAGTATTGTGTCAGTTCATATCCATCCATATTGGGCATATTAACGTCTGTCAAAAGAATATCTGTTGAATTGTTTTTTAGATATTCAATCGCATCAATACCATCATTTGCCATTGATACGCTAAACCCTATTGAGGTTAATTGATCGACCAATAAATGACGATTAATGGGATGGTCATCAACAACTAATACTTTTATTGTATTAAGGCTGCTGTTAGTTTGCATCACTTTTGTTGGAGTAAGCGGTGATGACAGCGAAATAGGCAAGGTTGATGCGAGAGAGTGTTCTGCCAGCAGAGTATCCAGCACACTACCCAATTCACTCAGCTCATAAGTATTATGCAGCCAATAATTTTCTCGGATTTGTTCTGGTGGACCAATATGTTTTTCTGATATTTCTACCTGATAATGAACCGAAATAGTTGGCTCGTTAGGTCGATCACTGATGAGTAATTCTGTGCCATCTATTTTTTCTTCGTCGTATAGAGTAACTTGGAAATGATTCTGTGAAAGTAAATTCTGTAAATATCTTTCAAGGAAGTCATTACAAATAGCCAACACTATCTTTTGCTGATGATGTTGATTAGGTACTTGTTTTGCATAAAACTTAACGCCATAAAAAGGAATACGGATGGAAAAGATACTACCAATACGTTTTTGTGAAACGAATTCAATATCACCATCCATCAAATTGATGAGTTTTTCACAAATAGCCAGCCCTAACCCTGTGCCTTGTATAGAACTTTCTTTATTGGTGCTGATCTGGAAAAACGGCTCGAATAATTGAAATTGTAATTTATCCTCAATGCCAAGCCCTGTGTCTTTGATACTAATATACAAATAACCATGTTTTGATGTAATTTCAATCACAACACAGCCAGAAGCCGTGAATTTGATGGCATTGTTTAATAAATTAGAGATGATTTGTTGTAACCTTACGGGATCATTGCGGATGATATCAGGAACATTTGCATCAATATAGCAGTATAATCCCAACCCTTTCTTTGTAATTAGAGGAAGATAGTTTGAAGTCACATGAGATATTACTTCCCGACAACTAAAATCCCTGGGTTCAATTTTTAATTGTTTGGATTCTATTTTAGAGAAGTCGAGAATATCGCTGATAATTTTCAACAATAGCGATGATGAATTATTCATTGTTGCCAATAATCGTGCGGATTCTGATGGCAATGAATGAGATTGGATAAGCTCTAGGTTACCAATAATACCATAGAGTGGTGTTCTTAATTCATGGCTAACTGTTGCAAGGAACATCGATTTCGCCTGATTGGCTTGCTCTGCGGCTGAGGCCATTTCTTGCAAGGATTTTTCCATTTTTACGCGGGTACTGACATCTATCAACACACAGATTGCAACTTCTTCATTACGATAGCGTGAGTGTACAAAACTAATTTGCAGGTGATTATTATCGCTGGTGACGACATCAATATAGCTGCTGGTTTTATCGCAAATGATATCGACAATACGTTTTTGATCTTCATATGTCAGCATTCGAGTGTAATTATGTGCCAGTTCATTACTTAGAATATTGACACCATCACTGACTCTTAAAATACTAATTCCCACCGGAGCCGAAGCAACAATTTTATGGTTAAACTGTTCATGTTCTTCAAGGCGGATTGCATTGTCTTCAGCCGGAGCAAACATTTTACGTTCAAACCGCCAGACAAAAAAGGTAATGGCGATTGCAGAAATAATATTTAATATGGCGCTATTAATCAGGCTGGCTTTGAGTTCAACGTAAATTTGTTTTATTGGTATTGAATAAGCAACGTATAATGAAGCGGGTGATAATCGTCGCAGTAGTAACAAACTGGTAAAATTGTCATCGTAACCGAAGTAAGTCGATTGCATATTGAAATTTATAGTGGTCTGTTTATTGATGCTTTTTGTCGGATAAAATAATTCGGGCTGTTTAAACTCGTTTAACAGTGTGATATGTAGAGGTCTATATGTAGCTTGTTTAAAATATTCCAGAGTAAGGTATTGGTCAATAATGATGATCCCTTTAATGTGTCCATCAATATAAAGGGGTGAAAAAATATAAAAATTCCCCCCATCCGCTCTTGAGTCGGGTTGTATCGTAAAGATGGCTCGTTCTCTTCCCTGATCTTTCATATTGATTACCCTCAGGCTACTTTCATAGATCATTTTCTTAACTGCATCAGAGTCTACGATGTTGCCACGATAGGCTAATTTCACCATGCACATGCTTTTCGCATCAACAAAAAGAATTTGGGTTACATGATGTATAGGAGAAGTATTCTCATTCCGAAATGATAACGATTGATCCAATGACTCTAAATGATTATGTGAGCTTTTTTGTAAAAGCTCACAATCGGAATTTGAATTCAAAGGAATGTACGGCAGAATATTGTCATATTGCGGTAGAGTAATTGTTGGATCTTTATCATTCTTTGATGAAAATTCTTTCTCCACAATTACTTGAATATCTCGCAAGATACCGGAAAGGATCCGCACATTAGCAAATGCAACATCAAAATTAGAATTAAATTCTTGTCGCATATCTGCTTTGACTGTATTGAAAAGATTTATCAAATAAAAGCTGGTTAACAAGGCGCCGAGTGCCCATAACATAAATCCGAGCACCCGAAAAAGATAACGGGATATCTTTAATGACGTCCGAAAAGAAGATAGATATCTCAAGAGATCGCCTGACGAAAAACATGATTAATATTAACTGTTCACAGCATATACTAGTGTAGCAGGGAATACAAAGCAGCATTTGACTCTTTAATGCTTCGTCAAAAGATTATGCAAAAAAGCAGACACCGAAGTGCCTGCTCTATTATTGATGGTATGCAACAAGATTAGAATAAAATTAAAACGTATTACTCTTTATCTTCTGGCTCAGCATGCCCTTCAACAGAAGGGGCTGCTGTATTGTCATCCTCATCATCGTCATCAGGTTCAGCTACACGTTGTAAGCCAACCACTTTTTCGTCTTCTGATGTACGGATCAGGGTGACGCCTTGCGTATTACGACCAACAGTGCTGACTTCAGAAACACGGGTTCTTACCAATGTTCCTGCATTAGTAATCATCATGATCTGATCAGTCGGTTCAACTTGAATCGCGCCGATCACGTTACCATTACGTTCGCTGACCTTGATGGAAATAACACCTTGTGTAGCACGGGATTTTGTTGGGTACTCTTTTTCAGCAGTACGTTTGCCGTAACCATTCTCGGTGACGGTCAGGATTTCTCCTTCACCACGAGGAATGATCAGTGAAACGACTTTATCGCCTTCACCAAGTTTGATACCACGAACCCCAGTTGCGGTGCGTCCCATCGCACGAACGCCTTTCACGCGAACAGTACCATCTTCCAGCGTTTCTTCCTCTTCTTCGAGGAAACGAACGACTTTGCCCTGAGCGGAGAACAGCATAACTTCATTGCTGCCATCTGTCAGGTCAACGCCGATCAGCTCATCACCTTCATTCAGGTTCACTGCAATGATGCCGGCACTGCGCGGGCGGCTGAATTCGCTGAGTTTAGTCTTCTTAACAATACCGCTTGCGGTCGCCATGAAGATATTCAGCCCATCTTCATATTCACGCACTGGTAAAATGGCTGTGATGCGTTCGTTTTGATCCAATGGCAACAGGTTGACAATTGGACGACCACGGGCACCACGGCTTGCTTCCGGCAACTGGTATACTTTCATCCAGTACATCTTGCCCTTATTTGAGAAGCAGAGAATGGTATCGTGGGTATTCGCCACCAGCAAACGCTCAATGAAGTCTTCTTCTTTGGTGCGCGCGGCTGATTTTCCTTTGCCGCCACGACGCTGAGCTTCGTAGTCGGACAATGGTTGGTATTTAACGTACCCCTGATGGGACAGTGTTACCACAACATCTTCTTGATTGATCAGATCTTCAATATTGATATCTGCTGAGTTTTCAGTCAATTCAGTCCGGCGGACATCATTATACTGTTCTTTAATGGCCAGCAATTCTTCACGAATGACTTCCATCAAACGTTCAGGGCTTTCCAAGATGAACAGCAGCTCCGCGATGATTTTCAGCAGGTCACGATATTCATCAAGCAGTTTTTCATGCTCTAGTCCGGTCAGTTTTTGTAGGCGCAGATCCAAAATGGACTGTGCTTGCTGTTCGGTCAGGTAATATTTACCATCACGAATGCCATACTGTGGTTCCAGCCATTCAGGACGGGCAGCATCGTTACCTGCCTGCGCCAGCATGGCAGCAACATTGCCCAATTCCCACGGCTGAGAAACCAGACTGGCTTTGGCTTCCGAAGGCGTAGAAGCACGGCGGATCAATTCAATGACAGGATCGATATTCGCCAGTGCAACAGCCAGTGCTTCAAGAGTATGCGCACGTTCGCGGGCTTTTCTCAGTTCAAAGATAGTCCGGCGCGTGACAACTTCACGGCGATGGCAAACAAACGCAGAAAGAATGTCTTTCAGGTTAAGTAACTTGGGTTGTCCTTGGTGCAGGGCAACCATGTTGATACCGAATGAAACTTGCAACTGAGTCAGTGAATACAGGTTATTCAGGACAACTTCACCAACGGCATCCCGTTTTACTTCGATAACGATGCGCATTCCATCTTTATCGGATTCGTCACGTAATGCACTGATCCCCTCAATCCGCTTCTCTTTTACCAGTTCAGCTATTTTTTCGATCAGTCGGGCTTTATTGACCTGATAAGGTATTTCACTGACGATAATGGTTTCGCGGCCATTTTTTTCATCAGTTTCAACTTCTGCGCGGGCCCGGAGATAAATTTTGCCGCGACCTGTGCGGTAAGCTTCCTGAATACCGCGACGCCCATTGATAATGGCGGCTGTCGGGAAATCAGGGCCAGGAATGTATTCCATCAGGCCTTCAATACTGATGTTTTCATCATCAATATAAGCCAGACAGCCATCAATCACCTCAGATAAATTGTGAGGTGGAATGTTGGTTGCCATACCTACCGCAATCCCTGATGAGCCATTCACCAGCAGGTTGGGTATACGGGTTGGCATGACCTCGGGGATTTGTTCTGTGCCATCATAGTTAGGCACAAAGTCGACAGTTTCTTTTTCCAAGTCCGCCAGCAATTCATGGGCAATTTTCGCCATGCGTACTTCGGTATAACGCATCGCAGCCGCAGAATCGCCGTCTACTGATCCAAAGTTCCCCTGACCGTCAACCAGCATGTAACGCATAGAGAAGGGTTGAGCCAGACGAACAATAGTGTCATAAACAGCGCTGTCACCATGTGGATGGTATTTACCAATAACATCCCCAACAACGCGGGCAGATTTCTTATAGGGTTTATTCCAATCATTTCCCAATACATTCATCGCGAAAAGTACGCGGCGGTGTACCGGCTTCAGTCCATCCCGAACATCTGGCAGTGCACGTCCAACAATAACGGACATCGCATAATCCAGATACGAGCTCTTCAGCTCTTCTTCGATATTGACCGGTGTGATTTCTCTGGCAATGTCGCTCATGGAGCCACTGTCCCTCATACTCCGAATTCAAAGGCTTAAATTATACCACAAATTGACAGTTTTATAAAAACCAGATGCGGGTATTTCGAGATTAAGGCATGTATAATAGCTTTCTGTCACACATCCCCATAATACTGTTACATTTTCTGTGAATCAGTTTTCTGTGAACCAGTTTTCTGTGAAGCAGTTCCTAGGAGCGATATTGCTGATGAACATAAAAACCCCCGATTCACATATTTTGACCCATGCGAATGTGGATCAACAGGAAATCGAAAAATTTGAAGCCGTTGCTTCCCGTTGGTGGGATCTTGAAGGTGAATTCAAGCCCTTGCACCGTATCAATCCACTGCGTTTGAACTACATCCTGCAACATGCTGACGGCCTTTTTGGTAAAAAAGTATTGGATGTTGGATGTGGTGGAGGCATTTTGTCAGAAAGCATGGCGCGTGAAGGTGCGGAAGTGACAGGGTTGGATATGGGGTTTGAGCCCCTTGAGGTTGCCCGCCTGCATGCACTGGAATCCGGCATTTCCGTCTCTTATGTTCAGGAAACAGTTGAAAACCACGCTGAACAGCATCAGTACGCTTATGATGTCGTGACATGTATGGAGATGCTTGAGCATGTACCTGATCCTGAATCTGTGGTTCGCGCCTGTGCCAGACTGGTAAAACCTGGCGGCCATGTTTTCTTCTCAACTATTAACCGTAACCGGAAAGCTTGGTTAGTGGCTGTTGTTGGTGCTGAATATATTTTGAACATGGTGCCAAAAGGCACGCATGACGCGAAAAAATTCATTCGTCCTTCTGAATTGATTAATTGGATTGATAAGACCTCTCTGAAAGATCAACATATTATTGGTTTACATTACAATCCGT
The DNA here is from genome assembly GCF_014467285.1 of Xenorhabdus sp. PB62.4. Lineage (NCBI taxonomy): Bacteria > Pseudomonadati > Pseudomonadota > Gammaproteobacteria > Enterobacterales > Morganellaceae > Xenorhabdus > Xenorhabdus sp. PB62.4. The sequence continues at coordinate 28,471 of NZ_NKHR01000004.1, read as the reverse complement.
TAACAGATAAATTTCGACTTGGATACAATGTAGACGTGAACTATATGCTGCACACTCAATCAGTCTGACTGAAGTAACGGAGGGATTAATAAAGCGGCAACTAAATATTATTTTTAAGATTTTATTTTCCCTGTTTCGCCGATAGCCTTATGAAAGTAACATCAAGTAACTACGCAGGTTATCGGCTTTTTGGCAAAATTAATCCTCAAGTTATCCACAAAACTTCCCGATTTTGTACACTTGATAAAACGCGAAATTAACATTATCTTGTTATTACCGTTTTAATCACCCCCTATATATTGTGTTTCTTACCATCTGACACTAACAATACAGTTGCGATAGAGCAAAGGAAAAGTAACAACGTACCCAAGCTGACCCTTGGTCATTCTGGGCGTATCGTGCTGTCAATAGGTCAGACCAGAAAAAACGATATAGGCGAGATACGAAAAGAGAGAAGGTGTATTTCCCCATGAACCAGAGTCTGCTAGTTACCAAACGTGATGGACATAAAGAACGAATTGATCTTGATAAAATTCACCGGGTTGTTACCTGGGCTGCCGAAGGTCTGAAAAATGTCTCAGTGTCACAAGTAGAACTGCGTTCCCAGATTCAATTTTACGATGGCATCAAAACATCCGACATCCACGAAACCATGATCAAAGCTGCGGCTGACTTGATCTCTGGCGATGCACCTGATTACCAGTATCTGGCTGCGCGTCTGGCGATCTTTAATCTGCGTAAAAAAGCTTATGGTCAGTTTGAACCCCCTGCACTGTATGACCATGTTGTACGCATGGTAGATTTGGGTAAATACGACAAACATTTGCTGGAAGACTATTCCAAAGAAGAATTCGAGCAAATGGACAGTTTTATTAACCACTTGCGTGATATGAATTTCTCCTATGCGGCGGTCAAACAGCTAGAAGGGAAGTATTTGGTACAAAACCGTGTTACCGGTGAAATTTACGAAAGCGCCCAGTTTCTCTACATGCTGGTTGCTGCGTGTCTGTTTTCCACTTATCCAAAAGAAACGCGCCTGGATTATATCCGTCGTTTCTATGATGCGGTTTCCACCTTTAAAATTTCATTGCCAACGCCAATCATGGCGGGGGTTCGCACACCAACTCGCCAGTTCAGCTCTTGTGTGCTGATTGAGTGTGGCGATAGTCTGGATTCCATCAATGCGACATCCAGTGCGATTGTTAAATATGTTTCCCAGCGTGCCGGCATTGGCGTAAATGCGGGCCGTATCCGTGCCTTGGGTAGCCCAATCCGTGGTGGTGAAGCTTTCCACACGGGCTGTATCCCATTTTATAAACACTTCCAGACTGCGGTGAAATCCTGTTCTCAGGGTGGTGTTCGCGGTGGTGCAGCAACATTGTTCTATCCGTTGTGGCATTTGGAAGTAGAAAGCCTGCTGGTACTGAAAAATAACCGTGGTGTTGAAGGCAACCGCGTTCGTCACATGGATTACGGTGTGCAAGTTAACAAACTGATGTATGAGCGCCTGATCAAAGGGGAAGAAATTTCTCTGTTCAGCCCGTCTGATGTTCCTGGATTGTATGATGCCTTCTTTGCCGATCAGGATGAATTTGAACGTCTGTATACGCAGTATGAAAATGACAGCAACATCCGTAAAGAGCGCATTAAAGCCGTTGAATTGTTCTCACTGATGATGCAGGAGCGAGCTTCCACTGGCCGTATTTACATCCAGAATGTTGACCACTGCAATACACATAGCCCGTTTGATCCGGCTGTTGCCCCTGTACGTCAGTCAAACCTGTGTTTGGAAATTGCATTGCCAACCAAGCCATTGAATAACATTAACGATGAAAATGGCGAAATTGCACTGTGTACACTGTCTGCTTTCAATTTGGGCGCTATCGAAAATCTGACTGAATTGGAAGAACTGGCGGAATTAGCCGTCCGTGCTCTGGATTCTCTGTTGGATTATCAAGATTACCCGATTATTGCCGCGAAACAAGGCTCAATGGGGCGTCGTACTCTGGGTATCGGTGTGATTAACTTCGCTTATTATCTGGCGAAAAACGGCGTGCATTATTCCGATGGCAGTGCAAATAATTTAACTCATAAAACATTTGAAGCCATTCAGTATTACCTGCTGAAAGCCTCAAATACGTTGGCGAAAGAGAAGGGTGCTTGCCCATGGTTTAGTGAAACCACTTATTCACAGGGTATCCTGCCGATTGATACTTATAAGAAGACCCTGGATACATTTACCAACGAACCTCTGCACATGGATTGGGAAGCGCTGCGCCGTGATATCCAACAGCATGGCCTGCGTAACTCGACATTGTCTGCATTGATGCCATCAGAGACTTCTTCGCAAATCTCTAATGCGACCAATGGTATTGAGCCACCACGTGGTTATATCAGTGTCAAGGCATCGAAAGACGGTATTTTGCGTCAAGTTGTACCGGATTATGATCTTCTGAAAGGTGCTTATGAGCTGCTGTGGCAGATGCCGAGCAACGATGGTTACTTACAGTTAGTCGGGATCATGCAGAAATTTATCGATCAGTCGATTTCTGCCAATACCAACTATGACCCGGCACGTTTCCCTAATGGCAAAGTTCCGATGAACCAATTGCTGAAAGATTTACTGCTCGCTTACAAATATGGTGTGAAGACACTGTATTACCACAACACCCGTGACGGTGCGGAAGATGTTCAGGGTGATTTGGAAGAAGTCGTTGAATCTGCTGATTCCGACTGTGAAGGCGGCGCGTGTAAGATTTAATTTGAGGAAGCTATGTCCTATACCACTTTTTCGCAAGTAAAAAATGACCAATTACAGGAGCCGATGTTTTTCGGCCAGTCTGTTAACGTGGCGCGTTTTGATCAGCAGAAATATCCTATTTTTGAAAAGCTGATTGAAAAACAACTCTCCTTCTTCTGGCGTCCGGAAGAAGTAGACGTTTCCCGTGATCGCATCGACTATAATGCGCTGCCGGATCATGAGAAACACATTTTTATCAGTAACCTGAAATATCAGACGCTGCTGGATTCCATTCAGGGCCGTAGTCCGAATGTGGCTTTCCTGCCGTTGATTTCCATTCCAGAATTGGAAACATGGGTTGAAACGTGGTCGTTTTCGGAAACGATTCACTCGCGTTCTTACACGCATATTATCCGTAACATTGTGAATGATCCTTCTGTCGTGTTTGACGATATCGTGGAAAACGAACAGATTTTAAAACGCGCCAAAGATATTTCTGCGTATTACGACGATCTGATCGAAATGACCAACTACTATCATCTGTTGGGCGAAGGGATACACGATGTTGCTGGTAAAACAGTGACAATTAACCTGCGTGCGTTGAAAAAGCAGCTTTACTTGTGCCTGATGAGCGTTAACGCTCTGGAAGCTATTCGCTTCTATGTCAGCTTTGCGTGTTCATTTGCCTTTGCTGAACGCGAGCTGATGGAAGGTAACGCCAAAATAATCAAACTGATTGCCCGTGATGAAGCGCTGCATCTAACGGGAACCCAGCACATGTTGAATTTGCTGCGTTCTGGTCAGGATGATCCTGAAATGGCGGAAATTGCCAAAGAGTGTGAACAGGAATGTTACGATCTGTTTGTACAGGCAGCAGAACAGGAAAAAGAGTGGGCTGACTATCTGTTTAAAGACGGCTCCATGATTGGTTTGAACAAAGATATTCTGTGCCAGTATGTTGAATACATTACCAATATTCGCATGCAGGCAGTTGGCTTGAAATTACCGTTTGAAACTCGCTCCAATCCGATTCCATGGATCAATGCGTGGCTGGTTTCTGATAACGTTCAAGTGGCTCCACAGGAAGTCGAAGTCAGTTCTTATTTGGTTGGTCAGATTGATTCGGAAGTCAATACTGAGGATCTCAGCGGTTTCGAACTCTGATATGGCTGATTATAAAGTTACCCTGCCGTCAAGGCAGGGTTTATCCGTCCATTATTCTTCAGGTTTCCACGGTAATTTGCTGGAAGCACTAGAACACGGCAAAGTGCAACTTGAATACCAATGCCGCCAAGGGTACTGCGGCTCTTGCCGTGTTCGTCTGGTTAAAGGGAAGGTGGGATACCCTTGTAAACCATTGGCATTTGTTAATGAAGGGGAAATTTTGCCTTGTAGCTGTCATCCATTGACAGATATTGAAATTGAACCGTAATTTCTCGCTTCGCAATTTGAATGCTGTGGGGATTAGACTAATTGTCAACAGATTTTACCGTTGTTTCTGATCTGATTTTTATCAGATGAAAATATGTGAGCTATATTTAAATGACTTATCCCCACCATAGAGGTAGTAACGAATGAACAGAATCCTTATCTCTATGTTTGTTCTTTTTACTTTTCTGGCAACACAAGCTTATGCTGTTGAAGGACAAACGACATCGGTGGGATATGCTTCTGGTCACTTCGATAAAGCGGGTGAAGAAATACCTCGTGGCATGAATTTCAATCACTATTATCAAATGAGTCCTGATTGGGGAGTTGTAGGATCATTTTCTTGGCTAAAAGGTGACAAAAACTGGGATCGTGCCCAGACCTTACTGGCAGGCCCGGCTTATCGAATTAACCATTATTTCAGTCTGTATGGAATCGTGGGTATTGCACGTTTGAAATGGGGTAATGAGGGGAAAAAAGGTACTTACTTTGATGCGTATACTTATTCTGATAAAAATATAGCCTTAGCTTGGGGAACTGGAATATTAATTAACCCATTAGAAAATCTCGGTTTTTATATCAGCTATAAAGAGACACCAATCCAACCTGAAAATGAAAATTATCATGTCAATGGTCTCAATATTGAGGTTGGGTATCATTTTTGAATATGCCATACTTGGTTAAGTAATCATGATAATTTAATGAATTTATATCTATTTAAAATGCTATAAAATAATAACCACTTCATGAAATTTGTCTTTAGTTAAGCTCCTCTGTATATCTATCTCTAATAAAATTATTCCGAAATTAGATATTGGGTAATAATGGTTTTTTATTGGCATATTATTTATTATTTCGTATACCTTACCACAGCGAGCTATTTATCAAAACTAACAATCATTTATATTAGTGATTTGATAGGATCAGATTATTTTTTTATGCCTTAGGCATTTGCCTGACAAGTGTCTTTTTTTGTTAAATTATAGGAGAATTTTAAAGTAAGAGGCCAAGTGCGTTTACATCGTGCTCAAACATGCCTGTTGATTTATCATACCAGCAATATGGAATGCGTTTTTTACAGCGATTTGATATTCACTGCGTTACATCGCAAAACCAATGGGGTAACAATAATGTATAAAATTGATTATGTTTCATATCGTTCAATCAAAAGCTTTAATCGACGTTCCCGCTTTTTAGTTATGCACTACACCGCCCTGAATTTCGAAAGATCCATTCAGGCATTGACAGGGGATCTCGTCAGTGCTCATTACTTAGTTCCGAACCCAGATGATCCAACTTATCAGGCCGCTGGATTTAGAGAAATTCATATTTTCAATCTCGTGGATGAACTTGAAAGAGCTTGGCATGCTGGAGTGAGTTATTGGGCAGGAAGAGAAAGCCTAAATGATACTTCCATTGGTATTGAGATTGTGAATGAAGCTAGTGACGAAAGCGGTGTTCTGACTTTTCCCCCTTATCACCCTGATCAAATTGACGCAGTTAAAGTACTGGCCATTAATATAGTCCAGCGTTATCCAGATATTCATCCAACTCACATAGTAGGGCATTCAGATATTGCCTGGCAGAGAAAAACAGATCCAGGCCCAGCTTTCCCATGGAAAGAGTTATATGATGCAGGTGTTGGGGCATGGTATGACGAAGAGACTAAACAAAAATATATCGAACAATTTTCTTATTACTTGCCGGATACCGCTGCGATTTTAGAACAACTTAAGCGTTATGGTTATGATATTTCAGGTGCAGAAGAAGATGAGAACTTTCGGTCCTTAATCATGGCATTCCAAATGCACTTCCGTCCATCATCTTATGATGGTGTGCCTGATATAGAAACCATTGCCATTTTATATGCTTTAGTCGAAAAGTATTTTGGATAACAAATAACGATTTTCCATGAAGCATATCAAATAAGTTTTGAGTTGCGGCACTGCCAAAAAAGCCATAACTTAAAAGATAAAAGGCATATTAAAGGAGGATGACTTCGTGATAACGGTTTGGGGACGAAAAACTTCATCTAATGTTCAGGCGTTGATGTGGTGCATTGGTGAATTAGAGCTTTCTTTTACTCGCTATGATATTGGGCATAAATACGGTGGCAACGATACACCTGAATTTTTGTCCATGAACCCGAATGGAACTGTGCCTGTTATCAGAGATGGCGAAGGTTCGCCAATTTGGGAGACAGGTGCTATCTTACGCTATCTTAGTAATCGATATGCGAAAGCTCCTTTTTGGCCAGAAGACCTTGAAGCTCGCACTGATATAGATAAATGGGCTGAATGGTCAAAAATAAATATTGCTCTGAATTTTACTGCTCCCATATTCTGGCGAGTAGTCCGTACTGCACCTCAACAGCAAAATCAGGATGAAATAACTAAGGCCATTCATAAGATTAGTAATATGTTGAACATTGCCGAAAAACAACTACAGCAACATCATTTTATTGCCGGTAATCATTTTACTCTTGCTGACATACAGTTTGGTCATATACTTTATCGCTATTTCGATATAAAAATTAATCGTCCATATCATCCGGCATTGATTGATTATTATGCTAAGTTAACAGAAAGGCCTGCATTCAGAGAGCACGTGATGATTTCTTAAGTGCTCAAGAAAAATTAATTGCAAATTGATCACCATAACCTTCCAATAACGTATTTAGCTCATACTCCATGGTATCTTGAGTCCAGGTGATAAAACGTCGCCAGTGATATTTGGCTTGTTTCCAGACGATTTCAATCAAATTCAGCTCTGGACTGTAGGCGGGAAGATAAAGTAAAAGCAGGTTGTGCTCTCGTAACCAGCGATGTCTGGTTTTTTCCGCGATCCCATGGTGGATACGCGCATTATCTAGCACTAAAAATGTCAAACGGTTGTCTCCTTGTTTGGCTACCTGCTCTAAAAAATCAATCACATCAGCTCGTGTGATACTGCCTGACGCTGTCTGGTAAAACAGCGTGTTGTCCGTGTAATTTAACGCCCCCAGAACTGACCATCTGCCATGGGCTTGAGGCTCAGTCTCATGGGGCTTACCCCGTGGACTCCAGCCATATTGCACCGGAGGAGATGCGGCAAAACCGGCCTCATCAAAATAGACCAGACGGTAATGGCCTAACTGTGCCCCGGCCTTAATTTTGCTCAGCAAGGCGGATTTTTTCGCAAACTCCGTTTCGTTGCGCTTTTTTTAAGCGACAGGCGGGTTCGTTTATAGGTCAGTCCCTGCTTTTTCAGGGTATTCGCCAGCGTTTC
>NZ_NKHR01000004.1:0-20936 GCF_014467285.1 Xenorhabdus sp. PB62.4 | reverse complement strand
AGTTGTTGCAATGTAATTCGTTCAGGCTCAGAAAGTGTTATCTTCGATTTCATAAGAACAGGTGGAAAATCGGGTTATCGGGTTATTGATTATAACAGTAATGCAGATAATTTATCTTATTAACTTATAAGGAATTAAGCGTTAGCTGAATACACTTTTCTCTTTCAAGTTGCTACCTTATTGGTTGCAACTTGAAGATCATTGTATAGAAATAATAAATTCTCATATGAGAATAAAAGCTTATGATATGGTTGCCAGATTATTCGTTCAGATTCCTTGAGAATCTATTCAATGATTACTCATCAATAAATTTTTTCTGATTGAAAACTGAAAAAATGGATAATCAATTGATTTATTTATTTTGATGATACATTGCTTTTATTTATAATTAAAAATTATTAAAGGGCAAAGTGTTAACTAATTACATATTGTATTATTTTAATACTAGGAAATATCCTAATATTATAAATGAATTGTTTTTTATTAATTGTTTGATAAATAAATGTTTTTATAAATTGCGTGCTTTGATTTATATGAATTTATAGGTGATTTTTGGACTCTAAAACAGGTGTTTTTCTATGTAATAATTTGAATTTAAATAAAATTTTTCATCGTTGTGATTTTATTGGTGTAATTTTTGAGAATAAATTGATGTTCTTCCGCTTATAGTTGAATTCCTGATATAAGATCTGTATATTCCGAAAGCTTTTCTTGGTAAGACGAATACATCAAACGTAAATGACAGAGAATTTTTATTTATGAAAACAACATTATTAACAGCTTCTATCGCTGTGGGATTATCTATACTTACTTTTAATGCCTGCGCAAGCAATAGTGGTAAAAGTACTATTTCTTTAGGGTATGCCCAGAGTAACGCATCACTGAATAATGGTAAGGAAATCTACCATAATGATGAGAAATTAAGTACAAACCAGTATGGTTTAAATCTAAAATATCGTTATGAGTTTAATGAAAAACTCGGTGTTATCGGTTCATTAACTTATACCCAATATGTACATGAGTATAATTATTTTGGTTCATCATCAAAATTCAGGTGGAAAAATACATCTCTGATGGCTGGGCCAACCTACCGTTTTAACGATTATATCAGTGCATATGGTCTGATCGGTGCGGTTCGCAGTGAAGCTGGTTTTTCTGCATCAGGAGATAAAGATATTCATAAAAAAACCGCATTATCTTACGGCGCTGGTTTACAATTTAACCCTACTCCTGGCTGGGCTATTGATGCTTCATATTCATATGCAAATTTAAAAGAAGCCAAGCTTGGAACTTGGGTATTGGGTGTAGGTTATCGTTTCTAAATTTTCATTTACCCATATTCGTTATGTCTCTTTATATATCGCTTATTTTTTAAACTAATTTATCTATTGGCGATCATTGTATGAATGATCATTTCGCCTGAACTCTTTGTTTAATAAGGTTCAGGCTTTTTATTATGTATTCAACCACGATCTATTCAGAAATTACTCGTGTATGATTAATGCAATGCATGATGATTTTGTAAAGGTATACAAAATATAAAAGCCCAAATGTAATAAAAGAGAGAATAGCCCAAATGATGACGTAACCCAGTATTTGAACTAAGTTGATATCACAATCTAACTTACCGATAATTTTCCCGCTATCTCTGTCAATAACATGCGTTTTGCTAATGATAAAACGAGTCATATAGTAAGGAAATACAAAGGCACCTAATCCCACGGTAAGTAATATAATCAGAAACCAGATGATAAGGTGTAAGAAAATCTCAAGTATTCCCAATTCTGATTTTAACTTCAAACTACGAAAATCCATTAAATTCATAAAATTATCTCAGTATTAAAGTGAATTCTGAAAGCTGGTCGCTATAGAAATAATAATTATGGTCTTTGTAAGACAAACTTCTCGGAATGATAGTTCAATTAAAAAAGAATGGATAGCGATATGGAATGGCAAATATTTACATTAGATCTTAACAGGCGATAAAAAAGCCAGTTTTATGAATAGCTGGCTTATCTCTGTCTGTACAGTGCGTTATATAAGGTGAGTGCTTACATAAAGCGAGTTGCTGATAAGCGAATAACAACGCAGTGTACGTTTGAGAGGAAAGATTTTACAGATTTCATGATGATGTCCTTTGAGGGTTATAAATTGTGATTTACTTCACGAAAATCTAAATTCTGGGGAAGATTTTATGCTCAAAACAAAAAGAGTCAAGATATTTATTAAATTATTTTTTTAAAATTTAAAAAAAATTTGCAAATCAAATTATCTGTTTGAAATTTATGTATATTTTTTCTATTGGTGCTTTGTGAAAATGCGATAATTTGGTTACTATCGCGCCTTAACTGATTTTTTATTAGTCTATACTTTACGTTTAGGTTGTTTTTTATACTAATCTTGGCTTGATGTTCGATGCTCGACCTAGCAAGCGGAGAAAATGAATGGAGATCAGTGAAAATGGTATTAATAAACTGAAAAGCTATGAAGGATTGAAATTGAAAGCATATTCAGATCCCGTCACTGGAGCCGAACCGTGGACAATTGGATATGGTCATACAAAGGGAGTCAAACCTGGACAAGTGATTACCGCACAACAAGCAGAAGCATTTTTGTATCAAGATCTACTTCCGATTTATGATGCTATCCATCGATTAGTTAAAGTATCTCTAACACAGGGGCAATTTGATGCTTTATGCTCGTTTATTTTCAATCTGGGGATTGGTAATTTTACCCATTCAACGTTGTTGAAAAAATTGAATGCCGGTGATTACCAAGGAGCCGCCAGAGAGTTTTTAAAATGGGATCGGGCTGATGGACGAAAAATACCGGATCTACTCCGTAGAAGAGAGTCAGAACAACAAACATTTCTCTCATAGCAGATGTAAACTTAAAATGCTATATATCCGTCATCTTCCAAGTTGCATTTTTGTTGGATTCGCTCACTTACCTCAGCCACATAGTTAGTTATGCTGCTGGGGATTTGTTTCCTTACCATCACAATGCAACTTGAAACCGGTTAGGGATAAGCGATTAATATTAAAATAAATAATTTTTTAGCATTAAATTAACTATGAAAATGCTTAAACTTCTGAAGCACTATTTTGTAATACAACGCGATAGCCATCAATATCTTCAAATGTCTTTCCATTCTTATCCCAATAAGGATTATAAGAAGGCACGAGAATAAAACCGGCTTCTTGCATTGATTTTATTTGTGCTTGCCATTCAAGTTCATTTTCAATATAAAATGCTAATAAATTATCTTTCGTTGGTACTTTTCCAACATATGTATTGTGATGATGCGTGAATTCCAGATGCCAAGAATGATTGGGATGCCCTAACATAATACCATCAAAACCATCATGATCTTTGAATTCACCCAATATGGTGAAATTTAAACCTTGACAATACATATCCGCAATTTCAACAAGGTTATCTGTTGGTCTGGCAATTCTAAGAATAGTTGACTTTTTCATATTTTTTTAAAAGAGTAGGGTTGAGTTGGAAAATAAATATTACCTGAAAATATTTTGTTTTTTTAGATAAAAGTGCTGGTTATTGCCCAGCACTTTTTAATTTAAAAATATTATTTAATGTCAGCATCAATAACTTGATAGAAAGCGTTATTGGTGTCGTCAATTGTCCATGTACCGAGAATAACATGATATCCTGAGCGTTCTGGAACATTACAGGTTATCTTGACTTTTTCGGCAGGTCTTTTTCCACCATCAAAACGCTCACAGAAGGGTTTTAAATCAAACTGTGCGCGAGTTAGTGGCTTATTTGGGTCCCAATCAGGTTTAGTAATGAAATATTGCCATGAAGTGGAGCTATGCCGGGCTGTTAATACCCATATAAACTCATTAAGACCTTTATTGAGATTGACATGATGCCAGCGATCAGCACTTTGCTCATTGAGTTGATGGAACTGACCAACGCCACCACTGGCAATTTGTCCATCAGGTGGACCGCCTTGTGGAAAACCTTTGACGCCTTCAACAGATTGTGGCTCATACATGATGGGACCACACTCTTTGTTAACGCGTTTAGAGCATAGAAGCGCTCTGCTTGGTGGTGTATCGATATATCCATGACGAGAGGAAGGTTCGGCAATACTAAAGAATGGGATTGTACTAACAGCGGTCAGTCCCACTAAAAGTAATGACTTTTTAATGTTCATGATGGAGTTCCTATTTTTTCCGTACTTGACTGTAAAACAAGTAACTTTAATTATTGTTATAATATTAATCGGTATGTATGAAATTTAATTCATGTCTTATGGAAAGGCATAAATATATTTATAACAAAATTAGTCAATTATAAATTCTTAATTTATGATAAGGGTGTGATAGAAATATCTTCTTAAGAAAATGTTGGTTGTTGGGCTGATGGGATTATACCGATAGGTTAAATATTATTGGGGTGAAGCATCGAGCAAGAAAAACCCCTCCCTGTATTAGGGAGGGAAAGAGCGAAATAAGAAGCAAATGAGGGTGTACTAAACAAGTAGGGCATTCAGTACACGTAAATAAAGTAGACTTAAATGGTAAAATATGCAATAAACCAACCTTAAACAAAAGGTAGTAATGATACCTTTAGGGTATATAATTATTGGAAATGGATTTAGATTTTAAAGAATAGATTAGAGGGATGTTTTAACTGACGTAAGTAAAAAATAATCATGATGTATAAAAAATTTTTATGATGCGAATTCACCAAACATTATTAGTTTAACTGGTTTCATCTAAAATATAAGGCAAAAGTATGATCAAAATAGGTGAAGATAAATATTGGACTAAATCGGCACTCGTTGAACAGATCCTAAAGATGGGTATAAAACCGGGTGATGTTGTTATGTCCCACGTTTCTATGCGCTCTGTCGGGTATTGTTTAAATGGTGCAGATGATCTTATTCAGGCGATTTTAACTGCTATAGGGGAGAAAGGGACATTATTATGTTATACAAACTGGGAACAAAATTACGAAGATAGTATGGATGAAAATGGCTGTGTGCCGCTTGAACTAAAAACTGAAATTATGCCGTATGACCCATTATTTTCACGAGCAAGCAGAGATCATGGCGTATTTGCTGAGAGTGTTAGAACAACAAGAGGAGCAGTTCGAAGCCAAAATCCTGGCGCATCTGTAGTTGCTATTGGAAATGATGCCAACCACTTCGTAGAGAACCATTCAATAAATTATGGATATGGTAATAATTCACCATTTGCGAAATTTGTAGCCTGTCAGGGGAAGATTCTTATGATTGGTGCTCCATATGAAACAATGAGTTTATTACATCATGCTGAACACTTGGCAAATATTCCAAATAAACATATTCGTAAAATGGAAATCCCTCTGTTTCAAAATGGTTATGTAGAATGGGTTAAACTAGAAGAATTTGACACAGTAGATCCGGTTTGTGAATTATTTCCTGAAGGCTATTTCAAAGATATTGTTGAGCAATTTTGTCATTCCCATTCAGAATCGATTAAAGGTGTTATTGGTTCTGCTAATACACTACTTGTTCCTGCTAAAGAAATACTGGATTATGCAATCCGCTGGATGGAAGATTATCATAAAAAGTCATTTTTGGCATTATCGTAGTTCCTGTTATATCGTTAGATTGGATATAGTATTAGAGGAATGATTAATAGAGAAGTATTATTTTGTTATCATAGAAAATCTTCATGGATTGATTGTTTTTTCTTTTCTCAGTTGGTGAAGTAAATATTCTAAGAGTGGAAAATATATTATCAAAATGACCACTAAACTTCGGCTTCATTAACACCATCTTAGTTAATGTGGCTATTTTCTCAAATCACTGTGATTTATTGATATGGCGTGACCATATTAATGCCTGCTAAATTCACCATTAACCACAACACTCTTGGAAAGGGCGGAATGTGGCTATAACTTTCTGTAATCAAAAAAGTAGAAGTTTTGGTTATTTCTTAAATAAAAGAGAGGACTGTATATGGCTACTTATCTGGTTCGTGTAGAGCTTTTTGGTGCAGGCTCAAGGGAGCACAATTCACTTCATGAATTAATGGGGTTAATTGATTTTAGGGGAACAATTACTTATGCCAATGGTGAAGTAATGGCTCTGCCTACAGGGACTTATGTTGGAAGCTCGTTAAACTCCGCTTCAGAGATCAGAGAAAAAGTCAGGAAATTAGCAAACCCATTATCATCAAAAGCTGTTTCTGTGTTTGTTTGCCAGTATAGCGAATGGTCTGCTTACCTTTATTCAGCTTCTGTATCTGCATTATCATCTGAATCATAATATTATTTTTTAGTAAGCCGGTTCTCCAACAAATAGTTTGGAGGCCGGATTTACCCTCTCTGTCAGGATTGTTGTCACCGTCATTAAAAATATTCATGGGGCGGTAGAGATCAATCACCATGATACGAATTTCACCAGAACGTAAATCCGCAGCACTGGCTAAATTGCTTTCTCTTTACAATATGACGGTAGCCGCAGTTGCACAACTGGAAGGCATATCGGAAGCTACCTTGCATAACTGGCCATTACGTGGCTGAATATCTGATTACGCTTAATCAGGTTTAATCACGAGTCACGCAAGGTTCTATCTTGTGACTCCGCCGAAACAGGGTGCGAATGATATCAAAGTGGGCATTCGTTTGTTCGAAAGTCAACGAATGCTTGTCTTTGTATGCCAGTACTTTCTTTCGGAAATCTAAACGGTAACCCATCTTATTACTCTGCCTTGTCATTAGAATTCAGATATTAGGCCATATTATTTTGATTCTGCTATATTGTTAGGGGCTAAATGCCCCTATAAGATAATTTTTTAGTGTGGCTCTTGTTCACCAATTTTTTTTGTTAAACAAACAATTTCAGGTAATAGCTCAATGAGTAATCCTATTTGTTGTAACACGAGTTGAACTTTATTGTTACTTTCAGAAGGCACCAGATTGATTTTATCTGCCAAGTTATTTGCAATGGTTTGTAGTGTTTTATCATTAACCCAGCCTTGTTTTAATGCCGATTCAACGGAACAGATAGCATCATTAAGAATATCCAGAATTTCTGGATCATTGAGCTTGTCACGATGGGCCCCCAATGCAGAAATATAGCTCAGCATCGTATGGTTAAGGCACAATAAACGAAAAGCGGCTTCCTGAGAAATGCGGTAACTTTTTGGCTCTGATGCCATATTAGAGATCACCGATGCTAATTCAGCATCACAATTATGAGCATCACGGCGAGCGATGCGGTAATCCAGACAGTTGCTCTTTCCTTGATGGTACTGCATTAAAATAGCATTAAGATAACGGCAATTAGCAACCATTGTTCGGTTAATCACTTGAGGCAATTGGCGAAATTTCCAGTCTGGCCAGATGAAACTGACAGCAAGTAAGGCAATGCCACAACCTATCAATGTGTCGATAATTCTGGGTAATGCGATTTCAAAGCCTTCACCTAATAAATTGAAACTCAGTAAAACCAGAAGAGTAATGAATAGCGTTGCATGTGCATATTGGCTATTGCGAAAAGCGAAGAACAGTACTCCAGATATGACAATTAACACCAGTTGCCCTTCAATAGAGGGCACAAAATAGAGAATTGGTAGGCCAATCAAAATTCCCGCCAATGTGCCAATGACACGTAAAGCCAGACGTCGGCGAGTGGCACTATAGTTAGGTTGGCAGACAAATAAACTCGTTAGTAAGATCCAATAACCACGCTGTAAATCAAATAGTTGAATAATGGCATAGCCAGTACATAGCAGGACAGACATTCGAACCGCATGGCGAAAGAGAGCTGATTTTGGTGTCAAATTACGGCTGATCCTGAACCATATATCACGCCAACCTGTTAAATCTTCACCGGATAAGCGTGTCTCTTCTTGTTGGGCATTTTGGGAAATATTTTGGGAAAGAAGGTATTGATCCGAACCAAGCCCTGCTAATTGGGCATCAATCGCACGTAAGTTTTTCAGCAGATTATCAAATGCCATTATTTTGGAATTAGTACCTTGCTGGTTTTTTAAGCGCTCAAGGGAGCTTTCAAGATAACTGAACGCACTTTCAAAACGTGGATTATGTTGATATTGCTTACGTAAGATAATAGATCGCGAAATCTGCTCGCATGCTCGTGCTTGCATAGAAAGTAGCCTTTGAATACGAAACAGAATATCGCTGTGACGAAAAATTTCTCTCAGTTTTTGATACTGAACATGGGATGAACTGGCTCGCTCATGGATATCTTGTGCAACAAAATAATAATGCAAAGTATGGCGCGTTCCTCGCTGCCCTCTGTCGCCTTTCAAGCGACTTAATAAAGAGATCTTAGCTTGATTCAGTGTCGTGACTAATGTGCTGTTTGCCATGGCAATATCAAACACAGCTTGCTTATATTCTTCAGCTTCAGAATCAGGATCAAACAAACTTGTTTTGGCATAAAGATAGGTTGAAAGCTGCTGGTAACAACGTGCCAGGTTTTCTTGCAAAGGGCGAATTGGAAATAATAAGTGGCCGGTTAATGTCAGCAAGTTATACCAGATGGCACCAATGAGCAGTAATACAGGCTGTTGATACCAAACAGGAAATATAGGTGAGCCAAGCATGGTATAAATCGCTATCAGTAAAGCACCAAAGGCAATAGTAGCGTAGCGCTGTCCCAAAGCACCCAACAGAATAAAGCCGCAGGTTGATATTGCCAGCCCGAGCATAAAAAACCATGGATAAGGAAATAGCAATGTAATCGAAGTGGAAGCGGCAAAGAAAGAGACCAGCGTAATAATAAGATTACGCAAACGACCAACCAAACGATCATCCAAATCTGTTAATGCCGCCGCAACGACACCTAGCAGCAAAGGAATGGTTATTTTAAGTTCTTCTCCTAATAGCCAGGGAATCAGGGTAGTTCCTGTCAGTGCAATGAATATACGGATATAATAGAGGACATGACTGTTATACAGAAAATGGCGGGAGCTGGATAAAACCGTTAGCACAAAATACCCCTAACAACATTTACGTGATGAAGTAGTTCAACAATTTTCAGGTACGGTGCCACGACAATGGAACTCAAATCAACGCAAATTGGGCAACGACTCGCCCAACATCCTTATAACAGGGTGCGTCTGCTTAATGCTGGCATTGAAGTCAGTGGTGATAAGCACCAGTACCTTATTCCATTTAATCAATTGATTGGCATTCAGTGTAAGCGAGGGATTGTCTGGGGGGAACTGGAATTTGAATTACCTGAGGGAAAAGTAGTTCGCCTGCATGGTACTGAATGGCAGCAAACACAACATTTTTACCATTACTTATTAAAGGAATGGCAAAAATGGAGTCTCGATATGAGCGATGTCAGTGCGGAAGTATTGGCTGCTCAAGTGAATGAAATTAATAAAATCGGCCAACAAGATCGCTGGTTGAAAATTGCAGAATTAACTTCATTGCAGCAACAAATCCAAGAAACATTCCAGTCACTACCTCTTCCATTACAGCGAATCACCCAATTTGAGAACTGCCGTGATGATTATCAGATTTGTTTGGATTGGTTGTATGAGGGTGAAAAAACAATTCAGACTATGAACCAGCGTTGGATGGATCGTGTTTTGGCGCAACATGAGGAATTTTTCCGAACCATAGAAACTTCGCCACTTGATCGTTCTCAGTGTCAGGCGGTTATTAATGGTGAGAAAAATATTTTAGTCTTAGGCGGTGCGGGGAGCGGAAAAACCGCTGTTTTGATGGCGCGTACTAGGTGGTTGTTATTGCGTCAACAAGCTCTTCCCGAACAGATTTTGTTGTTGGCTTTTGATCGTCAGGCTGCTGGTCAAATGAGTGAACGTATTCAGGCGCGCTTGGGAACAAAAGAGGTAAAAGCAAAAACATTTCATACTTTGGCACTGCATATTATTCAGCAAGGGAGCAATAAAGAAACCAAAATTAGTGAACTGGAAATTGATGCTCAGAAGCGTCGTAATTTTCTCATTCAGGAATGGCAAAAGCAGTGTGGAGAAAAAAAAGCACAAGCGAAAGGTTGGCGGGAATGGTTAGATGAAGAACTGGATTGGCAATTACCAGAAGGTGAATATTGGCACGATAACCAATTAACAGATAGCTTATCTGTTCGTCTGGAACGCTGGCTGGAATTAATGCGTAGGCATGGCGGCAGTCAGAAAGAGATGATTGAACAGGCACCTGCTGCTTATGCTGATCTATTTCAGAAACGTATACGCCTTATGGCTCCTTTGTTGAAGGCCTGGAAATCGGCACTGAAATCTGAAGGCGCAATCGATTTTTCTGGTTTAATCCATCAGGCTGTAAACATTTTACAAAAAGGGCAATTTATCAGCCCATGGAAACATATTCTGATTGATGAATTCCAGGATATTTCACCGCTGAAGGCCAAATTATTGACAGCGCTGAAGGCGCAAAATAAACAAAGCCATCTATTCGCTGTGGGAGATGACTTGCAAGCAATTTATCGTCTTAGTGGTGCAGAATTAACTTTAATGACAGCTTTTCCAACTTATTTTGGTGATGGTACAAAATGCACGTTAGATACGACTTATCGTTTCAATGATCGTATCAGTGAAATAGCCAACCGATTTGTGCAACAAAACCCCCATCAATTAGCTAATCCGTTCAATAGCTTGATAAAAGGCAATAAAAAATCGGTTGTGATTTTGCCGGAAGAGCAGTTGGAAGCATTGCTTAATAAAATGAGCGGTTATGTTACCAAGCAGGAAACCATCTTATTATTGGCACGCTATTACCATCTCAAGCCAGAACTATTGAAAAAAGCACCAACTCGCTGGCCAAATTTGCAGATTGAATTTATGACAATTCATACGTCTAAAGGGCAACAAGCGGAATATGTCATTATCCTGGGATTGCATCAGGGAAAAGATGGTTTTCCGGCACCTGCGAGGGAATCTGTGATAGAGCAAGTTTTATTACCACAACCTGAAGATTTTCCTGATGCGGAAGAACGCCGTCTTTTATATGTTGCACTGACACGGGCAAAAAAACAGGTTTGGTTGATGCAGGAACCGAAAAACCCATCGATATTCATTCATCAATTGTTGCAATTAGGCGTATCCACTCAGCGTAAACCTTAAGACCGTATCAACATCAGAAAAAATAAGATTAAAAAATGGGGGAGAGTTTGGCTCTCCCATTTCCGTTCTGATTATTGGAGTCTTTCATTAAGATAGCGTTGATAATCTGGTACATTGATATCGACTTCTTCTGAAAAAAGCGCGGAGTTGATAAGAAAATCGGCAGTTGAGAGGTTGGTAGCAACGGGAATATTCCAAACAGTGGCTAAACGTAGCAGAGCTTTAACATCAGGATCATGTGGAACTGCATTCAAAGGATCCCACAAGAAAATCAAAACATCGATTTTTCCTTCAGAAATTAGGGCTCCAATTTGTTGATCACCTCCCATTGGCCCACTCAGCATAGTTGTAACAGTGAGTCCCGTCTTTTGCTGAATTAAATGCCCTGTTGTTCCTGTCGCATACAGTGTATGCCTGTTTAATAAAGACTTATGTGTATTGGCCCAGTCTAGCAGGGCTTTTTTACAGTGGTCATGTGCGACAAGGGCGATATTTTTTGATTTTGCCAAGGTGCGAACCGTTGATTCCATGGTGATACCTTTATATGAATAAATTATTTACCATTTTTTAAAATGGCAAGATAATAAAAAACAACCGTGATTATCATAAATACTGTAGCAGATAAACCGAATGAAAGTAGCTGTTGAGTCATGGAGTAACGACTAAAGGTAATATAGGGGGCTAAATGAATGATCAATATATAGTGGCTATACTGAAAAAGGTCAGAACTATAGCGTTGGTAGGTGCGAGTGAT
The DNA here is from genome assembly GCF_014467285.1 of Xenorhabdus sp. PB62.4. Lineage (NCBI taxonomy): Bacteria > Pseudomonadati > Pseudomonadota > Gammaproteobacteria > Enterobacterales > Morganellaceae > Xenorhabdus > Xenorhabdus sp. PB62.4. Next base: position 9,080 of record NZ_NKHR01000004.1, on the reverse strand, counting down.
AAACCAGAGCGTCCAAGCTATAAGGTAATGAAATACTTACTGAATCAGGGATATAAAGTCATTCCTGTCAGCCCTAAATTGGCAGGGAAAACTTTGTTGGGGCAGCCTGTTGTAAGTCAATTAGCAGATATTGATCAACCAGTGGATATGGTTGATGTATTCCGTAATGCGACAGCGGCTTACGGCGTGGCTGAAGAGGCAATCTCTATTGGTGCAAAAGTGCTTTGGCTACAGAAAGACATCATCAATGAAGAAGCAAAATCACTGGCAGAACACGAGGGATTGGATGTTGTGATGGATTGTTGCCCTAAAATTGAAATCCCGCGCTTGGGTATGGAGAAATAAATAAGGTGGTGAGCGTTTTATTATGCACCACCTTATTGGAATGGTTTAAACAAGGGTAAGTAAGAGCGTTTAATTTCGTAGTCGTGGGGCTTGTAATTGATTGCGGATTGACTCGGCCAACTCATCCATGGAAGGTTGTTCTGGGTGATCATCTGATATTTCATAAGTCAATTGAGCTTCTGCCAGATAAGTATGGACGGGTTGCCCATCATCACCTTCCATCACAACGTGGTACCACGGCGCTGAACGTAAGGTAGCATTAGATGCAATATCATTTTCCTGCGGCTGTTCTAAAGAATATTCAGCATCAATATCTACAACAACACCCAAATAACCCAGCAGCCTATGTCGTACTTGCTGGCCGATACCGAATTTGCTGGCGATCATCATAGTCACCTCCAAAGAAACCTTGCAATGACTCTTATATAAGGGCAGTAAGGTAAATTTCAAGTGCATACCCGGTAGCCGGAATTTTTGCATGATTTTTGAAACTAAGATGGCATGTGATCGCCACCCCATAATTTCAGGTTAGCTGTTGCGTATATAAAATACAATACCAAAAGTGGGTTTGACGTTTCAAAGTTCTTACTATCTCTTTGGGAGGGACGTAATGATGACCAAATACAACATTATTATTTATGTTTACGGCCGGGTACAGGGCGTTGGATTCCGTTATCAAACGTACCATTGGGCAAAGAAAAATAAGCTGGTGGGATATGTTCGTAATATGAATGATGGCAGCGTTAAAATTGTTGCTTGTGGTGATGACACGCAAATCAAAATGTTAACGCATTGGCTGGAACAGGGAGGGCCACCGGGTGCCAAGATCGAACATTTCGAGTCACAATTTTGTGAAGTCGAAGAGATGACTGATTTTAGAATCCGCCATTAACGACGGATGAAGAGATCAAATACACTTGACTGGTTTCGGAAGGCCCGCAATTTTTGTTGCTTGTTTTGCCGGCCCTTTGGGGAATAGTCGATAAAGGTAACGGCTGTTCCCTTTTTCCTCACCATATTTTTGAGAGATTGCCTTAACTAGCATACGAATAGCGGGAGAAGTATTAAATTCCTCATAGAATTCACGCACAAAACGAATCACTTCCCAGTGCTGTTCGGTTAGAGTGATTGCTTCCTGTTCTGCAAGAATAGGAGCCATGGCTTCTTGCCAGTCACTGCTATTTTTTAGATAACCCTGCGCATCAGTTTCGATTTCACGATCTTCAAATATCAACATAATTTTTTAACCATCCAATTACGATGGCTGCAATTTAGCAAAAATCACCACTATTCCCAAGAAAGATTGCCAAATATGCTGAATAAATAGACCAACAGATAGTAATATGAATAAATTGACGGCAGTTGAACAGATAAATGCTTTACATTGAGAACAGTGATGTTTATAGTGCTCGACATCGCGGAGGGGTGGCCGAGCGGCTGAAGGCAGCGGTCTTGAAAACCGCCGATGGGAAACCATCCGAGAGTTCGAATCTCTCCTCCTCCGCCATCTACACTTCTAGCAGCATCTCTTAAAGTCTACTTTTCCCTGTAAAATCAACGAAAACTCCCAAATAACGCTCTATTAATGTCTACTGGCATCTATTGCAATGTACCCCAGTCAGGGGGGTATATATAGGGGTAACTTTCTGTACCCCCTAAAAAAATACCCCCATTACTGTGAGGGGGCAAGGATGCTAGAAATATGAAACTAACAGCCCGACAAGTTGAAACAGTAAAACCCCAAGATAAAGATTTTAAGCTATCAGATGGCGGCGGTTTATACCTGCTGGTAAAGACAACCGGTTCTAAATACTGGCGACTGAAATACCGCATTGCAGGAAAAGAAAAATTACTCGCCATTGGCACTTTTCCACTTATCACTCTGGCAGAGGCCAGAAGAAAACGTGATGAAGCCAAGAAACTGATAGCCGAAGGTATTGATCCCAACCAAGATAAAAAACAAAAGAAACTGGCGGCTCAGGGAGAAATCAGTAACACCTTTGAAAGCATTACGCGTGAATGGTACGAGGGAAGAAAAGACCGGTGGTCTGTTGGTTATCGTGAAGATATGATGGACGCTTTCGAAAAAGATGTTTTTCCTTATATTGGTCATCGCCCGATTGCTGAAATAAAACCCCTCGAATTATTAGACCCCCTTTCTATTATGGAAAAAAGAGGTGTCACCGATAAATTAAAGAAAGTCCGCCAACGTTGTGGTGAAGTTTGGACATATGCAATTATTACTGGCAGGGCAGAATACAATCCAGCACCAGATTTAGCGAGTGCTTTTATCCCTCATCAACGCGAACACTACGCTCATCTTTCAGTAGATGAATTACCTGAATTTCTCCGTTCCATTGATAAATATATGGGAAGCCAGATAGTCAGAACGGCTTTGCGAATGCTGATATTAACCGGCGTTCGTCCGGGAGAACTCCGCAAAGCTGAGTGGTCAGAAATTGATTTAGATAAGGCTGTTTGGACAATTCCAGCTGCAAAAATGAAAATGCGCCGTACTCATGTAGTGCCATTATCAGAGCAAGTTATCGATTTATTGAAGCAGATTCAGCCCATCAGCGGCAGTTATCAGTATGTTTTCCCAAGCCGGACAGATTACAGAAAGCATATATCTGATATGGCAATCAATACCATGATCCGCCGCATGGGATATTCAGGGCGGGCGACAGGTCACGGATTCCGGCACACCATGAGTACCATTCTGCACGATCAAGACTTCAACACGGCATGGGTTGAAAAACAGCTTGCGCACGTCGATAAAAACAGCATCCGAGGTACATACAACCACGCTCAATATTTGGATGGTCGTCGGGAAATGTTGCAATGGTATGCCGATTATATGGATATGCTGGAACGAGGCGAAAATGTCCTGCTCGGACAATTTGGCAAAAGGGCGTAAAGATATAGCGATCTTTTTAAGAAAAGTAACATAAAAAAACAACGCCCCAGTGTGCAGCAACACATCTGAGGCGTCTGACCAACAACCGTTATACGAGGTAACGATGATGGCTGATACACAGTCTAACCAAACTCACCCTAAATTTACACCTTCAGATAAAACAGACGAACAAAAACCGCTCGAACTTATCAAAACCGTAAAAAAATCCGCCATGTATCACTGGGAAAATCTGCTGCCTGCCTGTGGTATTGATATTCCGGCAAAGGGTAAACATGGCGCTTGCCCTGTCTGTGGCGGCACTGACCGTTTCCACTTTATCGACGATCACCATCACGGCAACTGGCATTGCCGCCAGTGTGACGCTCCGAACTATGGTGATGGATTGGATTTAGTGGCTAAAACCAAAGGGATCTCAATTTTTGACGCTGCAAAAATTATTGCAGATGCGCTTGCATTGCCTTTGCCAGAACCCAAGCCAACTAACACACCAAATCATAGCGCTAAACCAATCGCAGAACGCATCACGGCACTGGTTGCCACTGCTGTTACGGGGAAATCTCAATATTTGGTGAAAAAGGGACTGCAATGCTCCAATCAGCGGTTGTTAAAAGATGGTTCATTATTGCTGGTTACTCAAACGCTGGGCGGCACAATCACTGGCGCACAGATCATCAAGCCGAACGGCGAAAAACACCTTATTTCCGGTTCGCAGAAAAAAGGCAGTTTTATCCCGGTATCTGAGATTACCGGAACGCTGGACACAATCATCATTACCGAGGGTTACGCTACAGCTTTAACAGTCAGTCAATTACATAAAGGCGTGGTACTGGCAGCGATTGATGAAAGTAACCTATTAATTGTTGCCGAGCAGGTTAGAGCTCAATATCCAAACCCCAGAATCATCATTGCCGCTGATAACGACTGGCACGAACCGGAAGAACGAGACAAAAACGGCAGGCTGAAAAAGAATATCGGTAAGGTTGCAGCAGAGAAAACCGCCATAGCGATCAGCGGATGGGTAACGTTACCGCCTACAGAGTATAAAGCTGATTGGGACGATTATCGCCAGCAACACGGTGTGGAAATAGCACAACAAGCCTTTACTCAGGGGCTTTATCAACCGACATCAATCAAGAAAAAAGCAGCCATTCAGTTTAATAATGATGCCGAGCCTGCAAAATTGACACTCTGTCAGATGGGAGCCAGCCAGCGCGGGGAAGTATTACTGGCACGTTATAACGGTGATCTGGCACTGGATGGTGCTTCGGAAACCGTTCATCACTATGACGGTATTATCTGGCGTCCGGTCAGTGACCGTGATTTAAGGCGGGAAATGGTGGCTGCTTTTATGGTAGAGAAACTACCGTATTCGCCACATGGTATTAGTTCAGCCGTAGATGCCCTGAAATTACAACTTCCCATGATGCAGCCACCAGAACGCCACTTAATCGGGTTTAGTAATGGCGTATTTGATCTGAAAGTCTGCCAGTTTCGGCCTCACCGTAAAAATGATTGGTTATTGCTTGCCAATGACATTGAATTCAATTCCCCTGTTTCGGGGGAAACCCTGCTAGATCATGCGCCACAATTCTGGTGCTGGCTCAATCAGGTAACAGCTAACTGTGAAAACAAAGCATATAGAGTGCTAGCGGCGCTGTTTATGGTGTTGGCGAACCGTTATGACTGGCAACTTTTTCTGGAAGTCACCGGAGCAGGAGGCAGTGGCAAAAGCATCTTTGCCGAAATCTGTTCAATGCTGGCAGGGAAGGGTAATACTGTTTCTGCAAGCATGGCCGCACTGGAAAACCCACGGGAACGGGCGTTGATTGTTGGCTATTCGTTGATCATCCTGCCAGACCAAACTCGCTATGTGGGTGATGGTTCAGGCATCAAGGCGATTACTGGCGGCGATGAAGTTGCTATTGATCCAAAGCATAAACAACCTTATTCAACCCGCATTCCTGCGGTAGTGCTGGCAGTAAATAATAATGCCATGAGTTTCAGTGATCGCAGTGGTGGTGTGTCGCGGCGTCGGGTTATTTTTAACTTTTCCGAAGTCGTACCGGAAAATGAACGTGATCCACTCCTGCGGGATAAAATTGCGGCTGAATTGCCCGTAATTATCCGGCATCTGTTACATCGGTTCACTGATCCACAAGCCGCAAGGCGTTTACTGGCAGAGCAGCAGAAATCTGCGGAGGCGCTGGATATCAAACGCGGCACAGATCCACTGGTCGATTTTTGCGGTTATCTTATTGCTTCCCATGAAGCTGACGGTTTGTTAATTGGCAATGCGGAAATTATGCCGTTCAATCCTCGTAAATACCTCTATCACGCCTATCTTGCTTATATGAAAGGCAATAACCTGAATAAACCTGTTTCCGTGACTCGTTTCGGCATGGATATGCCCGGCGCACTGGCAGAGTACAGCCAGCAATATTTACGCAAGAAAAGCAAACAGGGTATTCGCAGCAATCTGAGCCTGAATCTTGATACGGCTATCGAATGGATGCCGAAATTGACAAGGAATAGCCTGCCAGAAGAATAATTTTTCTCTGATTACAGTAATTTTTCAGAGAAATATAAAAAAGTGTTCACCACTGTTCACTCTATAATTTAAACCATATATATCAATGTATTATAGGGTGAATGGTTATTTTTAAACTGTTCACAACTATTCATCACTGTTCACCTTTTTCTGGTTGGAGGTGAACGGTTGGGTGAAGAGTAGTGAAGAGTTTAATTTCAACTCATCACCATTTAACAATTTGAATTTAAATAAAATTATTCAAAGGTGAACAGGGTGAACAGTTTTATCCATAATTCTTTAATAGGGAGGGGGTAGGTAAAAATGTTTTCTCTGGCAGGTGATCTTTCAGATCTCCGAGTTACTGGGTTAATGTATTAGCCCGGTAACTCGGAGGAGACAAGTGCAGCGCGTCAGTATGGGGTTGAACTACTACATCTAAATCATTGGAAATTACCTTTAGCCTGATTCTGGACAAAAGCGAACTGGTTGTATCAATGTAATTACCAAATGAGACTCGATCTGGCACTATTGATGATCTAAATGAAACCTAACCAGATAGGCGGCTTTGTGCTAGAAACGGACATTGTTAGCATAGTTGATATATTAACTAACGGAGAGCTGAACTCAGGAATATAGGGCGATAAAAAATATGATAAAAAAAGCTAGCCACAATCACTGTGTTTGTGTACAGTGTTATGCGAAAGAAGAACATATTATATTTATTGATGAATAGTGAGTGGCTCTAGTTTACTCCATATCGAACAAGAGGTTATACTGAGGAAAAGCAATTTCTATGGATTAGGAATGTTTACTGACCCTAACAGCGACCCAAAAGTATGGGAGCAATACTTTAAGAGCATTATTCGTTTACATTATAAACCAGCTAATTGCTGTGATATGCCCGATTCACAAAATGGTGATTTCGGCATCGAGTGTTATACCCTATCTGGGCATGTTTTTCAGTGTTACTTACCAGAACAATCAAGTGATGTTGAAAAGCTAGTAAAAGCACAACGTAGGAAAATAAGTACAGATATTTTAAAGTTTACAAAAAAATATAAATCTGATCTTGAATTATTGTTTGGAGATATAAAGATTAGTCGATGGATTTTGGCTACACCTTATAGTAAATCATCAAAACTAACACAATATTGCACACAAAAATCCTTGCGAGTGAGAGCGCTTAATTTGCCTTATGTGGCAGATGATTTTCAGATTCTTGTGCAAACTGATAACGATTATATTACAGAAAGGTTACTACTTCGTAGAGGAAATTTTCAGTTAAACTTGGATATTGATGATACCACAATAGAAAATGTAGTTTCTTTCATCGAAGAAAATATCGGTTTTCTCGAAAAATTAAATTTAAAACTTCCAAAGATCAATTCGTCTGAATCTGTACAAGATAGTTATCGGCACTTTTTAATACAAAAATATCTTGATTACCAAAACCTTCTTGATGAATTAAAAAGGAACTGGGTTGATATCTATCAAATCGTATATAAGTGTATACAGCAAAGAGAAACTAATTTGGTTGGGCTTTCCATGCTGAGTTTATCTAATGCGCAGCCTGGAGAGAAAATGCTAAAGCAAATGGAAGTTTTGAAAGAAAATATTGAAAAAGAAATACCAACTCTTAAAGAGTCAGATTTAGAAAAAATTAATTGGGGTGTTATTTCTGACTGGTTAATTAGATGTCCGTTGGATTTTTAAGATGGTGAAAAATGAATATTAAAATAGAAGATATCATTGGACGCCCCTTCACATTTGCGAGAAGACCAGAACATCTTCCATGTGAAATGAGGCCTATGTGGTGCGCAAGCCTAATTATAATTATTTTCACACTAGTTGCTTCTAAAACAGGTTCGTGCTCTCTAAAAAAATTACATGTTATCAATTGGTTGCTTAAATCAGAGAAAAACTCTAACGATTTCGCGTTTTGGGTTTTAAATAAGGATGGCATAAAACCAGAAATCAGAATGGATCCAACTCTGGATAGAGCTATTGAACTTTTATTGGCAGAGGGGTTTCTCAACCAAGAAAATAGCAAGTTCAACCTCACCGAAAAAGGTAATCATTCTTCAATGAATTTATTGTCTCTGGAAGTATTTAAAAAAGAATCTGCCATCCTAGAAAAAAATAAAAAAGGCTTGACAGAAACTAATATTACAAAACTATTTCAGGTGGGGTAATATGTCTTTTGAAATAATTTCTCTTAAAATAACGGTTAATACTGTTGATGGTCCATATGGTATTAATATCCCTTTTTCAAGTGGGCTATTTCTTCTACGTGTCGAAAACTCCCACGGTAAATCAACTTGTATGAATGCCATTGCATATGCACTTGGAATGGAAAAGGCACTAGGTTTAGGTGGGGCAAAAATACCATTTCCTCCATCTTTAACTAGAGCTTTGACCAATAAGGAGGGCAAAGAAATAGGTGTTATTAAATCATTTGTTGAGTTGACTATTAAAAATAGTCGGAATCACCTTGCAAAGTTAAAGAGAAATATAGCTGGCTTTGAACCTGATAATATCATAACGATTAATGAGTTTAGTCCTGAAAATGGAGATAGTACTGGTTCTTATTTTTTGCACCTTGAGGGAGATGCTAAAAGAGAACGAGGATTTTATTTCTGGTTTTCTAAATTCCTTGATTGGCATATTCCACAAGTACCAAATCATAATGGTAAAGACACACCATTATATCCATCAATTCTCTTTCCTGCATGGTTTGTTGAGCAAAAAAAAGGGTGGTCTTCAATACTTGCCACAATACCAACTCAATTTGGTATAAAAGAATCTAAAAAGCGAGCTTTGGAATTTTTACTTTCTTTGGATGTCAATGATAACATCTTGGAGAGAAGTGCTATTAAAAATGAAATAGATAACATTTCATTTAAATGGAAACTAATAAGACATAATGCAGAGATTGTTGCAGCAAAAATATCATCTATCATTTCAGGAATTCCGGAGCAACCTGAAGTAAAATTTGACACATATAAAATAGATTTGATTCTGAAAGAAAAAGATTACATTATTTCAGCAATTGATTATCGTAAGAAGTTAGAGTCTCAGTTAAATTGCATCAATAACGAGAACATTAGCCCTGTAGATGATGAAAAACTCCAGATAGAGGTCAGGGCGGGATTCCACTTTGTATTAAGTTTAATCAAATATAAGCTGACTACGGAATTCCGCTGACCACATTGCTCTTCGGCGTTTAGCGGCCTGACTGTCCTTTATACTGGTATTTTGTTTAATCACATTTAATGCAATTCGATTAAA
>NZ_NKHR01000039.1:9808-12906 GCF_014467285.1 Xenorhabdus sp. PB62.4 | reverse complement strand
CTTTATGGCCTTTGCCCTGATTGACCACAACCGCCCCCCGTTCGACGTCGATATCCCCCCGCCGGAGCTGGCGCAGCTCCATGCGCCGGAGGCCACTGCTCCAGAGGATTTCCAGCATCACCCGGTTGCGAAGTCCCAAGATACTCTGGTCGTCCAGGCTGTCCAGCACCTGCACGGTTTCCCGTTCACTCAGTATCTGGGCAGGCAGCCGTTTTTCTTCTTTCGGTAACACCAACTGCTCGGCCGGGTTGTAGAGGATATGATGGCGTTGTAACAACCAACGGAACCACAGCCTCAGGGCGATTAACCGTTCCCGCTGGCCGTTATGGCGGTAAGGCTGTCCATCGGCCTTGCGGTAAGCCCGCAGATAGCGCTGCCAGCTTTCCAGCAACGCCAGCGTCACCTGTGCCGGATACTGGACGGTGCGCTGTTCGCACCAGTCAACGAAGGGCAGCAGCCGTTCCCGGTAGCTTTCCCGTGTCCGCGGGCTTTTTCCCTGTGCGGTCAGTGTATCAAGGTACGCGTCCAGTTGCGCCCGCAGCGTGATAAGCGGGTTGCCGTGTGAAGGGGTCATGCGGATTTTCCTTTTTGTCGTGGACGTTATCCGGCAGTACGGTATGGCGGCGATATTTTATGGCATTGCCGGAACAGTGATTTTTCGTTTAACCAGACTTGTGAGCGTTGAGCCCGGTCTGGCTCTGGCTTTAGGGCGGTTTTGACTGCCCAGACTTAGCCCCGACTTGGGGCAGACTTGATACAGACTTGCCTCCGTGCTGCCCAGACTTGCGAGGATCATACCGGGACGATCAGGCCGCTTAAGTGGGCACGGTCGCCGTCACCATCCCAGAGCAGTTCGTATTGCAGCAGATGCCCGCGACTGCCGCCGTGGATCAGCAGATACTCCATGTCACTTAAGCGCTGGCAATGCAGCTTAAGCTGGCTGTCGCTCCAGTGCGTGTAAGCCCGGATATCCCGCCGGGTAAAACGAACGGTATTCAGGGCGCACTGCTGCTCTGCCGCCATTGCGTGCGCCATCTGTTGGATCAACAGTAACAGCTTGCGCGTCTGCGGCGGCATTTCGTCGAGCGTCCGGCCTAAGATCTCATGCGCTAACTGATTGGCGAGCCGGATATCATCCTGGGTCACTTCGATATAGGCCAGTGTCTTGCCGCGATGCTCGGCGGTCTTGATTTCCCGCTGATACTGGTGCAACAGGGCGATACTCTGGATAAGCGTCAGATATTTCATGTGATCACGGCGGGTGCGGGTTTTGTCTGACATAAAGGTCAGTTGGTGCGCATACGGATTGACCACATTCAGGGGCTTAATCAGCCGCTGGGCGTTCTGGTGAAGTTGCATCAGATAGTCCCGCTCGTTCTCAGCCAGCAGGCCTTCGAGCGTCTGCTTCTGGCGCTGCAACGCATGGATGGCTTCCGTTTGTTCGCGGGATTCATTGACCGTCAGCACCAGACAGCGGTTCAGCAGTTCTTCATCCACATCAATGGCGGTCGTAGTCAGCATCAGCATCACCGGGCCTTTGACGGTATAACTTTTGGTGACGAGGTTGCCCGTGGCTTCATCCTTGCCGGTGCTGGCCATCGTCAGCTCGCCATCCGATTGCAACAACTTCAACGCATAAGCTGCCTGCCGCACGCCTTCTTCTTCGGCGATAGCGAGGATTTTATGCTGGAGATTGGTTTCGCCCAGATAGAACAGGCTTTGCCCGGTCATGGCGCTGTACTGGATGCGCTCCTCTTCGGGGATCAGGTTCAGCACCGCCTCCATCAGTGAGGATTTGCCGGCGGCGCTGCTGCTCTGGATGAGTACCGCTAACGGTTTGGGTAACTTTCGGCTCACCGCCGCCAAAAAACCGGCCAGTAAATTAGTGGATTCGCCGACCACACCGCAGGCGGCTAAGTCAGCGGTCACTCGTGCCGTCAGATAGGGATCTTGCAGTAAGGCCAGTGCCGCTTCCCGTTCTGCGATCCCCATTTCCGGTACGTTGGGGACGGTGTCCGCTGGCTGTTGCTGCCACTGTTCGACCGCCAGTAACACCTGACTCAGCGCACGCCGGAGGTCGCCTTCGGTCAAGCCCAGCTCAGCGGCGGCCATGCGGGCGTAACTGTTGCGTGAGCGGCCGCTCATCAGATCAACCCCGTCGGCGAACAGCACACCGCTTTGCCTGTCCAGCACCTGCGCATTGAGCTTCATGGCAACCGATCCCGCTTTGACCGCGCCCAGCCCGCGCAGGCACCATTGCAGTGTGCCGACTGACACGCGCAGCTCGCCATGATCACCGGACTCACACACCACATTTGGCGTCACGCTGGGTGCGGGGTCAGCCGCTAAAGGGGAAACGGGTTCTGGCTCAGGCGTCTGGCGCGCAAGGGCGACCATGCCCGCCACATCCTGCATCGGCACGGCACTCTCAAGCAGCAGGGCAAAGGCGGTTTCCGGCTCCGCCATCTGGCACAGATACCCGTTGGCATCCTGATCTGGCGGGAACACCACACGCAGCGGCGTGATGCCTTTGGCAACCAGTTCTGAGGCCAGTTTCACCGCGGCATCATTGCCGGCGCTGTCATTATCGAAAGCGATCAGCACCTGCTTAATGTTGTACTGCTCAAACGCCTGCCAGTGATCCGCGGTGACGCCATTCACCCCGTAAGCGGCCGTGACATTGCGCTGCCCTGTCACCCAGAATGACATCGCATCAATCAGCGATTCGCACAGGATGAGCGATTTGGACGCCCCCAGCGCCGCCGCATTCCAGACCCCCTGATGTGCCCCCGGCAGGTACAGGTGACGGATAATAGACTGGCGCTGGTCGTCGCCGATTTTGCGCCCGTACAGCTCATGCACCTGCCCCTCAGCACCGATAACGGGCACAACCAGCGAACCCCGCAGATGCTCCCGCCCGTTTTCCCGCAGCACCCCGATGGCTTGCAGGCGGCGGCGGATCTCCTCGCCCGCTTTGACTTTTTTCGGTGGCAGACGGTAGCCCAGCGTGCGGTTGGCAAAGCCCAGCTTAAACTGCGCGACCAGTTCAGGATGGTTGAGCCGCCGCTTCGCCAGATAAGCCTGGGCTTCCGGCGCAT
>NZ_NKHR01000039.1:5664-9708 GCF_014467285.1 Xenorhabdus sp. PB62.4 | reverse complement strand
GCGGAGGCCGCAGGCCGACCTGCCTACAGCGTTGTTAGCCTGGACCAGGTCAGGCAGCTAATGAAGGCGCAGGTGAGATGCCGGATGTGGCACGGTGTTCCGGTTCGGCGCGGTTTTGGGCAGGCATAGGCTCCGGTGCTGACAGCAGAAGGCGCCAGCCTTGTGCGGTGCACCCCGCGATGCTGACAGCGGGGGCGCCAGACATAATGTAGATTGTGCGATGTGAGCCGCTCTTCGGGGTTGGGCGGAACACGGTGGCCGCACGGCGAATTTCGCACAATCTCCCTGCATTATGTTAAATGGGCTTTGGGCAGCCGGCACATAGTGATTGGGGACACCGTGGCCGCCGCTGCCCATTGCCCATTTACCCCCGCCGGCACCGCAGCTTCCGGGCAGTCCGGCCACGGTCTGCCCCTTCTCCACACCCCGCGAACTTAACGGGGACGGGTGCGCTGTCCGCTGGCACCGTGTTGGCGGTCTGACATGCTACTTTCCGCGGGTTCAGGACATGGGCGGCTCTCCGGCGGTTCGGTGTCGGCGTTTGGCTGCTGATTATCTGCCCGCTCGGCCGGATGGGTCTGGCTGTGCACCTGCCTGAGCTGTTTGATGGCGACCCGCGTATACACCTGGGTGGTGTTGAGTTTCTCATGCCCCAGCATCGCCTGGATATGGCGGATATCCGCGCCGTTGTCCAGCATCTGCGTCGCCATCGAGTGCCGGAACAGGTGACAGGCGCCCGGCTTGTCCAGTTGAGCCTGATGGCGGATGGCCTTGCCGGCGATTTGGGTCAGGTGCCCCAGACTGAGCGGCCTGCCCTTTTGCGAGATAAACAGGTAACCGCTGTCATGACTTTCTGCCAACTGTGGCCGGACCTGCACCAGATAGCGTGTCAGCCAGCCCAGCGCCCGCTCGCCGATGGGCACCACCCGGTCTTTATGGCCTTTGCCCTGATTGACCACAACTGCCCCCCGTTCGACGTCGATATCGCCCCGCCGGAGCTGGCGCAGCTCCATACGCCGGAGGCCGCTGCTCCAGAGGATTTCCAGCATCACCCGGTTACGCAACCCCAGCATACTTTGGTCGTCAAGGCTGTCCAGCACCTGCACGGTTTCCCGTTCACTCAGTATCTGGGCGGGCAGCCGCTTCTCTTCTTTCGGCAACACCACCTGCTCGGCCGGGTTGTAGAGGATATGATGGCGTTGCAACAACCAGCGGAACCACAGCCGCAGGGCGATTAACCGTTCCCGCTGGCCGTTATGGCGGTAAGGCTGGCCGTCGGCCTTGCGGTAAGCCCGCAGATAGCGCTGCCAGCTTTCCAGCAACGCCAGCGTCACCTGGGCCGGATACTGCACGGTGCGCTGTTCGCACCAGTCCACGAAGGGCAGCAGCCGTTCCCGGTAGCTTTCCCGTGTCCGCGGGCTTTTTCCCTGTGCGGTCAGTGTATCGAGGTACGCGTCCAGTTGCGCCCGCAACGTGATAAGCGGGTTGCCGTGTGAAGTTGTCATGCGGATTTTCCTTTTTGTCGTGGACGTTATCCGGCAGTACGGTATGACGGTGCGTTTTGATGATGTTGCCGGAACAGTGATTTTTGATATTATCCAACTTGCGCGCTGTCAGCCCTGTCTGGCTGCGGCCTGATAGCCGTTTTATCTCCCCCAACTTGAGACCAACCTGACCCCAACTTAGGGGCAGCTTGCCTTGTTTTCAGCCCAACTTGCGCTGATCATACCGGGACGATCAGGCCGCTTAAGTGCGCGCTGTCGCCATCACCGTCCCAGAGCAGTTCGTATTGCAGCAGATGCCCGCGACTGCCGCCGTGGATCAACAGGTATTCCATCTCAGCCAGCCGCTGGCAATGCACTTTAAGCTGATTGTCACTCCATTGAGTAAAGTCGCGGATATCCCGCCGGGTAAAACGAACGGCGTTCAGGGCACACTGCTGATCTGCCACCATTCCATGCGCCATCTGCTGGATCAACAGCAGCAGCTTGCGCGTCTGCGGCGGCATTTCGTCCAGCGTCCGGCCTAAGATTTCATGGGCAAGCTGATTCGCCAGTTTGATATCGTCTTTGCTCACTTCGATGTATTCCAGCGTTTTCCCGCGATGTTCTGCCGTTTTGATTTCCCGCTGGTACTGATGCAACAACGCGATGCTCTGAATGAGCGTCAGGTATTTCATATGGTCACGGCGGGTACGGGTTTTGTCTGACATAAAGGTCAGTTGGTGCGCATACGGATTGACCACATTCAGCGGGCGCAACAGCCGCTGGGCGTTCTGGTGAAGCTGCGTCAGATAGTCGCGCTCGTTCTCAGCCAGCAGGCCTTCGAGCGTTTGTTTCTGGCGCTGCACCGCATGGATGGCTTCGGTCTGTTCGCGGGATTCGTTGACCGTCAGCACCAGACAGCGGTTGAGCAGCTCTTCATCCACATCGATCGCCGTCGTGGTCAGCATCAGCATCACCGGGCCTTTCACGGTGTAGCTTTTGGTGACGAGGTTTCCGGTCGCTTCATCCTTGCCCGTGCTCGCCATTGTCAGCTCGCCGTCCGACTGCAACAGCTTGAGCGCATAGGCGGCCTGCCGCACCCCTTCTTCTTCGGCGATAGCGAGAATTTTATGCTGGAGATTGGTTTCGCCCAGATAGAACAGGCTTTGCCCGGTCATGGCGCTGTACTGGATGCGCTCCTCTTCGGGGATCAGGTTCAGCACCGCCTCCATCAGTGAGGATTTGCCGGCGGCGCTGCTGCTCTGGATAAGTACCGCTAACGGTTTGGGTAACTTTCGGCTCACCGCCGCCAAAAAACCGGCCAGCAAGTTAGTGGATTCGCCGACCACACCGCAGGCCGCTAAATCAGTGGTGATACGGGCGGTCAGGTACGGATCTTGCAGTAAGGCCAGTGCCGCTTCCCGCTCTGCGATCCCCATTTCCGGTACGCGGGGTTCGGTGCCTGGGGCGGGCTGCTGTTGCCATTGTTCGACCGCCAGTAACACCTGACTCAGTGCCCGCCGGAGGTCGCCTTCGGTTAAGCCCAGCTCAGCGGCGGCCATGCGGGCGTAACTGTTGCGTGAGCGGCCGCTCATCAGATCAACCCCGTCGGCGAACAGCACACCGCTTTGCCTGTCCAGCACCTGCGCATTGAGCTTCATGGCAACCGATCCCGCTTTGACCGCGCCCAGCCCGCGCAGACACCATTGCAGTGTGCCGGCTGACACGCGCAGCTCGCCATGATCACCGGACTCACAGACGACATTCGGCGTCACGCCGGGCGCGGATTCAGCCACTAAAGAAGAAGCGGGTGCTGGCGCCGTGTCCGGCTCAGGTGTCTGGCGCGCAAGGGCGACCATGTCCGCCACATCCTGCATCGGCACGGCACTCTCAAGCAGCAGGGCAAAGGCCGATTCAGGTTCCGCCATCTGGCACAGATACCCGTTGGCATCCCTCTCTGGCGGGAACACTATACGCAGCGGCGTGATGCCTTTGGCAGCCAGTTCCGCCGCCAGTTTGACCGCGGCATCATTGCCGGCGGTATCATTATCGAAAGCGATCAGCACCTGCTTAATGTTGTACTGCTCAAACGCCTGCCAGTGATCAGCCGTGACGCCATGCACCCCGTAAGCGGCCGTGACATTGCGTTGCCCCGTCACCCAGAACGACATCGCATCAATCAGCGATTCGCACAGGATCAGCGTTCGGGAGGCACCCAGCGCCGCTTCATTCCAGACCCCTTTGTGTGCCCCCGGCAGGTACAGGTGACGGATAATCGATTGGCGCTGGTCGTCGCCGATTTTGCGCCCGTACAGCCCGTGCACCTGCCCCTCAGCACCGATAACGGGCACAACCAGCGAGCCACGCAGATGCTCCCGCCCGTTCTCCCGCAACACCCCGATGGCTTGCAGGCGGCGGCGGATCTCCTCGCCTGCTTTGACTTTTTTCGGTGGCAGACGGTAGCCCAGCGTGCGGTTGGCAAAGCCCAGCTTAAACTGCGCGACCAGTTCAGGATGGTTGAGCCGCCGCTTCGCCAGATAAGCCTGGGCTTCCGGCGCAT
>NZ_NKHR01000039.1:0-5564 GCF_014467285.1 Xenorhabdus sp. PB62.4 | reverse complement strand
CGCTCATCAGCACGGCCGCCTGCTTTAGGATCGCTTTTTCCATTTCCAGGCGTCTCACCTGTTTTTCTAATGCCTGTATCTGGCGTTGTTCGGGCGTCAGTGCCTTGCCCACCGGCGTCATTCCCTGCATTTCGGCTTGGTACTGGCGAACCCATTTTCCCAGCGTACTGCTATCGATCCCCAATGAACGGGCGACATCGACAACCCGTTGTTGATAAAGAACAACCTGTTGAACCGCTTCCAGCTTAAATTCAGTGGAATATTGGCGTTTGGTGAGTTTCAATTTCATCGTCATACCTCATTGTCATATGAATAACATTAGCAGGCTTTTGAGGTGTCCGAGATCCTTATACCACTACATCCACGAACTGTACGGGCGCAAAATCGGCGACGACCAGCGCCAGTCCATTGTCCGCCATCTGTACCTGCCGGGGGCACATCGTGGCATCTGGAATGCGCAGGCACTCAGTGCCTCCAAGTCGCTGATCCTGTGTGAATCACTCATTGATGCGATGTCGTTCTGGGTGACCGGACACCGCAATGTCACGGCCGCTTACGGGGTGAACGGCGTCATTGCTGACCACTGGCAGGCCTTTGAACAGCACGGCATTAAGCAAATCCTGATTGCCTTTGATAATGATACCGCGGGCAATGATGCTGCCGTCAAACTGGCCGCAGCGCTGGTTGCCAAAGGGATCACGCCCTTGCGCATGGTGTTCCCGCCGGGCAGGGATGCCAATAGCTATCTGTGCCAAGTTGCCGAGCCGGAAACCGCCTTTGCCCTGCTGCTTGAGAGTGCCGTACCAATGCAGGATGCGGCGGATATGGTCGCCCTTGCGCGCCAGACGGCTGAGCCAGACACGGTATCAGAACCCGCTTCCCCTTTAGCCGCTGACCCCGCACCCAGCGTGACGCCGAATGTGGTCTGTGAGTCCGGTGATCATGGCGAGCTGCGCGTGTCAGCCGGCACACTGCAATGGTGTCTGCGCGGGCTGGGTGCGGTAAAAGCGGGATCGGTTGCCATGAAGATCAATGCGCAGGTACTGGACACGCAAAGCGGCGTGCTGTTCGCCGACAGCGTTGATCTGATGAGTGCCCGCTCACGCCAGAGTTATGCCCGGCTGGCCGCCACTGAGCTGGGGTTGGAGGAAGCGGCGCTGCGCCGTTCGCTGGGGCAGGTGTTACTGGCGCTCGAACAGTGGCAGCAGCGGGCGGCAGCGGACACCGAACCCCGCGTACCGGCGATGGGGATCGCAGAACGGGAAGCGGCACTGGCATTACTGCAAGATCCGTACCTGACCGCCCGTATCACCACTGACTTAGCCGCCTGCGGGGTGGTCGGCGAATCCACTAATTTACTGGCGGGGTATCTGGCCGCGGTCAGCCGCAAGCTGTCCAAACCGCTGGCTGTGCTGATCCAAAGCAGTAGCGCCGCGGGCAAATCGTCACTGATGGAGGCGGTGCTGAACCTGATCCCGGAAGAGGAGCGCATCCAATACAGCGCCATGACCGGGCAAAGCCTGTTTTATCTGGGCGAAACCCATCTCCAGCATAAAATCCTCGCCATCGCCGAAGAAGAAGGGGTGCGGCAGGCCGCCTATGCGCTCAAGCTGTTGCAGTCGGACGGCGAGCTGACAATGGCGAGCACGGGCAAGGATGAAGCGACCGGAAACCTCGTCACCAAAAGCTACACCGTGAAAGGCCCGGTGATGCTGATGCTCACCACGACGGCGATCGATGTGGATGAAGAGCTGCTCAACCGCTGTCTGGTGCTGACGGTCAACGAATCCCGCGAACAGACCGAAGCCATCCATGCGTTGCAGCGCCAGAAACAAACGCTCGAAGGCCTGCTGGCTGAGAACGAGCGCGACTATCTGACGCAGCTTCACCAGAACGCCCAGCGGCTGTTGCGCCCGCTGAATGTGGTCAATCCGTATGCGCACCAACTGACCTTTATGTCAGACAAAACCCGTACCCGCCGTGACCATATGAAATACCTGACACTCATTCAGAGCATTGCCCTGCTGCACCAGCATCAGCGGGACATCAAAACGGCGGCGCATCGCGGGAAGACGTTGGAATATATCGAAGTGACCAAAGAGGATATCCGGCTGGCGAACCAGCTTGCACACGAGATATTAGGCCGGACACTGGACGAAATGCCGCCACAGACGCGCAAGTTACTACTGCTGATCCAGCAAATGGCGCACCGGATGGCGGCAGGGCAGCAGACGTTGCGGGAGGTCCGCTTTACCCGGCGGGATATCCGCGCTTACACGAACTGGAGCGACAGCCAGCTTAAGCTGCATTGCCAGCGCCTGAGCGACATGGAATACCTGCTGATCCACGGCGGCAGTCGCGGGCACCTGTTGCAATACGAACTGCTCTGGGACGGTGACGGCGACAGTGCGCACTTAAGTGGCCTGATTGTCCCCGTATGATCCTCGCAAGTCTAGGCAGAACAGATGCAAGTCTATACCAAGTCTGCCCCAAGTCGGGGCCAAGTCTGGGCAGTCAAAACAGCCCTAAAGCCACAACCAGACAGGGTTCAACACCCGCAAGTCTGACAAAACGAAAAATCACTGTTCCGGCAACACAATAAAATCCCCTCTCATAGCGTACTGCCGGATAACGCCCACGACTGAAAGGAAAATCCGAATGACGACCTCACACGACAGCACGCTTATGACACTGCGCCAGCAACTGGAAGCCTGGCTGGACGTCCGGGCATTACAGGGCGGCAGCCCCAAGACACTGGAAACCTATCGCGCCCAACTGCGCCCCTTCGTTGAATGGTGCGAACAGCGGGCAGTTCACTACGCCCCGCAAGTCTCGTTACCCCTGCTGGAGAGCTGGCAGCGTTATCTGCGCAGTTACCGTAAACCGGATGGACAGCTTTACAGCAATAACAGCCAGCGCGAGCGGCTGAGCACGTTACGGCTATGGTTCCGTCACTTATTACAGCGCCACCACATTCTCTACAATCCGGCGGAATTACTGGTATTACCCAAAGAAGAGAAATGCCTGCCCGCACAGGTTTTAAGCGAAAGTGAAACGGAGCAGGTACTGGAAAGTCTGGACACGCAGACGCCACTGGGCTTGCGTAACCGGGCAATACTGGAAATCCTCTGGAGCAGTGGCATCCGGCGCGGGGAGCTGCGCCATCTGCGGCTGAACGATATCGACTTCGGACGCGGTGCCGTGATGGTGCGGCAGGGTAAAGGCCACAAAGACAGGGTTATTCCCATCGGGGAGCGGGCGCTGGGCTGGCTGGAACGTTATCTTGCGAATGCACGGTCACAGTTAACAATCCGTTACGACAGTGGACACCTGTTCATCACGAAATGGGGCAAACCCATTAGTCCGGGGATGTTGACGCAAATCGCCGCAGAAGCCATCCGGGAGCAGGCACAACTTGACAAACCGGGCGCATGTCACCTGTTCCGGCACTCAATGGCGACACAGATGCTGGACAACGGGGCAGATATCCGCCATATCCAGGCGATGCTGGGACATGAGAAGCTCAATACGACACAGGTCTATACGCGGGTCGCCATCAAACAGCTCAAGCAGGTGCACAGCCAGACACATCCGGCAGAGCGTGACCCCCAGAAAATAGCAACATCGTCGCATCAGAAAGCTGCTCAGGCCGTGCCAGCGGAGAGCTTAACACCGAACCGAACTTCCAGAACACCGGACAGCCTGACAGTCCCCGTTGAGTCTGCTGGGATCGGAGTGGGGGCAGACCGTTGCCGGACTGCCCGTTAGCATCGGTGTCTGCGGGGGTACGTGGGCAATGGCCGGCCTGAGCAGTTGTGTCCCCGTTCAGTCCGTGCAGGCCGCCCAAAGCCCACTCAACATAATGTGGGGGAATTATACGCACTGCGCCGATGAGCAAGGGTAACCACCTGAGCATCAATGAGCGGCTTAATGCGTATAATTAACATTATGTCTGGCGCCCCCGCTGTTCGGCATCGCGGGGTGTGGCGCACAAGGCTGCGCCTTCTGCTGTCAGCACCGGCGCACTATCTTGGCAAACTCAGCGCCAATCTTAAGCACGGTGCCACGTTCCGGCAAAATCACTTCGTCTTTAGCTGCCTGACCTGGCTCAGGCCAACAACCCGGTAGGCAGGTCGGCCTGCGGCCTCCGCTTTTACCTCCCCCGCCCCCTGGCTGCGCCCCCGTGCAGCCCCCTCAGGGGGCTTCCCTTGTAAACAGGGTGCGGTCATGCAAAACCGTGCCCCATCTGAAACATCGGTGATCCCGAGCGTCGCAGGGCGCCGCTTGCAGGCTCTGTGCCGCCCGCACCCGCAGAACGGCCGCCCGCCGCCCAAGCAAGTTGGGCGACGTTCGCCCGTTGCCGACAGTGAAAAACATCACAAAATCAGGCTGTCCAGCCCATCACAAAGAAAAAGGGGCGCTATACTGCACAACGGAGCAAGCGTAAAAACAGGCCAAAAGTGCACATCGGCCTTTTAGGTTCGCGGGAATGGGCGGAACGGGTAAAAGTGGTGCTTTAATAAGCTGATAATCAAGGAAAAAATCGCTTAAAACCGTATAACCGCACCGGAACCGGCCCTAAGATCCCATCGGGTTGCTGGGCGGGTTTAACCCGTACGGCTATGTGCATAATCCCACTGGGTGGGTAGATCCGTTTGGGTTAGCAGGCGATGACTGTGGAAAACCCAAACCAAATCGACGCCAAGCCTTAAATAAAGCCAAAGATTTAGCAGGAATACCGCGTTCTCAAAAACCAAATAGACAATGGACTGTTGGGAATGATCCTAAACGGAGGGGGCAAACTAATTATCAATATTCAGAAGATGCGGGTTCGCATGGTCGTTATTACGAGTATATAGATGTCATGGGCATAAAAAAGTTGTACTTGAACATACGAATGATCCTAGAGCGCCCTACCCCCATGCACACGCTGGTCAAGCAAAAACAGGAGCAGACCCAAGAACATATGACTTTAAAGAAAATAGATACCAGAAGATAACCGATCCTAAAACAGACGATCACCATATTTATTATGAATAATAAACTTGAAGAGAAATTGTTGCTGTCAAAAGCAAAGAGATATATGGATAAGATTCATGGGATTAAGAATGTATCTATATCTTTAGTTAATGAAGAAGAATTTCAATGGCATAGAGAAATACATAACAGTATTTTGAAAGGAGAAGAAATCCCTGAATGTAAGTTAGATCTTCCCGTAAGTGAGGAGGATATTTACTTATATATACAATCTAAAATACATATTGGTGAATGTAATAGTCACTATATGTTGTTTGAAGGATTGGCAATCATCTCATTCAATATTGTTAATTTACATGATTTTTTATCTAGTTATTTTGCATTAAATAAAACATTCGATATCAGTGTGTTATCACTTAATCCAATGAGAATTATTGTTATAAGTGACGAAGAATATGAGTTAAGTGCTCAAGAAAAATTAATTGCAAATTGATCACCATAACCTTCCAATAACGTATTTAGCTCATACTCCATGGTATCTTGAGTCCAGGTGATAAAACGTCGCCAGTGATATTTGGCTTGTTTCC
>NZ_NKHR01000038.1:0-13732 GCF_014467285.1 Xenorhabdus sp. PB62.4 | reverse complement strand
ACTTTCATGAATACGCAAGGCCTGAGCAATCATCTGGGCTGTCCAGCCCTCGGAAGCTAAAAGAACGGCCTTGATACGGTCGCGTACCCGTCCATCACGAGTCGTATCATGCATTAATTCGAGGGCGCGTTTTTGGTCTGACGTCAGATGAATTTTCATGGGCATCAACATGATCTAATTTAAGTAAAAAATCAAGCATCTTCAATTACGATGGGTATATATTATTATTCAAGGCAGTTCCCCAATCTTTGCTTCTACAACCACTCCGATAATATGCACATGGTTATTCAGGGGAATCATATTATATTGAGTGTTCAATGGTTTTAAAAAGGTATCATATCCTTCAGTGATCAATTGCTTGAAAGTGGGCTCTTTTTCACCATCAAGTTTTGCTACGACCAAGTTATTGGTTGTAGGTTTTACTTCTGGGTCAACTAAAATGATCATGCCTTGTGGTACGCTTAATCCATTTGGCGACACCATCGAATCTCCTTTGACTTCCAACCAAAAAGCACGTTGTGAACATTCGATAGAAGTTTCATATCTCTTTTCGATGCCGTTTGTATGATATTTAGGCGTTGGCTCTTCGCACCAATGATCTACATTTATCCATTCGAGTAGTGGATATTGTTTTTGAGGATTTGGATGAGCTGAAAACGTAGCACTATCTCCATAAAGAACGGCTACGAGTTTCCTTGCCTGTTTATCCAGTGATGGGCTGAAATCTGCAATTTTGACGTCCAATTTTTGGGCAAAATAGGTTGCCATCTCCAAATTAAGGGCATTGATGCCATTGAGATAGTGTGAAATCGCACTTTGAGTCTTGCCAATTTCTTCTGCAAGTATTTCTTGAGAGATGCCAAGTTGTTTTTTCTTAGACTCAAAGAGTGCTTTTAAGCGTGCGGCATCTGCAAGCTGTTCTGCTGTGAGTTTCTTTTTCATGAACTCATTTTAATACCAATGCTATTGAAATGATAAATACTAAAAGTATTGAAATATTTAGTACTTTAGATATTATTTTGAAATAGACAGGAGGAACGGTATGGAAAAAATTCCATTATCAGAATATGTAAAATTAAATGGCCAGGCTAAAACAGCACTTTTGGTTGGTGTTCATCAAACGGCGATCAGTAAGGCATTGCGATCTGGTCGTAAAATATTTTTGATTCGTCAAGAAGATGGAACCTATAAAGCGGAAGAATGCCGCCCATTTCCGAGTCAAAAGCAGGCTGCACTACGGGAGAAAAAAATATCAAAAGTATAATTAATTCGTCTAAATTATAGGTTGGGCTTAGTTATTTCGCTGATTTTATTAAGCTGTTTTTTGTGTATATTGCTCAGGAGAGAACATGAATTCTAACATTCGTCATTATTTCAGAGTGATAGGGAGTATTCTTGATATCATGCCAGCAAACGATTATCGCGATACTTTAGATATTGACTCGACCAGTGTAGATTTAATTGAGGATCAGGTGGCTTCTTGCTGTTCATCCTTCCCATCCCCTGATGCGTTAAAAAACTATGAGGCAATTCTACCTGGTTGTGCAGAAAGAATATTTTCTTTCAGAGAAAAAGAGCAAGCTTTTCGCCATGAAAAACAGAAAAAAGCAGTTGATGGCTTGATAAACCGGGACAAAAGAGGGCAATGGATGGGCTTTTCTATCACTATGTTCATCTTAATTATTGCGACTGTTTTTGCATTAAAAGGAGAAATGTTATTTGCTGGTACTTTAATCACTGTCGATTTGGTAGGATTGGTTGCCGTTTTTGTTATTGGACGAAGAGCAAATATCAAATGATTTCAAGATAATATGATAATTTATTTAGAAAGCATGTAATTATTTTTATTTGCCATTTTTTATGTTTGTTACTTTTATTCAAACTTATATTTGAGGTTCTTATTCTATATCAATAAAACTGCTGGGATATTCATCGACAAATATAAAAAAAATTGTATGATAGGAGCGTATTTATGCACTTAAGATAAATTAGCGTTTTATAGAGAGTTAATATGGATATTAAAACACTATGTGATTTATACCAATCAGGAAAAAAGCTGAAATATCTTTTTTTCTGGGGGCATAAAACCAATCATGCCAACCACATAACCAAGTCTTGTTTAAGCCAGTGGTATCCAGTTCAATTTACTGTTAATGATGTAAAATATGCAAGTGCAGAGCACCATATGATGGCAGGAAAGGCTCGCTTGTTTAATGATCTCGACACCCTGGAAAAAATTATCAATGCTAAAAATCCAGGTGCAGCGAAAGCATATGGTCGAGAAATACGTGGTTTTAACCAATCGATTTGGGATGAGCATCGTTTGAAAATAGTGATTGAGGGTAATCTGGCAAAATTTTCCCAGAATAAACCACTGGCAGAATTTTTATTAAATACTGGGGATAAGATATTAGTTGAGGCTAGTCCTGTTGACCGTATCTGGGGGATCGGGCTGGCAGAAGATTCGCCCAATATACAGAATCCCCTGACGTGGGATGGCCTGAATTTATTAGGATTTGCGTTGATGGCTGTCCGTGAAAAATTAAAAGCATAAGATAAACGGCAGAGCCCAACTGGATGGGCTCTATCGCCTTATATCTTTCATGCTATTTTTTTCCTTTAATTTCAGTTAAATGGCACTTGCTCTCTTAGACATTCTCTCATTGACTGTTGTGTTGTAATTTTATATCTAACTAATAATTATAATTTAATCAATCTATTCTGTTATAGAAAAATAAATCAATAGTTATTACTCTGTATTTAATGAGTATCTTTCATTTTATCTTCTTTTTTCTTTGTAAAATAATACTGCCAGGGAGTTATGATATCGATAGAACAACCTAGTCCATTTCCTGTTAACATGAAACGTCTCATTTATATAACTAGAGGAACTTGATTTTGTTTAATTCAGTTTTATTTCCTGTGATTAAAAGACCTGAAGCGGGAATGCAGTTGATATTTCTACACCATGCCGGAGGTTCTTGTTTTTCTTATGTGGAATTGGCTCGCAAATTGCCGGAATTTATTGAGGTCTATTGTCTTGAGCTTGCAGGAAGAGGAACACGTGCTTCTGTGTCTTTTCAAACAAATGCTGAAAGTGTACTGGCCGATATCCTTGCTTCGATAAAGCATTTGAGGTTAGGAGAGGATAAGCCTTTACTTTTATTCGGACACAGTATGGGAGCAGAACTTGCCTATCAACTTGCTCATAGGCTTGAAAATGAGGCGCCTGAAAGAAAGTTAGCTCTTGTTATTTCAGCCCGGGGCTGTGCTGAACCTGCGGATTTGAAAAATAAGTCACATGAGGAATATTCTGATAATTATGTATTGAACATACTTGAACAATGCGGGGGAACGCCTTCAGACGTCTTAGTTAACCCTGAATTACGTAGCTACTTAATTGAAATAATGAGGAATGATCTGATTTTACTGGATTCTTTGTCTAAATTTCCCAAAGTAAAACTAAATGCTCAAATTTACGTAATAGGAGGCCATCAAGATAAAAGAGTGCCTGTTTCCCGATTAGCGGAATGGGAGCGGGTACTGCCTGCACCAATAAAGCAACAGATTTTTACGGGAGGGCATTTTTACTTGTTTAATAATGATGAAGTGATCTCTTGGCTTGAAAAACAAGCCAAAGAGCTGGTAAGGCAAAATTAGGCTTGTTATTTCTGATATTGTCTTAGGGTTAATGTTTAATGGATTAATATTATTAATTTATCCGGTGATGCCAAACAAGGAAGTGGTCACAATGTCAAGGTTAAAACAGTCAATTTATTAGTCAGGTTTATCGCTTTGAATATCAGTGTGTTTGGTACACTTTCTTTTGGGAATATATTGACCAATTTGTCTTGTTTTAAAATTGTAAAAGGAATAATACTGACTTATATCAGACACAATTTCTTAATAATAAGCTGTTTTATCTCTATTAATGGATGAATTTTTCAGTAAGGTAAGGTTAATGATAATAGCAACGGCGAGCAGTCACGATTTGTTTACTGGCAAAAAAATAATTATTGTTCATGGATATACCGCATCACCTTCATCACATTGGTTTTCTTGGTTAAAGGAAACGTTGACTGAACAAGGTGCAGAAGTGAGTGTACCTGCGATGCCTGAATCATCAGCACCCCAACCTGAAGCATGGGCTGATATGTTGATGGATATCGTGCCAATGGCAGGTAAAGATACGATTTTTATTGGTCATAGTCTCGGTTGTATCACTATATTGCGGCATTTGGAGGCGATAAGAGCGATATCCCCTTATATTGGTGGATATATTTTGGTTTCTGGATTTGATTCTCCTCAAGCCACTTTACCAGAGTTGAATTCTTTTACTGTCGAGCCATTGGATTATGCTTTTTTACGTGGAATGACAGAACACCGTGTTTCGATCATTTCTTCTAATGATGAAATTGTTTCACCGCAGTCATCCCATGCTTTGGCTCATTCGTTGCAGACTAAAGTTATTAATGTTGATAATGGTGGTCATTTTCTTGATAGAGATGGTTTCACTCGCCTGTTACCGGTTTATGATGCTCTAAAAATCATGGTATCAGATTCAGAATAGAAAGGTGATGTTTTCCTGAATCTCCAGTTTATTAGGTTTAATCTGGGGGTTAGGTGTTTGTGCATATTAAATATAAAAGACCAATGAGTTATTTTAAATAGAGAAGGGTGATTATAGAGTTTGACTATGATTTAAAACAGAGACAATATGAAAATATGTTTTTGGAGAAATGGTGTTCTTATTGAATTTAATTTTTGTTGTCTTAGCGGCTTATGTGGAAATAAAAATATATCTTATATAAGGAGTCAATTATGGCACCAACGCACTCATCCTCTGTTTCCAATGCTAATAATACTGATTTAATTAATGTGGGTTTTGAATATAAGGTAGGAAAATACACATCTAAAGATTTTAAATCTGATTGGGGAATCTCACCTACTTCATCATCTGGACTTAATCAAGGTCGGTTAAATATTGTTATTGATCCACAAGATGATCGGAACAAAGTACTAGAATTGACTTATCTTGCCAATACGGTTGGTTCTAAGGCCGGAACTTCATTCAATGCACCAATAAAAGGTAAGCATGAAGCATTATGGTTGCAATATAATGTAATGTTCAGTAAGGATTTTATGTGGGTTAAAGGTGGAAAATTGCCGGGTTTGTCTGGCGGAGATCATCCTTCAGGATGCGTCGATAATGATAGTTTTGATGGTTTTAGTAGTCGCTTAATGTGGAGAAAAGAAGGGGAATTATTTGGTTATCTTTATTATCCAGAAAAAGAATCCCGGTGTGGTGATTACGTGAAATTAAATACCTCTTTAAAGAAAGGAGTTTGGTATACACTGACACAATATGTCAAGCTGAATAGTATCGGTAAACGTGATGGTATCTATATACAATATGTTGATAATAAGGAAGTGTTAAGACTGAATGATATTAAATTGAGAAATGAGAATAATGTTTTTATTGATGCGATAAAATGGAGTTCATTTTTTGGTGGCTCTACGTTGGATTGGGCACCACCAGTAGAACAATATGCTTATTTTGATAATTTTATTGTTAGCCTTGAAAAACCTAATAATGTTGGATAAGGCAATAAATAAAAAGATGCAAAATAAGTTTTATATTCTGTCAATGCGTAAAAATAGGCTTATATTTTTTGGCTCACATGCCAGAGTATGTGAGCTATTTAACGAATTGAAGGCATCGATTTGGCAATTCGCACTGGTACAATGCCGGATTCCAGTTTGATAGCCAGACTCATTTTGAATTCACACTGGGTGATTGCCTGTTCTCTTGATTATCTGGAAAAACATCTTTAACCACAGTCTGCGGAAGATCTTCTCAACCATAATTGCCTGACCTATACCCATCAAGAAAGTGGTATTAGGTGGGTTTGGTATTGTGATGGTTCCGCGTGTCATTTTTAGATATAGTCTATTGAAATTTCATGCCTAATTGATGTGAGGTATACGCTGTTTTATCTTAAATGATTTTATATCTGGCTGATTTTTATTGATTTAATCTTTTTCGCTCAATGCAATTAAGGCATTGCCGATTTATATGATTTCTAGTTGTTAAAAAATCACAGCGTAGGAGCTTAGGAAAAGTTGTGATTATAATGGCATTGTTACGAAGAATTAACCTTTCAGCTACATTTCTTATTCTATAAAAATTGTTACCTGAGGATTCTATGCCCTTATTTTTCAGCATTGCTCCGATTGTCCTGTTGATTTGGATGATGACCAAACGTAAAGGTATTCCATCCCACATTGCTTTATCCCTGACAGCGATAATTGTTTATTTCATACAATTATTTTGGTTTGAAGCTCAACCTATCTTGTTGAATGCCAATATTATTACAGCGTTGGTCTCTGTTTTTACACCTATTACGATTATTTTAGGTGCAATTTTGCTGAACAAATTGATGCAAGTCAGTGGCGCTGAAGATGTTGTACGCAATTGGCTGGAAAATATCACTCCTAACCCTGTTGCTCAATTAATGATTATTGGTTGGGCTTTCGCTTTTATGATTGAAGGAGCCAGCGGTTTTGGCACTCCGGCTGCGATTGCTGCCCCCATATTGGTCGGTTTGGGGTTTAATCCATTGCGGGTTGCCTTGCTGGCTTTGGTGATGAACTCTGTACCTGTTTCTTTCGGAGCGGTAGGGACACCAACTTGGTTCGGTTTTGCCAATCTGGGGCTGACTGATGATAATTTGTTTGAAATCAGTAAATTGACCGCACTTATTCATTTTGTTGCCGGTTTTATTATCCCGTTGTTGGCACTACGATTTATTGTATCGTGGCAAGAAATTCGTCAAAACATCCTGTTTATCTTCTTAAGTATCCTGAGTTGTACAGTACCTTATCTGTTGCTGGCTCAGGTTAATTATGAATTTCCGGCCTTAGTCGGCGGAGCTATTGGGTTGGCTCTGTCGGTATTACTGGCTCGCATGGGTATCGGTATAAGACGCTACGAAAGAAAAAGTTTCGGGCAGGCTGTGCCTTTTAACAAGGTTGTCAAAGCCATGATGCCGACTTTGTTATTAATTATGATCCTGATTATTACCCGTATTCACCAATTAGGTATCAAAACATTGCTGAATAATGCTGAGGCCAATTGGCAATTTCATTTAGGTTGGTTTGGTGATTTAAGTATCAGTAAATCTTTAATTGTAAGTTGGCAACACGTGTTGGGAACATCTGCTTCCGCCAGTTATAAGACGTTATATGTACCGGCAATTATCCCGTTTCTGTTGGTGGTATTAGTATGTATTCCTCTTTTTCGACTTAATCGCCATCAGGTCAGGCAGATGTTCTGTGAAACAGGTTCACGTATTTTTAAGCCATTTATTGCGTTGTTTGGTGCATTAGTGATGGTCAATATGATGATGTTAGGGAATGAAAATGCACCTGTCATTATTATCGGTAAAGCATTGGCCACAATGACTGGGGAGAGTTGGCTTCTGTTCTCTTCATTTCTGGGAGCATTGGGTTCATTTTTCTCAGGTTCTAATACGGTTTCTAATCTGACATTTGGCGGGATTCAGCATTCCATTGCGTTGAGCAATGGGATGAATGTCAATTTGATGTTGGCACTGCAATCTGTCGGCGGTGCTATGGGCAACATGATTTGTTTAAACAATATCATTGCTGTTTGCTCTATTTTGGGGATAGCGAATGCAGAAGGCCAGATTATGAAAAAGACGATTTTACCCATGTTGGTCTATGGGGGAATTGCGGCTGTAATGGCTATGATTCTGGCATCTTAAAAAATGTGCGAATAACTTTTTAACATTAAGGTACATATTATGATTATTTCCGCTTCAACTGACTATCGGGCTGCAGCACAGGATAAGTTACCGCCTTTTCTGTTCCATTATATTGATGGTGGAGCCTATGCAGAGCATACCCTTAAACGTAATACCACTGATTTGTCCGATATTGAATTACGCCAGCGAGTATTGAAAGACATGTCTGAATTAAGTCTGGAAACCAGCTTATTCGGGGAAAAGATGTCAATGCCGGTGGCGCTTGCTCCTGTGGGATTAACGGGGATGTATGCACGTCGTGGTGAAGTACAAGCTGCACGTGCTGCGGCAAAAAAAGGAATTCCATTTACTTTATCAACGGTATCAGTATGTCCGATTGAAGAAGTTGCACCTGCAATTGATCGTCCGATATGGTTTCAGCTCTATGTTCTGAAAGATCGTGGTTTTATGCGCAATGTGTTGGAACGGGCGCAGGCCGCGGGAGTCAAGAATCTGGTTTTTACTGTGGATATGCCTGTTCCTGGCGCACGTTATCGTGATGCCCACTCTGGAATGAGTGGCCCGAATGCAGCGATGCGCCGTGTTTTGCAGGCAATGACTCATCCTCAGTGGGCATGGGATGTAGGGTTATGGGGTAAACCACATGATCTGGGTAATATCTCTGTGTATCGTGGCCAACCGATTAAATTAGAAGATTATATGGGTTGGTTGGGAAGTAATTTTGATCCTTCAATTTCGTGGAAAGATTTGGAGTGGATCCGTGATTTCTGGAAAGGGCCAATGATTATCAAAGGTATTCTCGATCCAGAAGATGCTAAAGATGCCGTGCGTTTTGGTGCAGATGGCATTGTGGTTTCCAATCATGGTGGACGCCAACTTGATGGTGTTTTGTCAACGGCGCGTGCTTTACCTGCGATTGCAGATGCAGTCAAAAATGACATTACCATTCTTGCTGACTCCGGTATTCGTACTGGATTGGATGTGGTAAGAATGATTGCTCAGGGGGCTGATAGTGTTCTTCTGGGGCGTGCTTTTGTTTATGCGTTGGCGGCGGCTGGTGAAGCTGGTGTTTCCAATTTGCTGGATCTGATTGATAAAGAGATGCGGGTAGCGATGACTTTAACGGGAGCCAGATCAATCCGGGAGGTTAATTCCGATTTGTTGGTTCATCATCAAGGTTAATGGCAAATTTCTGCCATTATTGGTCAGCAGAGGTTATTCTGCTGGCCGTATTTAATTAATCCTTTAAATACCAATAGGGCGATATCCCTGCCATTCAGGTTTATCTGGTTGACCGCGAGGATTTTCAGTCAAGTGGATATAATAGCTACTGACTTGTTTGAGAAGTAGACAGTCATCAACATCTTTCAGGTTATCTTTATGTTGTTGACCGTAGCCGGACAATAAACTTTCTTTGGCTTTTTCCTTCGCTTCTTCTGCTGAGCGAGCGACAAAGAACCCAAACTCATGAGCTTCTGCGAGTGAATCTTTTTGGTAACCCCCCATATTTACAAAGTAGAGTCGCATTTCTCCATGATATTCATTATGACTAATTGCGATGTTATAACCATCCACCCACGTTAAGGGCATATAACCATCCAGATGAAGTTTGTCTTTGTCACCAAACCAAACTTCGCGCAATAGAGGATACGCTTCTTCTATTTTTTCCACTGCTACAAATTGGACATCATGAACTTCGATATTAGATTTTCCAGCATTTCCACCAAGATAAAACATGTATAATTGAGGCATTTTCTTTCCTACTTATATTTTTCCTGCTAATAGCTTCATCTATTGTGCTTTTATGCCAACTTTATTTTGTCAGAAATAAGGTGTTACACATTCTCAAGCAATATTTCACCATGTGAAAAGAGTTTCGCTTTACCTGTCAGATAAACACGATCACCATCTATTTTGCATAACATTTCACCGCCTCGTTCGGATAATTGACGGGCGCGCAGCTCATTTTTATTGAGTCGTTTTGCCCAGAAAGGAGCGAGCACACAATGGCTGGAACCTGTGACCGGATCTTCATTAACACCTTTAGCTGGTGCAAAAAAACGTGAAACAAAATCGGTGGATGAATCACCGAGGGCGGTAATGATAAGTCCAGGTAAAGGAAAGGATGCAATTTTATCAAAATCAGGTTGGGTATTAATGACTTGTTCTGCGGAACCTAAAACACAGACGTAGCGATCATGTGAGACGAACACTTCAGAAACCTTTTGCCCCAAAACATCCTGCATAACAGGGATAAGAGTTTTTTCTTCATAACAATCAATGGCAGGGAAATCCAGTGTAAAAATATCATCCTTATGAGAGACGCGAAGCTCACCGGAAAGGCTCTTGAAGGTGAGCAGCTCATCTTGATTGTTGCGGTATTTTATAAGAACAAATGCAGTTGCCAGTGTTGCATGTCCACATAAACTTACTTCGATTTTCGGTGTAAACCAACGTAGATGGTTTCCTACCAGAAAAGCGGTTTCTGGCAGGCCAATTTCAGCAGCGATGGAAATCAATGTTTCATCTGTTGGCCACTTATCTAACAAAACAACAGCAGCAGGATTACCGGAAAACGATTTTTCTGTGAAGGCATCGACATGATAAATAGGGAATGAATACATCAGAATCTCATTTATTTTTTGTTGTGAGAAGTAGAACACAGAATGTTGAAAATACAATAAGTTGTAAAGAGTTATTTAAGGTGGTTGCAAAACACACAAAGATTCTGGTATTGACCTTAGGGGGTAATAGCTATTAAATAATAATTCTTTGTTATAGTTCCAATAAGGGAAGATATGAAAACCAAAGGACTCCATTGCCTATTTTTTCTTTTGTCAGTGTGTTGTTCTCAGGCTCTGGCATTAGATTTAAGCTACAAAAGCGATATACCTGCGGATAACAAGCCTTCAGAAGAGTATCTGAAAAAGAGAAGTGGGTTAGATCACGGGAGTTGGAATACAGAGAAGCTGGCTAAGGATAACGCCTTGGCTGAGAAACGGGAAGATGAACTTAAGGAATATAATAGTAAATTCGAACAAAAAAACAGCCTAGCATTTTCTTATGATTGGGATGATAAGCAGTTTAAGACGAATCCCCATATGAAAAATACCTACTCTATGCCGCATTTCCACGAGCAGATTAAACGTCGGTGCTACAGAGAAACCAGACAGAAGCTAGAGAAAGAGCATGGAAATGGATATTCCTATGCTGATATTTCTGATGCCTGCGGTTATTAATCGTACTATCTGCATTCATAGTAGAGCAGGGCATGCGTAAAACAAGGCTAAATTCATCTCTGAAACTGCATACCAAAACGATGTAGTAGCGTGCAAGGATGCTGGAGAATAGCGAAAGGATTCGCAAATTTAATGGCAATTATTGTTAAACAGCTTTGAGTTATTGAGTTTTTCTGTGTATCTATTATCTTGCGTCGATATTGAACATCTGCCGTTGCCATTTAAGGCATTTCTTATAATTGAAAACAGAAAGTATATACAAAGAACAACACCTTGAATGCGTGACCTTTTTTGTAATGGCGATGGTTTTTATCATTTATTGATTCCGCGGTAGTAATAATAGTGTATTTCATCAGTGAGTCATTAAAGAATATTTCTCAGGTATTCTGGGCATTGTATGCAGGGATTAATGTTGAATGCAGAGTAATTTAATTGCTTATTGCTTATTGCTTATTGCTTCAAAGAGAATAAACCGCCACCGAATACCCCCAGCTTAGAAAGGGAGATGCAGTGACGGTTTAACCAAAATTTAAACTAATTAATGGATTAGTTTATCGTAATGATGCCATCTCAGGACTTTGCTTCTGCCTCATGCAGGCTGCTCATCAAACGACGGATAGGTACGATAAGAACAAGTAAAATCGCGGAACAAATTACCAACGACAGTGAAACGTTGGAGAATAGCTGAGGCAGGCTATCCAGTTTGTCTGCACGCACATTGCCACCAATTAAGCCGGCAGCGAGGTTACCCAATGCACTGGCACAGAACCATAATCCCATGACTTGTCCCCGCATGCGGGAAGGGGCTAATACTGTCATTGTTGCCAGCCCGATTGGGCTAAGGCAAAGTTCACCAAGAGTCAGAAAGAGAACACTGAAAACGATCCATAATGGTGAAACTGCACCACCCGTCGCCAGTACGTTTTGGGCGGCGAACATCATGATTGCAAAACCACCGGCAGCAAGCAGCATACCAATTAAAAATTTGCCAATACTGCTTGGGTTCATGTTGCGTCTTGCCAGCGCAGGCCATAACCAACTAAAGATTGGAGCTAGCAAGATAATATACAGTGGATTGATTGACTGGAACCAAACAGCCGGAATCTCATAACCCTGAACGACGCGGTCAGTGTAGTCATTAGCAAATAAGTTAAATGATGTTGGTTTTTGCTCGAATGCTGACCAGAATAAAGCGGCTGAAACGAGCAGGATGAAACAGATGAACAGGCGGATTTTCTCATTGCGGTCTAGTCCTGCAAACAGGAATAAATAGGCAAAATAGAGAATAACACTGGACGAGATGACATAAACCAACGCATTGGCAACCTTAACGGGGTTAAATGGAATAGCTCCCGCAATTACTAATGCAACAATCACAGAAACTGTTATTGCAATTGCGCAGATCCACTTACCAACATGTTTGCGTTTTACCATTGGGTGATCCCAACTGGAATCCAAACCGGCTTCTTTATCGTAACGACGCATCAGAGGAACAGTATAAAAACGAAAAATCAGCAGGGCGGCCAGCATACCTAATCCACCGACACCAAAACCCCAATGCCAGCCATAGTCTTTCACCAGCCAGCCAGTGATTAATGTCGCGATGAAGGAACCTAAATTAATGCCCATGTAAAACAGGGAGAAACCACCGTCACGACGGGGATCATCTTTTTTATACAGGGTTCCTACTATAACGGTGACACACGTCTTGAACAGGCCCGTACCAAGCGTAATGAGCAGCAACCCAATAAAGAACAGGTTGTTACTCCAAACAGCGGATAGGGCGATAGAGAGATGCCCCAAAGCGATAATAATCGAACCATACCAAACAGCGAGCCGTTGACCTAGCCAGTTGTCAGCTAACCAGCCACCGGGTAGTGATGTCAGGTAAATACTGCCCGCAAAGATCCCGACAATCGCTGATGCTTGATCACGAGGAATGCCCATACCACCATCAAATATGGCCGCAGACATAAACAAAATCAGAAGAGGGCGGATACCATAGAACGAAAATCGTTCCCACATTTCTGTCATAAAGAGGGCACTAAGCGGATAAGGATGCCCAAAAAAAGTTCTATTTTTTCCGTTGTTGATTGAAGATTGCATCTAATAATTCTTCCTAAAAATCCATCTTTATGATGGTGATGTTTTACAAGTCAAAATGAAAAGGTTGCTTTATAACCATGCCAAACAAAATTATTAACATATTTTTATAAAGCTTCTTACTTAATTGTTGTTGTATTTTTAACATGTTCTTTGCTTTTTTCATTAACAAGGAGCACATTTTCTACTTTATATTCCATTTATTAGAACGAAAGTCGATAAGAATCTCAGTTTTAGAATTTAATAGCAGGTATGTAATGGGGATTATTGACTTAGATATTTTTTATTAGCAAAAATATTTTTTGTTAAACCACTTATAAAACAAGGGATTAATTTTTAACTAATGCAAATGGTGATATTTTTGCGTGTTATGATATGAACTTGGGTTTTAAACAGGCAGAGATTACATAAAGACAGTGAGTTTCTCTCTGTTTCAGTCGGGATGATTGTAAAAGGCCAAATTATTTTAAGTATAAAAATCTATGGTCACCCCCGTTTTTGCAACACTGATTTTGATTTATGATGGGCTTGCTTAAATCTATCCGGCGTCACTATGGGCAAGGATGCCCGCGCCTCGATGAGTTCCGCACCTGATATTCCTAA